>JBJELO010000118.1:0-12916 GCA_051879195.1 Lachnospiraceae bacterium
CAGGACAGCACATTCATCCTTACTGCGAATGATAAAAGTATGCCCTTCCATTTTATTAAAACGTATTTTCATGCTTCTCCCCTCTGCATGTAGACATCTGTTCCTTCCGTTAATACTACATTTGATTCAGAGCATCAGTTTTACACCGGAATTTTTTTGTCAACAACTATTCAAATCATAAAAGGTAACAGTTCAGTCTGGCTGAACTGTTCTGAACAAATTCAGCAGACATTCAAACTTATACTTTCTCAGGTATATATTAACACATTTAATCACTACAGTTAAGTGATTTGAAGAGAAAATCCCTTGCAAATAAGTTACTGTTCAGAGTCAACCTCGAGCCCATCATTGAATCCATCTGTTTCATTTTAAAATGAAAAATATAGAAGTCTGACTAAAATTATTGACAAATATATGATAACATAATATGATTATATATGAAGTCCTAAAAATAAAGCATGCCTGATGAATGGCATTAGTCCAACCAGGGAGAACGGCAGAATTCATTCAGGTGCAGCTTGATAAACAAATACTGGCATGATAAAATAAATCTCATAAAGGACACGGAAGATGATCAGATAACCTGTTCTGCCGGAATTATTTTATCATGACTTTTTAAGGAGGCAGAACAGATTTGGGAAAAACAGATACAGTAACCAGACAGTACGTGAAAGACAATCGGGTATTTGCAGATGCATTCAACTACCTGATTTACGGCGGGCAGGAAATCATACAACCGGAAAACCTGCATCGAATGGATTCCGTAGCGGCAGAGGTTCCCTATGGTTCAGATGGAGCACAGCTTCCGGTACAAAAGATAAGGGATGGTCTGAAGTATCTTACCGCGATGACGGATGAGCATACAGCGTATGTTATACTGGGAATCGAGAATCAGGATTCCGTCCATTACGCCATGCCTGTCAAAAATATGATTTACGATGCGCTGGCATACGCAGAACAGGTGAGGAAAGCAGCAGTATCGCATAAAAAGGCAAAAGATTATAAAGATCACAGCCCAGGAGAATATCTTTCCGGTTTTTATAAAGATGACCGGCTGGTACCGGTCATAACACTGGTTCTCTTTTTTTCAGCAGAAAAATGGGATGGCCCCATGAGTCTGCATGACATGCTGGAAGTGGATGATGAAAGAATCCTGTCTCTGGTAGAGAATTACAGAATCCATCTGATTGCCCCGGCATATCTTAATGAAGATGAACTGGCTAAATTTCATTCCAGCCTGAGAGAAGTTCTGGCTTTCATTAAATGTTCAACTGACAAAGAGCAGCTGAAAAAGCTTGTTAAAAACAATAGAAGATTCACTGCGCTGGACAGAAACGCAGCAATGGTAATCAATACATGTACGAATGCAGAATTTAAAATCGACTCAGAGCAGGAGGTGGTAGATGTGTGTAGAGCGATTGCGGAAATCAGAGATGAAGGACGCACAGAGGGATTTGTGGAAGGACATGCAGAAGGACGTGCAGAAGGGGCATTGGAAGCGAATAAAGAGACC
The DNA here is from genome assembly GCA_051879195.1 of Lachnospiraceae bacterium. GTDB lineage: Bacteria > Bacillota > Clostridia > Lachnospirales > Lachnospiraceae > TWA4. Next base: position 1,514 of record JBJELO010000118.1, read on the forward strand.
GCGTTAAGGATGTTAAAAGAAGGTTCTTTTTCCTATGGGATGATTTCAGCGATGACCAGTCTGCCTCTTGAAGAGGTGGAGAGACTGGCGGGAAATAGTACAGATTTCTCCGGTGATCATGCCGTACAGTAACAAATCAGCAGACAGTTCAGCTGCAAAGAAAAATACACAGCAGCTCAGCTCCGGCTGAACTATTCCGAATGAATACAGCAGAAATTGGTAATTTCCCCAGATAATTACCAATTTCTGCTGTATGATCTGATTCACATCAATCCCAGTATCAGCAGATGCAGCGGATAGGCTGCATAGAAAATGAGGGAAGGAAAAGGATACTGCCCTTTTTCTCCGTTGTACAGCAGTATAAAAATCAGTGCAACAGCCCCGAAGCCTTCAATATAGAAGCCGCCCAGGAAGCCGTAGATAATCAGCGCCGCTGCCACGGATACCATGCATATTACTTTCCGGTCACGGAACAGATAAAACAGTACGATGACAAGAACGCCGAATGCACCGTAATCGGTATCAGTCAGTTCTGCAATTATCATAATAACGATCAGCAGAATTTTACTGATATTACTCTTCCGCATGGTCTGTTCCCAGAGCTCACCGGCTGACATTTCCGATTTCCCGGTATTTCCGGCTGCCGTTTCCGATGCCCTGATCCGCCCGCTCTTTCCCAGAGCTCTGTCAAGGCAGACAAGCGCTCCCAGTCCCAGCACCAGCGTGAAAAATACATTCTGGTATCCCATGTAAAAAGGTGTTCTGAAAAAGGCATAATCGAAAGGAACCTCCGACAGAACTGCAAAAACAAGCAGGCGCCCGGCGTATTTTTTCACACTTCGCGTATGAACATATCCTTCCGTGATTAAAAACGCGTATAGCGGAAATGCGATCCGCCCCAGAATGCGGCAGGGCAGATACAGGGAAGTTCCTGCAAACAGAACCAGTCCGCAGTGGTCAATGATCATCAGGATCAGCGCCAGCAGCTTTAAGGTAAACCCGCTCATTTCATATGCAGGACCACGGGACAGTGGTCGGAACCCATGACATCCGTCAGGATCTCAGCGTCCACCAGACGGTCCTTCAGGCTTTCCGATACGCAGAAATAGTCGATACGCCAGCCGGCGTTCTTCTTTCTGGCGCTGAACCGGTAGCTCCACCAGGAATAGATGCCTTCTTTATCAGGATAAAAATAGCGGAAGGTGTCGATAAAGCCCGCATTCTTCAGTTCGCCGAATTTTCCGCGTTCTTCATCGGTAAAACCTGCATTTTTCCGGTTGGTCTTGGGATTTTTCAGGTCGATTTCCGAATATGCTACATTTAAATCGCCGCAGAATACCACAGGTTTGCTCTTTTCCAGTTCCTTCAGATAAGACCGGAAGTCGTCTTCCCATTTCATGCGGTAGTCGAGACGGGCAAGCTCACTCTGGGAGTTGGGGGTGTAGCACGTAATAAAGTAAAAATCCTCAAATTCCAGCGTAATCAGGCGGCCTTCCTTATCGTGTTCTTCGATTCCCATGCCGTATCTGACCGACAGGGGCTCTTTTTTTGTGAAAATGGCAGTGCCGGAGTAACCTTTTTTCTCCGCGTAATTCCAGTACTGGTAATAGCCGGGGAGGTCCAGATCGATCTGGCCCTCCTGCAGCTTACTTTCCTGAATACAGAACAGGTCCGCATCGGCTTCCCTGAAGAAATCAAGGAATCCCTTTGTGACACAGGCACGCAGGCCATTCACGTTCCAGGAGATCATTTTCATGATTATTCTTCAACCTCAACCTTTCTGATTTCCTTGGTGCGGATTTCTTTACAGATGTCATTGATAAACTCATCCAGACCCTTCTGACCTTCATCGCCTTTGAATCTGCTTCTTACAGCTACAACGCCCAGTTCTTCTTCCTTCTGGCCGACTACCAGCATGTAGGGGATTTTCTGCATCCGTGCATCGCGGATCTTGTAGCCGATCTTTTCGGAACGGGTATCCACGGTGGACAGGATATTGTTGGCCTGCAGCTGTTCATTTACCTTGTTGGCGTAATCCAGATATTTCTCGGAAATAGGCAATACACGTACCTGTTCAGGACACAGCCAGGTGGGGAACGCACCTGCGTACTTTTCAATCAGCCATGCAAGGGTTCTTTCGTAGCAGCCCATGGAGGTTCTGTGGATGATATAGGGACGTTTCTTCTGTCCGTCTCTGTCCACATAGCTCATGTCAAAACGTTCTGCCAGGAACATATCGATCTGAATGGTGATCATGGTATCTTCCTTGCCGTATACGTTTTTCGCCTGAATATCCAGCTTGGGACCGTAGAAAGCAGCCTCGCCGGCAGCTTCCGTGTATTCCAGACCGATGTCATCCAGAATGGTTCTCATGGTATTTTCCACGGTATCCCACATCTCGGCATCACCCAGATAATGATCCGCGTTGCTGGGATCCCATTTGGACATACGGTAGGTTACATCATCCTGCAGACCCAGAGTGGTCAGGCAGTATTTTGCCAGATCCACGCAGCCCTTGAATTCCTCTTCCAGCTGTTCGGGCATCAGTACCAGATGACCCTCGGAAATGGTGAACTGACGTACACGGGTCAGACCGTGCATTTCACCGGAATCCTCGTTGCGGAACAGAGTGGAGGTTTCACCCATACGGTAGGGCAGGTCACGGTAGGACTTGGGAGTTGCCTTGTATACATAGTACTGGAAAGGACAGGTCATGGGGCGAAGTGCAAATACTTCTTTATCCTTCTCCTCATCGCCCAGTACGAACATGCCTTCTTTGTAGTGAGCCCAGTGATCGGAAATTACATACAGATCGCTCTTTGCCATCAGAGGAGTACGGGTTCTCACGTAGCCGCGCTTTTCTTCCTCGTCCTCGATCCATCTCTGCAGCGTCTGAATGATCTTGGTTCCCTTGGGCATGAACAGCGGCAGACCCTGTCCAACAACGTCAACTGTTGTAAACAGTTCCAGATCACGGCCCAGCTTATTGTGGTCACGTTTCTTGATATCCTCCAGATAAGCCAGATATTCTTTCAGCTCATCCTTCTTTGTAAATGCGGTACCGTAAATTCTGGTAAGCATCTTGTTCTTCTCACTGCCTCTCCAGTAAGCGCCTGATGAGGAAATCAGTTTGAATGCCTTGATGGGTTTTGTGCTCATCAGGTGAGGGCCTGCGCACAGGTCAACAAATCCGCCCTGATCGTAGAAGGAAATCTCGGCATCCTCCGGCAGATCCTGAATCAGTTCAACCTTGTAGGGTTCCCCCTTTTCTTCCATGAATTTGATCGCTTCCGCTCTGGGCAAAGTATATCTTGTGATCTTCTCGCCTTTTTTGATGATCTTCTTCATCTCTGCTTCGATCTTGTCCAGATCCTCGCGGGACAGAGGCGCCATATCAAAATCATAATAAAAACCGGTATCAATGGACGGTCCGATTGCCAGCTTTGCATCGGGATACAGGTTTTTAACAGCCTCTGCCAGCACATGAGATGCAGTATGACGGTAAGCAGCCTTACCCTTTTCATCGTTAAATGTGAGAATATTCAGGCTGCAGTCTTCCTCCACAACCGTTCTCAGGTCAACGACCTTACCATTTATCTCGCCGGCACATGCCATACGCGCCAGACCTTCGCTGATATCAGCAGCGATTTCAATCACAGATTTTGCCTCTGCATACTCGATTACAGAACCATCTTTTAAAGTAATCTTCATAATGTTCGCTTTCCTTTCTGAATTCTCCTGTCTGCCGGTTCGTCCTGACCAGTATGCTCTCCAGCAGAACGTATCGGTTACCGATATACGCTGGGCACATAATACAAAAAGTCCCCGGCAGATCATCAATAAATCTGCCAGGGACGAATAAACTTTTATCCGCGGTTCCACCCGTCTTGCCCGAAGTACATACACGCCTTCCGGCCTCTCATTCCAGCTGTAACGGGCTGACCCGTGCTCTATTAAAGCCGCTCCACAGGCGGTCACCTGATCTGTTCCTGCAGGGATACTCACACCTCATGTATCCTTCTCTGATGCATTCCCAAACCGTGTTCCTGTATCAACGCAATCTCACTATCCGCTGCCGGACTGCAAAGCACCATACCACATCAGCTGATCACATCAACTGACCTGATGACCTGCCGCAAGCCCGTCAACTGCCTCAATTATAACATTCCATTTTGAAAAGTCAAGGCAGGAAAAAAAGAGTTTTATTTCCTCATCCCTCTCCTGCGGATTCCTGCAAATATGGACCCGGAAATGTTGTGCCATACACTGAAAATCGCTCCGGGAAGCGTTGCCAGCGGATTGGCTGCAAAATTGGCTGTTGCCAGCGAAACGGCAAGACCGCTGTTCTGCATGCCCACTTCAATGGCAATGGCCGTTGCTTTGTTGTATTCAATATGGAATATTTTCGCAATGCCAAGGCCGGTGAACATTCCGATCAGATTATGCAGCACTACAATTCCCAGTACCAGGAGTCCGCTGGTGATGACTTTTTCTTTATTAACAGCCACAATTCCCGATATGATCATAACGATGGATACAACGGAAATCAGCGGAAGGACTTCATGAATCTGATCGATCTGTTTTCCGAACAGATGATGGATCAGCAGGCCCAGAAGTACCGGTATCAGAATCACTTTTACCACCGAAAGAATCATGGCCAGAAGGGATACTTCCACCCATGCACCGCCCAGTACATATACAAGAACAGGGGTCGCAATCGGCGCCAGAAGGGTGGATACAATAGTCATCCCCACAGAAAGTGCCACATCCCCTCCTGCGATATAAGTGATTACGTTGCTGGCAGTTCCTCCCGGACAGCAGCCCACCAGGATAACACCGATGGCAATGTCCGGTTCCAGGCCAAACAGCATGCACAAAAGCCATGCCGCAGCAGGCATAATCGTGTACTGTGCCAGACAGCCGGTGAGGATTTCCTTCGGTCTTGAAAATACGATTTTAAAATCCTCCGCATGAATGGTCAGCCCCATGCCAAACATAGCGACTCCCAGAAATACGGATGTATAGCCGGTCGCCCAGCCAAATACCTCCGGCTTCAGGAATGCAAGTCCTGAGAATACCAGAATAATGATGCTGATATAACGTGTCAGTAAAGATGCAATTTTCCCGATTGTTTTCATGGCTTACACCTCGTAACTGAAGTTATCGATCAGTCTTGTTTTTCCGATATAAACGGCCATGGCAACCAGTACATCCTTATCCACTTTCTCTACCGGCTGCATGGTAAGCGCATCCACAACGGAAACGTAATCGATTACGGCCAGAGGTTCCGCTTCAATGACGGCTCTCATTTCACGCAGTACTTCTTCGCTGCTGATGCCCGTTCTGATTACTTCCTGACCGCGGCGCACGGCACGGCTCAGGCAAAGTGCTGCCTGTCTTTCTTCCGGATTCAGATAGGTATTCCGTGAAGATTTGGCCAGACCATCCTCTTCTCTAATGATCGGACATCCTACAATGCGGATGTCAAAATCCAGATCCTGCACCATCTTTTTGATGATAGCCAGCTGCTGTGCATCCTTCTGTCCGAAATATGCATGATCCGGTGTTACAATATTGAATAATTTGGATACGACGGTACATACCCCTTTGAAATGAATGGGACGTGTCTTACCGCATAAGGTTTCCGAAAGCAGGTCAATGCTGACAAATGCATGAGGATCATGGTACATTTCCTCCGGTTCCGGATGAAAGATCAGATCTGCTCCCAGTTCCTCACAAAGCCTGCTGTCCCGTTCAAAATCACGGGGATATGCCTCCAGATCCTCGTTGGGTCCGAACTGGGTGGGATTGACAAATACAGACACTACGACCCTGTCATTCTCTTCCCGACACTTTTTAATCAGGCTTGCATGTCCCTCATGGAGAAATCCCATTGTGGGCACGAGACCGATTGTGCATCCTTCCTTTTTCCAGGCTTTGATCTGCTCTCTTGTTTCGCGGATTGTTGTTGTTACTTTCATTTGATTCTTCCTCTTTCTTATGGATTTGAAGATAGCCTCTGTTCTGATTGCACTGTTATTTCATATTTTCCAGCAAGCCATGTTTTTCATAGCTTGTGATCCGGCTGATCTTATTCTCCTCGTCCACAAAAACAACGGAAGGTTTATGTTCTTTTGCTTCCTGCATATCGTAATTACCATATGCCATAATAATAATCTTATCACCAACGCTGACGCATCTGGCTGCAGCACCATTCAGACAGATCATACCGCTTCCCGCGTCTCCGGCAATTGTATAGGTCTCAAATCGATTTCCATTATTGATATCCACGACCTGAACCTTTTCGTATTCCAGAATCCCGGCTGCGCGCAGCAGTTCTTCATCCACTGTGATGCTTCCCACATAATCCAGCTCCGCCTGTCTCACAACAGCGCGGTGAATCTTTGATTTTAACATTTGTACTGTCATTTCATACTCCTTTCAATAATTTTCCGACCTGCATCCATACTGTCTGGCAGCCTCATCCCGAGGTCTTCCGGCGGTTGGACAACCTGTCTTTATTGCATCCGATGAAATAACATGTGAATCAGATAGAGTACAGTTTCTGAACAAATACTATCTCCGCAGACATTATATCACGGTAAATGAAAAAAACAACGCATATTTTTCAATACAATCGCGTTGTTTTTTTCGCAGATTTCAGTTCTTTTCCTCGTTCAGATCACAGAGCTGAGATACCGTAACAAATCCGAAATTCCGTTTTTTGAGCTCAGTGATGATCATTTCCAGTGCTTTGACAGTCTGTTCATTGTCGTCATGAAAAATCACAGTATCGCCATCCTCTGCCTGACTGACCACGGTTCTGAAAATGGTTTCCGCGTCCGGATTTTCCCAGTCGCCGCTGTCGATGGTCCACAGCATAAGCGGAAGCCCCGCAGCTTCGCGAACCTCCTCCGTATATCTTCCATACGGCGGGCGTACATATTTTATCTCATAATCCGGCAGAATCTCTTTTAATGTTTCACCGGTCCGGCGAATTTCCTTCTGTATGGTCCCACGGTCCAGCGTGGTCAGATCCCTGTGGGAAAACGTGTGATTGCCAATCTCATGTCCGCCGGAAGCAATTTCCCGGACCTGCTGTTCATTTGCTTCCAGCTTTTCCCCTACCAGAAAAAATGTGGCCGGGACCTGCTGTTCATACAGAATATCCAGCACCTGAGGCGTATAACAGGCATTGGGGCCGTCATCAAAGGTCAGGGCGATCACCGGTTTTCCGGGATCAGGCTCTACTTCTTCAATCCTGCGGTTCGTCCGGTGAAAAATCATACCGAACAGACAGCAGACAACGGCTGCAATCAGAATGCAGATCGCCATGCCAAACAGCAGATTGCTCCGTCTTTTATCCTGTGCACGGTTCCTTTTCGCTTTATCACCAGATTTCCGATACGCTTTCATCTCAAACCCACTCCCCTTTCCTGTGCAGCAGCCGGCTGAGATAGCCGTGCAGCGCCGCCGTGCTCTGAATCACCTGAAAAAGCAGAAGGAAGCACAGGAAACCGCAGAAGCTGTTTTTAAAAGAAATCTCCAGCTCTGCCTGATAAATATAGATACTCAGGAAAAATACCGCACCCACAGCCAGAGCAAACAGAGTAAGTGCCCCGGCAAAATAAAAATATCCGAACAGCGCCATAATAATTCCCGGAATCAGCCCGAACAGGAAAGCCAGATCCAGATAAATCACCGCCACATTCATGGAGGTAAAATAGCGGGAATACACCGTTCCCTGTCTCCAGGGCGGAACTGCCGACAATCCCTCCAGCATACCAATCGCCCATCTTTTCCGCTGGTTATACAGGCCATTGACCGTTTCGGGAACCATGGTATAACCGACTGCCCCCGGCTCATAAGTCGAAGGAAGTTTACGTGCAAGCAACTGATAGGTCAGGACAATATCCTCCCCCATCACATCTCTCCAGCCGCCAGCCCGGCGAACCTCGCAGGTATCAAACGCACTGAAAGCCCCCTGCGCCACAAGAGTAGACCGGTAACTGCCCTGAAACCGTTTGATTGCAGCAATACTGAGCAGATAATCGTAATTCTGCATCTTCGCCGCCAGCGAAGCCCCCGCATTCTGAACAAACAGATTCCCGGCAACGCAGGCACTCTTCCTGGCCGTAATGTGATTCATGATCCGCTGCACCGCCCGCTTCTCCAGACAGGTATCCCCGTCCACCGTAATAAAATGAGGCGTACAGACCATTTCCAGACCACAGTTCAACGCATGGGCCTTCCCCGGCTGTCCACAGAAAACATATTCCAGAGAGCAGTTTTCCACACAGCACCGCTTCATTTTCACAATTTCCTCTCCGGTACGGTCATCGGAAGCATTATCCACCACGATCAGACGGATATGCCCCGCATAACACTGCTCGAAAACCGATCGGATGGACCGGGCAATATTTTTCTCCTCATTATGCGCACACATAATAACCGTGGTATCCTCTGCCGTATCCGTATACTTTACCCTCCTCCAGTTCAGAAGATTGGAAAAGAACATGGAACTCATCATAAACCCCGGCAGCAAAGCAATCCCGACGATCACCCACCAGACATAAGCCCCGGGAAACACACAGGAAACCACCTCAGCCCAGAAAACAGCCAGCCAGCACGACAAAACCAGCCACAGGACACCCAGAGAAACCGACAGAAAAAACTTAAATCTCACAAAAAATACCTCTTTTTTTCCAATATATGCATCAGAAAAAAAGAGGCAACTTCATAAAAGGTCACGAAAAGGACGTCAACGACTTTCAGGAGTCAGATAACGTATCCGGGGATTCGATTTTTTCCGTTCTTTTTTTATCTGAAGTTATAACAAATCCAAGAATAAGCGCAATATCAATTAATATACTAAATACGCCGCCGTAACAGATATCGGAATTCAGAATCTTTTCCAGCCTGATTTTTCTCCCGTCTTCCATAGTGACAGTCCAGAAAAACAAAGATCCGTCACTTTCCAGCTGGACAGTGGCAAACTCCTCTATCTCCATTTCCGACAAAGGGATTTCTCCAAGAAGATAATCTTTTGCGTACAAAATGATTTCATTAGCAGAAAATACACAGATGATATCCGTATCGCCGCTGTATGAACCATATTCATGAACCGTTTTCTGCAGATAATCCTTTTCTCCATCTGCATATGCACGCTGAATCATCAGTTCGCCATCAATAAATACAAGAAATTCTTCCGACAGTTCTACTGACAAATTACAGTACTCGATCCAGAATAACCGTTCCTTATCATTGACGAAATAAGAACAAATGTATTTCCCTTCCTGGCTGAATTTCTGTATTGTATCAGTATCTGCCCCCAGATTACTTACATATATATTCTTTTCAGAATCCTCCAGAACAGCTCTTCCTGCCGAAAAAAATCCAACAGGATTTAAAACATTCAGCACATTGCCCCTGGCAGAAAAATCCACCTGATTCTGACAATCCCCCAGCTGGATCAGCGTCATAATAATACTGTATAACGCAAAAACTACAAGAAAAATTTCGATGATACAAAGCTTCTTTTTCATTGGTAACCTGTCTTTCTGTGAACCTATTCGTAGATAAATCTATAGCGCCTGCGGCATTTTTTATTAGTGTAAAACAAACAGTTTCCGCATTTTCTTTTTTATCATTATATCAGATTTCCGCATTTTTTATACACAAATTCTGCGTTTTTCAGGAAGGGGACCGCAGACAATGAGGACGACTGCAATTCTCCCTTTCCCTCGCAGAAAGGCGTGTCACAAAACAGCGAGAGGACCATGATGCAAGTCCTGTCAGCGGGCGTTTTCAGCCCGCAGAAGGACTTCGTATCATGGTCCCCTCGCGTCCCCTGAACAACCACCTTCTGCACAAAAGCAGAATTGCAGATTTACTATTTCCCTTTTAATTGCGCCAGCTCCTTAAAAACAATCTCAGAAAGATCACCTGTATATTTTCCGATCTTTTTGAATGCCGCTTTTTTCTCAGCCTGATTATCCCATCTATAATGGGCAATTTCTTTTTCGTTTTGGTTGTAATAGTATGTTCTTACAGGCTCATTGTCCTCGTTCCATGAATCAGACCAGTCTATGGAAAAATCCTTCTCAAAATTCTTTTTCTTCATACTGTAAAATGTATAGCAGCCGCCATCGGCGAAATGGAAATATGTTACAACATCGTTATATTTTTTTGAATAAAACAGTTCGCTGAATGACCATCCCACCTTGATTTTGTTGAAAAATACAACTTTATTGTTCTGCCATATATATACACGATAATAATTTGTAAACGATTCGCCATTTTCGTACTTTAAAATCAACTCAGGAACTTTATCCCCATTGATGTCCCGTATCGCATACGTGTATTTTGATGGATTCTGAATATTCTTATCTATATAACTGATATATTTACTCTTTAAACTGCTTACTGTTACCTTACATTTCGCGGTTTTCCCGTTCGCTTTCGCTGTAATAACAGCTGTACCTGTCTTTTTAGCCGTAACCTTTCCTTTTGAATCCACTACAGCAATTTTTTTATCACTGGACGCCCATGCCACTTTCGAACTTGCACCTTTTACGGTAGCTTTTAACTGCACTGAAGTGGTACCGGACGTATAAATGGTAACTGATGTTTTATTCAACTTGATTGACGGCTCTTTTACAGTCACTTTGCATTTCGCTGTCTTTCCGCCTGCTTTCGCAGTAATCGTCACAGTTCCCGCTTTCTTCCCGGTCACCTTACCGGCAGAATTTACGGCCGCTATCCGGGAATCACCGGACTTCCATGTCACCTTTTCATTGCTCCCGGTTACAACAGCTTTCAACTGTAACGTCTGATTTTTATAAATCGTTGCCGACAATTTATTCAGCTTCACAGACACACTCCCCGCAGCCGCAGCATCATTGCCGGACACAGCAAAAGCCATCAGAAAAACCAGTAGACACACCAGCAAACCTGAAACTATTTTTTTACCACAGCACTTCAATTTCATAACACGCCTCCATTCCATACCCAAATCCAGAAGAGAATCCTTCTCTCCCCATCCACTATATGACTATATCCATATAATACCGCTCTGCCTCAGTATAGTCAATCATTTCCATCACCATACCCCCACAATCAAAACAACGGTTACTGTTCAGAGCCAACCTCGATAGCGAGCTTAATATGTCCTCTCTCCAACTACAATTCTCCCTTTCCCTCGCAGAAAGGTTTCCCACAAAACAGCGAGAGGACCATGATACAAGTCCTGTCAGCGGGCGTTTTCAGCCCGCAGAAGGACTTCGTATCATGGTCCTCTCGCGTCCCCTGGACACAACCTTTCTGCCCGAAAGCAGAATTGCAGACTTACTACTTTATCTGTAATTAACAATCTGCTCGAGGGAATAAAGCTGTGTTCCGTTT
>JBJELO010000119.1:0-2841 GCA_051879195.1 Lachnospiraceae bacterium
ACATCAGTGGAAACGCAGATGGTGAAGGAAGAGATTCAGAGCATTCTGGAGAAACACGGAGAACAGGCACAGGAAAGCTACGACGGTGTGGACCGGTATTTTGAAGATTTATTATCGTCATTATTGTGAAAACCCTTATTGTGAAAAATCCGCTCTGTAAAAACGCATCACTGTAAAAAACGCATGACTGCGAACTACACACCAGGAGGGAGAAATATGGCTTACAAAATACTGATCGTGGATGATGAAGCAATGATAACGGAGCTGCTTTCCGACCATTTGAGGGACTGCGGTTATGATACCATGACAGCGGGCAGCGGTGAGGAAGCGATCAATCTTCTGCAGAAAAAGCCGGATCTGATCCTGCTGGATATCAATATGCCGGGGATGGATGGTCTGGAGCTGTGCAAAACCATACGCAGCCATGTTTCCTGCCCCATTCTGTTTCTTACGGCCCGTATTACGGAGCAGGATAAAATCAACGGTCTGCAGTACGGTGGTGATGATTATATTACGAAGCCCTTCAGCCTGAATGAACTGACGGCGCGTATTGCGGCCCATCTGCGCCGGGATGAACGGAGCAGATACCGGCCGTCTGTGCTGACATCGGGCAATCTGATCGTAAATCTGTCGGAGAGAACGGTTTTTTTCAAGGATACGCCGATCCCGTTTTCACGAAAGGAATTTGATCTGATCGAATTTCTCATGACCAATGCCAATCAGGTATTTGACCGGGAGCGCATCTATGAATCGGTCTGGGGATATGATGCGGAGGGAAACAGCAGCGTGGTAAAGGAACATGTGAGGAAGATCAGGACAAAGCTTCATGAAATTACCGGCGAGGATTATATCGAAACAATCTGGGGAGTGGGGTATAAATGGAAAGGCTGAGAAAACAGATCAGGGATCTGCCGCTGTACCGCTTTTTTATTCTGTCTGTGCTGATTACTTTCTGCACGGTGGCGGTCCTTTCGGGAATTGTGATCTGGGGATGCACATCATTCCGGCATTATCTGCTGCCGGATTCCAATGCCATCTTTCTGACAGTGGATCAGAAATTTTCCGATGGCTCAACGGTTACTTCCACTATGCGTCTGGAGTTTGATGGTGATATGAAGCTGCTTCCTGAACTGAAATCCGATGATGGACAGGGCGATCCGGTTCTTGATGAGAAATATTCTGTTCAGAAGATTGAGAACAGTTTTGATACGCTGACGCCGAAGCGCAAGTTGGCCTACAGGTTCTGCGGGGCAGCCATGATCGGTGTGCCGGTGCTTCTGTCCATCGGCGGGATTCTGATCTGCGGATTCTATTTCTACAGGAGAAAGCTTGCCGAACCGCTGAAAATATTATCAGATGCGGCAGGTCAGATCACGGTACAGAATTTGGATTTTTCCATTGCGTATGATTATGGGGATGAGATGGGACAGCTGTGCGGTGCATTTGAACAGATGCGTGCCGCACTGGTTGAAAATAACAGGGCCATGTGGGACATGCTGGAGCAGCGCAGGCTCATGCAGGCCTCCATTGCCCATGATCTTCGCAATCCCATTGCCATTATAAAAGGATATACGGAATATCTGCAGATCAATCTGCCGGGCGGCAGGCTGGGGCAGGAAAAAACGGCGCGGATTGTCAACAACCTGAATCTGGCTGCCGGCCGTCTGGAGAACTATACGGAATCTGTGAGAATGCTGAATCAGCTGGAGGATGTGCCTTTGAAGAAAAAGGAGGTTTCCTCCTCTGAACTGATCAGGGACGTGGGCGAAGATATGGAAGTGATCGCCCGGAACAGGAACATTACATTGAATCTGAAGAATAAAGTTCCGGAAATGATGCTTCATGTGGATGGAGATGTGCTTTACCGGATTCTGGAAAATGTATCCGGCAACGCATTTCGTTTTGCACAAAGCTGTGTGTGCATTTCTTTTCAATATGACAGGAAATATCAGCAGCTGCAGATTGTCGTGACGGATGACGGCAGAGGATTTCCGGAAGAAATTCTCAGAAAAAAGAAAAAGCTGTTCCTGCCGTCCGGACAGGAGGACGGACATCTGGGAATGGGGCTGGCAATCAGCCGGCTGCTCTGTGAAAAACATGGAGGAAGTCTGGAATTTTATAATGGGGATTCACAGGATGGAGATTCCCGGGGAGCTGTGGTGGAACTCCGTCTGACAGTATGAGAACTTTTTCTCATTATCCGGAGCGTGGGGCTTTTCCATCGGATTTCCGGCTGATTTTCGGCTGTTTTTTTGACTGATTTTTGACTTTTTCACTTTAAGATCTCTTTGAAGCTTTCTGATAAAGGCGTCGGATGATTCATTCGATGCCTTCATCATGACAGTGTGTAAGGAGGTCTTTTTTAATGAAAAAAATCATGACATTTCTGGTAATTGCAGGGATGGTAATATGTCTCTGTGCATGTGGGGGAGAAACAAAGGAAGATGAGGTTTCGGATACAGGCAGTCAGCCCGCAGAGAGCAGTTCCCTGTCTGTCGGGGATTCGTCCGGAGAGGGGATTGTGTCTGAGGCGGACAACACGACTGATCCGGCTGGCGGAGGCAGCTCATCTGAAACACAGGGGCCTGCCGGTTTCCGTTTTCTGGCAGCGGCGGGGGAAGGATGCTGTACGGAAGACGGCTACTACTATATAACAGAAGATACGCAGGAGCTTTCCGATGGCAGTTACGGAGCTCATATCATGTATATGGATTTTGCTTCCGGGCAGGAGGTTTATCTGTGCAGCAATGCAGGATGCAGGCATGATTCACCTGATTGTCCTTCCGTTTTGCCGGAGGAGGATTTTCCCGCCGGAACCTGCCTGATTTTTGTACATCAGGG
>JBJELO010000120.1:0-2807 GCA_051879195.1 Lachnospiraceae bacterium
ATCATGTATAAAATCAAATGTTTAAATCCGATTTCAAAATACGGTTTAAATTTACTGACAGATAATTACACAGTAACAGATGAGGTGAATGAGGCAGAAGGTATTCTCGTAAGAAGTGCTTCCATGCATGAAATGGAACTGCCTGAAGGGCTGGAAGCGGTTGCAAGAGCCGGTGCCGGTGTTAACAATATTCCCCTTGATAAATGTGCTGAAAAGGGTATCGTTGTGTTCAATACACCCGGTGCCAATGCCAATGGTGTAAAGGAACTGGTTATTGCCGGCCTTCTGCTGGGTTCCCGTGATATTGCAGGCGGTATCGAATGGGTGAAGAACAATGCTTCCGATCCTGCCATCGGCAAAACCATGGAAAAGGCGAAAAAACAGTTTGCCGGCAATGAAATCAAGGGAAAAACTCTCGGTATTGCAGGTCTGGGTGCCATCGGTATTCTGGTTGCCAATACAGCGGTTGATCTGGGTATGAAGGTTATCGGCTACGATCCCTATATTTCCGTTAACTCTGCACTGCACCTGTCAACACATGTACAGGTATGCGACAAACTGGAAGATCTGGTTCCCCAGTGTGATTTCCTCAGCGTTCATGTACCGCTGCTGGACAGCACAAAAGGTATGATCAACAAGAACATATTCGATCTGATGAAGGATGGTACCGTTGTACTGAACTTTGCAAGAGATCTGCTGGTGAATGATGACGATCTGGAAGCTGCAATCGAAGCCGGAAAGGTAAAATGCTACGTAACCGACTTCCCCAATGCAAAGACTGCCAACATGAAGCATGTGATTGCAACTCCTCATCTGGGGGCCTCCACAGAAGAATCGGAAGATAACTGTGCAGTGATGGCTGTTCGGGAGATGATGGATTACCTGGAAAACGGCAATATTGTCAATTCCGTAAATTACCCCAGATGTGACATGGGTCCTCTGAAGGGTGCTGCCAGAATTTGTATTTTCAATAAAAATGTCCCCAATATGATCGGTCAGTTTGCAAGTGTTCTGGCAAACTGCGGCGTGAATATCCCGTCCATGGCCAACAATTCCAGAGGTGATCTGGCTTATACACTGATGGATGCGGATCAGGACATTGATGATGCTGTTGTTGCAAAACTTGCTGCGATCCCTGAAGTATTCAAGGTCAGAGTGATCAGAAAATAACCGGAGACAGTCATGGCAATTGTAAAACCATTTGTCTGCGTACATCCGGCTCAGGGATATTATGAAGAGGTAGCTGCGCTTCCGTACGACGTATACAGCCGTGCGGAAGCGAAAGCTTTCGTGGAAGGACGGCCCCGTTCTTTTCTGAATATTGACCGCCCGGAAACTCAGTTTGCTGACGATCAGGATATGTATGCGGATTGTGTATATGAAAAAGCATCCTCCATGCTGCAGGAGTGGCAGGAAGATGGTATTCTGGAGCAGGAGGAAGAGGCCTGCTATTTTATTTATTCCCTGACCATGAATGGAAGGGAGCAGACCGGCATTGTGGGCTGCAGCAGCGTGGATGACTATCTGAGCGATGTGATCCGCAAACATGAATTTACTCTTGCAGAGAAAGAGGAGGACCGGATTCATCATGTGGATGTCTGCAGCGCACAGACCGGCCCTGTTTTTCTGGCCTATCGTCACCGGGAAGACATCCGCAGCCTGGTCAATCAGGTGAAACAGGAAGAACCGATGTTCAATTTTGTTTCGGAAGACGGTGTGCGTCATGCGGGATGGAAAGTGGCGGATCCTGCGGTGAATCAGGCCATAGAAGCTGTATTTACTGAAATCCCCAGAACTTATATTGCCGACGGTCATCACCGCTGTGCTTCTGCGGTAAAGGTGGCACAAAAGCGCAGAGAGGAAAAAAAGGATTACACCGGCAGAGAAGAATTCAATTATTTTCTGTCTATTCTGTTTCCTGATGATGAACTGAAGATTCTTCCTTACAATCGGATGGTGAAGGATCTGAACGGTATGACGGCGGAAGAATTTCTGCATAAAGTGGAGGGGAAATTTCATATTAAAAAAGTTTCCACTGCTGTCCATCCCAGAAAAAAAGGCACCTGCGGCATGTATCTGGATAACCGCTGGTATCTGCTGGAGCAGAAACAGGAGTATGTAAGCGACGATTGTGTAGAAGGGCTGGATGTGGCTTACCTGCAGAATGAAGTGCTGAATCCTGTACTGGGAATTCAGGATCCGAAGACGGACCACCGTATTGAATTTTCCGGCGGTATCCGGGGGACAGATTATCTGGAGAAACGGTGTCAGAATGATATGGCAGCGGCGTTTTCCATGCACCCCACCTCGATCCGGGAACTGTTTGCCGTGGCCGATGCTGACCGCATGATGCCGCCCAAATCCACCTGGTTTGAACCCAAGCTGCGCAGCGGGCTTTTTATTCATCGGTTTGAAAAAAGTGGGGAGTAGTGTATGAAAGTAGTAATTCAGCGTGTGCAGCGTGCATCAGTCACCATTGACGGACAGGTGCATGGTGCCATCGATAAAGGATATCTGGTGCTGCTGGGTGTCGGTCATGAGGATGATGAGAAGACGGCGGACCGGATCGTAAAAAAGATGATCAATCTGCGTATTTTTCCGGATGAGAACGATAAAATCAATCTTTCACTGAAAGATGTAGGTGGTTCTCTGCTGGTGGTTTCCCAGTTTACCCTGTACGCGGATTGCAGCCATGGCAACCGGCCGGGATTTACCAATGCAGCAAAGCCGGATCATGCCAATGCGCTTTATGAGTATTTTGTATCCAGATGCCGGGAACAGGTGGAACGTGTGGAAACCGGAGTTTT
>JBJELO010000121.1:0-2785 GCA_051879195.1 Lachnospiraceae bacterium
CATCTGGCCCGAAGAAGATGAGCCCCTTATGCCGGATACGTTGTCCGCAGAAAGCGGAATCTATGTCCGTTTGGAGCGGGACGATGTGTATTCCGTGGACTGGCATTTTGAAAACCAAAGCGGCGGCGTGGCAAACGCAGACGGTACTGCGCTGAAAGCCAGGAAGAACATCTATCTGGACAATGATGTTTTCTTCGCAGCAGCCAATCTGGAACGTCCAGTTCCTGTTATGCTGACATTCTCTGATAAAGACGGAACGCCCATTGCCCGGACGAATACCAGTTTTGATTCACAGTCGCCGGTGCTCATTGTTACGCTGACAGCGGATGCAAGAATCCTTTTGAATGGAGTCGAAGCAGAAGAACCGGCCGTTCCGACTGTATATGAGCAGATTCTCGACCAGTATCGCACCGCGTTGGAAGAGAATTGGGATGGACAGCAGCTGACAGATGCGGGATTGAACCTCATGCTAAGAGATGTTGCACCGGAAACGGTGGGCTACGCCATAGATGATCTGGATGATAACGGTATTTCGGAGCTTGCGATTGGAACGATTTCCGGGGATGACTTTTATGGGAAACTGATTTTCAATCTCTACACAGTGGACAAAGACGGCGAACCCGTTTTGATTTTCAGCAGTATCGAACGGGATCGTTACTATTACGCCGGGGGTAATCGGTTTGCCAACCTGGGTTCCTCCTCTGCCGCTGACAGCTTTGTGACTACCTTGAAGCTGGAGGGCGAAGGACTGGTGAATATGACCTTTACCACCGATCCGGCGGAGTATGTACAGATGGAACTGGTATCGGTTATAGAATCAGATGGGGAATAAAGCTTGTTCCCGTTATGAACGGGTATGAGAATATCGTACTTCCCGTGGAACTGTACGATTTGGAGGAGGTTACTATATGAGCAAACGGATACGACAATATCTCGGTTTAATTACAGCAGTGCTGGCCTATTACCTGATTCACGAAGGCGCGCATCTGATTTACGCGCTGTCCATCGGCGTGTTCCGCCAAATCAACTTTTTGGGGGTGGGGGTTCAGGTCGATGTCTATGCGCAGCAGATGAGCAATCTTCAGATGGGTGTTTTCTGCCTGGTTGGGGCTGTCGCGACAACCATTGCAGCATATATGCTGATTTTGGCGGCACCACAAATCTGCAAGTCTTCTTCCAAGGTTTTCAAAGCCTGTATGTACTATATCACACTGATTATGCTGCTGTTGGACCCGCTGTACTTAAGCGTCCTGTGCGGCTTTTTCGGCGGCGGTGATATGAACGGAATCGCCCTGTTGCTCCCGGAAGTGGCTGCAAGAATCCTTTTCGGCGTGCTGCTTCTGGTCCACGGCTTGGTATTCTGGAAAGTGATTCTTCCAAAATACAAAAGGGCTTTTTCCGAAAACGAGGTGCAGTAATTTATGGAGTATACAAACATAAAAAATAAGTCAATTCAGGAAATTATTTCTACTATTTTCAAGGCGTTGACCCTGGCAATGGGAGTTGCCGTTGTGGTGCTATCCCAGCTTGGCCGTTTGGAAACACAAACCGCTGTTACTCTGCTTGGCATTGGTCTTGCCTGTGCGGGCGTAGCCCTGTTGGAGAAAAAGTAATGGCAATGTTTTGACGAAAACTATGAACACAGCTACGGTCTGTTGCTCCAGGAAAAGGGCAGATTTTTGAATCGCCAATAGTATCAAAGGAGAAAAGGAAATGAAAAAACTATTTTTTATCCCGGCCTGTGGGCTGAGTGCCGCGGCTGTGGGCTTTGTGATTTTTGCCACGGGGCATCCGGAACTGTCCTTCCCGTGGGATGGTTGGATTGCGGGTATTCTCTATGGGTTGTACGCTGATGCAGTGGTGCTGCTGTTTATCCTTGCGTTTTGCAAAAAAGTGACCTTGCTGAACATTTTATCAATCATTTTTCTGCTTGGAGCGGTTTTCTTCCTGATGCAATCTATTTTGGGGCTGTTCCCCGATGGGCATGCGAATGGGTATCTGCC
Organism: Lachnospiraceae bacterium; assembly: GCA_051879195.1. GTDB lineage: Bacteria > Bacillota > Clostridia > Lachnospirales > Lachnospiraceae > TWA4. The sequence continues at coordinate 2,004 of JBJELO010000121.1, forward strand.
CCTGGCGCAGACACTGACCTGTGTGGCTCTTTTCCTGAATTTGGCTCAAATGAGGAAAAACAGGAAGAATGATCGAACCAACGAATAGGCAGACGTAGGTGTGCCTCGCATATGGTGCTGGAACACGAAGTTGTGATAAAGAAAACCGGAATTTAATGTTGAAAACAGAAGCGGACGGGAGGAAAAATGAAGAGGTTAATAGTTATACTTGCGATTATATCAATCTTTTTTGGAATGACAGGATGCAATTCTAAATATTTAAATGAATCAGAAAATTCTCAGTTTGATTACTATGTGGAGTGTACTACAAAGGAACAACTTGTGGAATTGCAAAATGAGCCGTTTGTAGACAGTGTTTTCCCGTTTTCACTGTTGATATTTGAACGTCCCGGCAAGACATCGGTTCCAAGCCAGATTGCATATTACGCAACAGAATCGTTTGAGAAAATTGACGCTTCCTCCTTTGATCGTGCGGAAATCGTAAAGGAAGATACATCTATCCTTTCAAATTCTGAGTGCAACCCTATCATCATCTCAAGCTCACTTGCAAATGATGAACACCTTTCAATCGGAGATACCATTGAACAACCCTGCAAGTTAACAGAGCAGCCGCTTACCTTTACAGTAGGAGCAATTTACAAGCACGAGCCTTTATTTGCCCAATATGAGGCAATCATATTGCTGAACGAGGATAACAATGCGGTCTTACTTCCGGTAGTGGATGAGGCCGGCTACACCAATGCCTATATTAAAGCAAGTGACCTGGAGAAATTGAAGCACTA
>JBJELO010000122.1:0-12425 GCA_051879195.1 Lachnospiraceae bacterium
ACAGCAATGCACCTGCAATTACCAGTATATAAGTTGGATCAATTCCGTAAAACATATCAGTCATCTCCTTATTACATGAACACTACGCCCTGGATGCGGAAAAATGCATCCCTTCCTCCAGTTTTACACCGCGGAGCCAGGCATCCGCGGTCATGCGTTTCTTGCCCTCTGCCTGCAATTCATGAACTTCCAGCCAGTCTTCCCCGCAGGCAACAGCGAAAGAATGCTTGTTCAGCTTCAGAATCGAACCCGGTTCTTCCTCTTCCGGGCGTTTTATCACACCGGCAGACCAGAATTTGACCATTTTCCCGTTGAGATAGGAATAGGCGCTGGGCCAGGGATTCAGTCCCCGGATCAGCCGCTCAATTTCCACCGCCGGTCTGCTCCAGTCAATATTGCCAAGCTCTTTTGTGAGAATCTGCGCATAGCTGGTCTCTCCTGTCTGGGGTGTTCTGACCGCCGTACCGGCTTCCAGCGCTTCCAGCGTTTCCAGAATCAGCTCGCAGCCGCAAAGGCTCAGTTTATCAAACAGGCTGCCTCCCGTCTCCTGAGGATCGAGAATGACTTCTTTTTTCAGAAGCATATCACCGGTATCAAGCCCTTCATCCATCCACATGGTCGTGACGCCGGCCTTTTCATCACCCTGAATCACCGCCCACTGAATCGGTGCAGCTCCCCGCAGCTTCGGCAGAAGAGATGCATGAATATTGATGCAGCCGTACCGGGGAAGAGTCAGAATCTCTTTCTTCAGGATCTGCCCGAACGCAGCCACAACGATGCAGTCCGGGTTCTGTTCCTGAAGAATCTGAAACATCTCCGGTGTATTGATCTTCTCAGGCTGCCATACGGGGATACCGTATTCCAGTGCTTTTTCCTTGACCGGGGGAAACTGCATGCTTTTCCCGCGTCCTTTCGGCTTGTCCGGCTGAGTTATGACGCCGGTCACCTGATGTCTGCCGCTTTTGATGATGGCTTCCAGCGGAGCCGCAGCAAAATCGGGCGTTCCCATAAATACGATACGCATACGATCACCTCTTATCAGCTGTTATTCCTCTTCATACTCCACATCTTCCAGCGAACCTTCCACACGGCAGGTGTAGAGTTCTCCGTCCAGATGTGCAATTTCATGGCAGAATGCCCTTGCCAGAAGCTCAGTTCCTTCGATCTCGAAATATTCCATCTTCTCGTTCTGGGCACGAACCTTCACATGGTTGGGACGGGTAACGATGCCCCTCTTGCCGGGAACACTGAGACAGCCTTCATAGCCGCGCTGCTCTCCGTCCTCCTCAATAATCTCAGGATTGATCAATACAATAGGGCCTTCTCCCACATCAACGGTAACAATCCGTTTCAGGATGCCCACCTGTACAGCAGCCAGGCCAACGCCCTCCGCATCATACATGGTTTCCAGCATATCACTGATCAGTTTTTTATTTCTCAGTGTCATCTCCGTAACCGGTTTGCTCTTTTTATTCAATATTTCATCGCCTTCAACGCGAATCGTTCTGATTGCCATTGCAATATCCCTTCCTTTTTAATAAATATCTATCACATCATAAGATGTCAAACTGTATCATAACATCTTTTCTGCACTTCGTCCATTCCATAAATGAATTTATGAATTCCAGTTCCTGATTCATCTGCTCCCGGTCTGCTGTCCGTAGGAACAGATTGTAATAGAAAATATCATTAATCTTTCCAATCTCCGCAGCTGACGGTCCAAGAACCTGGCCCGCATCCGCACGGAGACGCTGTCGTAAGGCTGCAGCCGTTTCCTTCGCAGTTTCCGCGGCATGTTCCTCCGACGGAGACGAAAAAATAATTTTAGCCATGCAGCTGCAGGGCGGGTAATTCATCATCTTCCGGTAATGAATCTCTTCCCTGTAAAACGCCCCGTAATTCTGCGAAGCAGCTGTCTGAATGCTGTAATTCTCCGGTTTATAGGTCTGAATGACCATCTCCCCGGGCAGACCGTTTCTCCCTGCACGGCCGGCCGCCTGAGTCAGCAGCTGAAAGGTCCGCTCGCAGGCCCGGAAATCACTGGTATAAAGGGAAGTATCTGCTGCCAGCGCACCCACCAGTGTCACTTTCCCGAAATCATGTCCCTTTACAATCATCTGTGTTCCCACCAGAATATCCGCTTCCTCATTGGCAAAGGCAGCAATGATACTTTCATGGCCGTTTTTGCCGCGGGTGGTATCCATATCCATGCGGAGGATCCGTGCTTCGGGAAAAAGCTCACGGAGCTTTTCTTCCACCTTCTGGGTGCCGGTTCCGAATCCCGCCACATAAGGGGACCCGCAGGACGGGCATGTCTTCACCATGGGAATCGTATATCCGCAGTAATGACATTTCAGCTGATGATTCCGATGGAGCGTCAGCGTCACATCACAATGAGGGCATCTGACGGCCTCCCCGCAGGAGCGGCAGGAAACGAAGCTGGAATAGCCGCGCCGGTTAAGAAACAGCATACTCTGCTCCTTTTTCTCCAGACGTTCTTTCAGCTTTTCATACAGTACACGGCTGAACATGGTTTTGTTGCCGGCCATCATCTCCCGGCGCATATCCACCACATGAACAGATGGCAGTACAGCCTCTTCCCGGGCCCGCCTGTCCATGGTTACAAGGCGGAACTGTTTCTGCGATGCCTGCCAGGCCGACTCCATGGAAGGCGTAGCGGAACCCAGCACCACCATGCCGCCGCACATGGATGCCCGGGCAATGGCCACATCCCTGGCATGATAACGGGGAGTTGTCTCACTTTTGTATGCACTTTCGTGCTCTTCATCCATTATGATCAGACCCAGATCGGGAAACGGGGTAAATACCGCGGAACGGGGACCGATCATCACATCCAGTTCCCCCCTCTTTGCCCGCAGAAACTGATCATAGCGTTCCCCTGCCGACAAACGGGAATTGATAAAGGAAACCCTGTCTCCAAACCGGCTGTAAAACCGCATGACCGTCTGATAGGTCAGGGCAATCTCCGGAATCAGTACGATTGCCTGCCTTCCCTGACGCCGTATCTCCTCAATCAGTTCCATATATACAAGAGTTTTTCCGCTTCCCGTAATTCCATACAGAAGACAGGGTCTTTTTGTCTCCCGGCAGTGCATTTCCTCCAGCAGCTGCCCGAGCGCTTCCCGCTGCGTCGGATTCAGCCGAAGAATCTCTTTTTCCCGTGTTTCCCGGCTGAAAGGATTTCGCAGTACCTGTCTGGCCTGCACCCGTATCATGCCCTTCTGTTCCAGACTCCGGATCACACCGGCCGCAACATGCAGCTTCTGTCCCACCAGCTCATAGGGAACCGGTCCGTCCGGAGGAATCGCCTCCAGAAGCCTTACCCGGGCTTTCTGATGCTTCCTGCGGCATTCCTCCAGAAATGCCTCATATTCCGCCGGGGCAGCTTTCCGGAAAATCTCCTTTTTTTCAACAGCCCGGACTTTACGGGCCACCGGCAGCACTGTTTTCAGACACTGGATCATGGCGGCGCCATACTGCCGCTTCATCCAGAATGCCAGCTCGATCAGCTGGGATTCCACCGGTTCCGCATCCTGAGATAAATCCAGAATTTCTTTGATTTTTACCGGATCACATGCCGGCTTATCTTCCAGTTCCAGCACGAAAGCCTTCACCGGGCGGTTGCTCTTCCCAAGGGGAACCACCACCTGCGTCCCCGGTCTGATCTGTCCCTGCAGGTGTGCAGGAATCCGGTACTGAAAGGTCCGGTCCAGATTCCCGCTTGTAATATCCAGTATGACCTGTGCGTATATTGCTTCCAGCAGTTTACGCCTCCCTCTGTCTGACGGCATCGATCACTTCTTTCAGGTTCATGGAATTGGAACCCTTGAACAGGATCATATCACCGGGCCTGATCTGTGAGATCAGCCAGTCAGCTGCTTCCTGATTGTCTTTGAAATACTTTGTGGGCAGATCGCTGTGCTGATCCACAGCCCTTCCGATCCAGGATGCCAGCTCACCAATCAGGACATATGCATCGATCCGTTTGTCAACCGCATAAAGCCCCACATCAAAATGGTACTCCGGCGCCTGCCCGCCCAGTTCCAGCATGTCAGCCAGTACGGCAATCTTTCTGCCTTCCGCTTTCATGGAATCAAGAACCTGCAGCGCTGCTTTCATGGAATCGGGACTTGCATTGTAGGCATCATCGATAATGGTAATTCCACGGTCCTCCGATATCTCCAGACGGCGGGCAAATCCGCCGAACTCCTCAACAGCTTTCACAGCACCTTCCACAGAGATACCGGTTTCGCTGGCAACCGCCAGAGCCGCCATGGCATTCATTACGTTATGAATCCCCGGTACCTTCAGGGAAACTGTATAGATTCTGCCGTTGATCACCGCATCAAACACGGCGCGATTATCCTCTGTGCGGACATCCTGCACCCGATACTGGCAGTTGTCTCCGCATCCGTAAAATACTGTCTTTATGGGACGGTCGATCTTCACCTGCGCCAGAATCGGATCATCTCCGTTAAGAATCAGCACACCGCCATCCTTCATACCGTCTATAATATGCAGCTTTTCCCGGCAGATATTTTCCTGACTGCCCAGATTCTCAATATGTGAGATGCCGATATTTGTTACCACCGCATAATCAACACAGGCGACCCGGGAAATACGCGCCATCTCCCCCGGCAGGCTCATGCCCATCTCCAGAACGGCCATCTCATCCTCCGGTGCCATCTGAGACAGACTGAGCGGCACACCGATCTGCCCATTGAAATTGCCCTTTGTGGAAAATACATGAAACCCAGAGGAAAGAGCAGCATAAACCATCTCTCTGGTAGATGTCTTGCCCACACTGCCGGTAATCCCCACAATGGGGAATTTCAGAACATGCTGCCGGTACCACCTGCCGATATCCTGCAGTGCCTTCATGGAATCCTCCACCAGAATGACCGGCCCTTTGCCGGTCTCCACATCCTCCCTCATGCTGAGAGAAGCTGCTGCCCCGTTGTCAAATGCCATACCGATATAATTGTGAGCATCTGCCCGTGCACCGATAAAAGGAACAAACAGGTCATTCCCTTCCATATTCCGTGAATCAATACTGATATGCTCCAGCACAACAGAAGGGTCCCCGCATAACAGTCTGCCTCCCGTTGCCTCCAGAACTTCCTTAACCGTTACCTGTACCATATTATTTACCTTCTTTTTTTAAAAATTCTTCCGCTGTTTCCCGGTCGCTGAAATGATAGCGGACTCCTTCGATCTCCTGATAGTCTTCATGTCCTTTTCCGATGATGCAGATCATATCGCCCTCTTCAGCCTGATTGATGCTGTAGCCGATGGCTTCTCTGCGGTCGGGAATGACCAGATATCTGCCATCTGTTTTATTGATGCCGGTTTTAATATCTTCGATAATATCTTCCACTTTTTCAAATCGGGAATTGTCCGCGGTGATAATGGTCAGATCCGCCATCTTTCCGCCGATCTCACCCATCTCATAGCGGCGCAGCTTCGAGCGGTTGCCGCCGCAGCCGAATACCACCACCAGACGTTTCGGCTCATAGGAACGCAGTGTTTTCAGCAGACTTTCCATGCTGACCGCATTATGAGCATAGTCTACGATAACCGTTTTATCGTGAGAAGTATAGACAATCTCCATCCGCCCGTCCACGCGGACCTCCGCCAGGGCCTGATTCACGGCATCTTCGCTCACACCGATAAAGGAGCAGACACTGACTGCTGCCAGAGCATTCACCGCATTGAAATATCCCGGCATATTGACTTTCACATGAAGCTTCCCGATCTTTTCACCCTCAATGGCAAAAGCAAGACCCAGGAAACCGTGATTTTTTACATAATTGATCTCTTCCATACGGATATCGGCATCTTCTGACTCCCCGTAGCTGTAAAGCTCACAGGTATGTCCCTTGATCATCTCCTCATAATGCTCATCGTCGCGGTTAACGAATCCCACTTTGCACATACTGAGAATCCGGCGTTTATAATCCAGATACTCCTCAAAATCAGCATGCTCATCCGGCCCGATATGATCCGGTGAAATATTGGTAAACAGAGCATAATCAAACTCAAAACCGGCTACACGGTCCATCTTGATCCCCTGAGAGGAAACTTCCATCACCATGTATTCACAGCCGGCTTCCACCATCTGACTGAAATAGGATTCCAGCTCATAGGATTCCGGTGTCGTATTGGTGGTAGGGTAATGTCTGCCGGCGATCCAGGCGCCGTTGGTACCGACCAGCCCTACTTTGCGGCCGGAATCTTCCAGAATCTTCTTAACCATATAGGAAGTGGTGGTTTTTCCCTTGGTTCCCGTAATACCGATGGTAGTCATCCTGGAGACGGGATAGTCAAACCATGCAGCAGACATAAAAGCCAGTGCTTTTCTGGCGGACTTCACATAAACAACGGTGACATCACCGGCCACCTCCACCTTCTTTTCCACAACAACCGCAGCTGTGCCTTTTTCCACAGCAGAAGGAATATAATCATGGGCGTCATTTCTGGTTCCGCTGATGCATAAAAATACACAGCCTGCAACAGCCTTTCTGGAATCATAAACCAGTTCCGTAATGTCTGTATCCAGACTTCCCTTTAACACTTCAAATTCGAGTTTTTCCAGTAATTTGCCTAATTTCATTCTGATACCTCTCATTCTGTTTCGATTTCTATTGTTCAGATCCAGCCAGAACCACCCGATGCGGATTCGTTAATCCGCATCCATGAACTGATTGAATTCGTCCATACTCATCAGGATTTTTCTGGGTTTTGTTCCATCTTCCTCTCCAACCACACCGGCTGCCGCCAGCTGATCCATAATTCTGGCCGCACGGTTGAAACCGATCTTGAAATTCCGCTGCAGAGCACCGATGGATGCCTTATCTTTTTCTATAATAAAACGGCCGGCACTTTCAAAATATTCATCCCGTTCCGTCCTTACTGCAGCATTTTCCGAAGCACTGGTGATCATCTTCTCCATCATCTCCTGCCCGGAAACCCCACCGCTGTTCTTATGCAGCCAGGTAACAACCCGTGAAACCTCTTCATCGGAGATAAATGCGCCCTGTACACGCACCGGCTTGGGAATCCCGTAGGGATAAAAGAGCATATCACCTTTCCCCAGCAGCTTTTCGGCGCCGTTCATATCGATGATCGTGCGTGAATCCACGCCGGACGATACGGCAAATGCAATTCTGGACGGAACATTGGCCTTGATCAGACCGGTGATAACATTGACCGAAGGTCTCTGGGTTGCCAGCACCAGATGAATACCGGCTGCACGGGCCATCTGAGCCAGACGGCAGATGGCTTCTTCCACCTCGCCCTGTGCCACCATCATCAGATCCGCCAGCTCGTCCACAATGATCACCATCTGATACAGATAAGGCTCCTCATTGGAAGGATCCTTCGCCTTTTCCTTCTTCAGATGCTCATTATAGCCTTCAATATTGCGGACATTGTATTCTGCAAATTTCTTATAGCGGTCATTCATCTCTTCCACCGCCCAGCGCAGGGCATTGGCCGCTTTTCTTGCATCTGTAACAACCGGAACCAGCAGATGGGGAATGCCGTTGTAGATGCTCAGTTCCACCACCTTGGGGTCCACCATGACAAGCTTCACCTCTTCCGGTGATGCTTTATAGATGATGCTCATGATCAGCGTATTGATGCAGACCGATTTACCGGAACCGGTGGCACCGGCAATCAGCAGATGGGGCATCCTGGCCAGATCAGCCACCACAATCTGACCGCTGATATCGCGGCCCACAGCCATCGCCACTTTGGATGGATGATTCTGAAATGCATCCGATTCAATCAGTTCCCGGAACCCGACCACCGTATTCTCCCGGTTGGGAACCTCGATACCGATAGCCGACTTGCCCGGAATCGGCGCTTCAATCCGGATATCCGGTGCCGCAAGCGCCAGCTTGATATCATCCTGAAGAGCCACGATCCGGCTGACTTTCACGCCTGCCTCCGGCTCCAGCTCATAACGGGTAACTGCAGGGCCAACAGAAACCTCGCCCATCTTCACATTTACACCAAAATTCTGAAGCGTCTGATACAGTTTATCCTTGATCTCCGTATTAGAAGCACTGGTCTTTCCGTTAAAAGCCATATTGCGCTTCAGCAGAGAAGAAGGCGGATATACATACGGCTTTTTCACAACCGGCTTTTTCTCAGGAACCTTCGGCTTACTGCTGAAAGTCACTGCTCCGGAACTTCCCCGGCTGCCGGCACCGGAATCCTGTTTCCAGATTCCGCCGGAAGATTTCACCCCGGTGTTTCCTGATACGGATCCCTGACCGGTGCCTCCGGCGGAAGGCATCAGACCGCCGCCGGCAGACTCCGGAGTATGCCACACAACAGGCCCGTCCTCCGGCAGAACCACATGTTCCGTAAGATCAATGGCACGCTCACCGGTTTCTCCAGAATCCGCGCTCTCAGAAAGCGGTTCTTCCTCTTCCGGTACCGGATCCATATTTTCTGCATATGAATATGCATCTTCCGATACCGGTTCCACGTTGTCTGCCTGCGGATATCCGTTTTCCGGTTCCATGTTCTCTGCCTGTGGATAACCGTCTTCCGGTTCCACGTTCTCTGCCCGCAGATAACCGTCTTCCGGTTCCATGTCATCCTCAAAAGGATATGTATCTTCCGGCGGCTCTGACCATTCCTCTTCCGCTGCAATTCCGTTATATACAATAAAATCATCAATCGAACCGGCAGCAGAGGAGTTGTCCTCACTCGGAATATGTTCAAATCCCATCTCCTCCAGAGAACGCAGATCCCGTTTCAGATAAATCCGGCCCGCTGTGGTCCCCGGCCTTCCATCCCGGGACACAGTTGGTCCTGATTCTGTTCTGCTCTGCCGGAATCCGGTTTGTTCCGGCCCTGTTTCCGCCATCGCAGCTTCCTGCCCGCTTCTGGAAGAAGCAAATCCTTTTCTCCAGTTTTCATCAAATAAAGAAGCTTCTGTACGGGCTTCCCGGGTATATTTATCACTTCCGGTTCGTTTTTCACTCCCCGAAGCTTCATCTGAAACCGGTTTTTCAGAACTTTTCTCTTTTTCGGTCATAAACGGAAATTTCTGCGTAAAATATTCCGCCGGGTTTTCAGTCATGCCCGCAGGTTTTCGATTCCAGGTGAAATACCTGCCGGATCTGCTGCCTGTTCCCGTCGGATTCGCTGCTCTCCCACCGGCAGTGCTGTCACCGACAGCCTTCTCCATGTCATCATCCGATTTTTCTTTCGCATGAGTTCTGACTCCGGCTGTTTCCCTGCCGGAATCATCCTTGTTATCATCTTCGCTGCCTCGATCATCGATGTCATAATCGTCATCATCGTAATAGTCATCATAATAGTCGTCTTCTTCATCATCAGAAAACCATTCCTGCATCTTTTCCCTGAGACGCTGAAATCTGCCTCCTGTCAGGGAACGGACCGCACCTGCCCACATCTGAACCGTACGCACTGCAGACCGCTCTGTAAAAATAATCACTGTGATCAGCATCATCAGAAAAATAATAAATATGGTTGCCATCGTTCCGATCAGATGCTGCAGAAGACCGGAAAACAATCCTCCAACCAGCCCTCCGTTGATTCCCGACTGCCCGGCCAGGAAATAGTAGACCGGTGAAAACGGCTGTGTTTCTTTCATTCCGATAAAATGAAACAAAAAACAGCATTCCAGAAACAGAAGCAGACACAATCTGGTCTTCATCCATGCTTCCTGATTGCCTCTGTTGGGAATCATAAACAGATACGCCCCCAGCAGAACAAAAGGAAGAACATAGGCAAGGCAGCCAAACAGTCCATGCAGGACGAAATAAACAGCATTCCCCACGCCCATGCAGTAATGGAAATTGCACATGGTCAACAGAATCGTAATCCCCACTGCCACCAGAAAGCGAACTTCATCAAGCAGTTTTTTGTTGTCTCCATCCTCTGAAGCAGGGAATGTTTTTTCTTCCTTTTTTATATTGTTTTTTTCCACGGAACTGCCTTTTTGAGCTGTACCGTTTCTTTTACCTGTACTGTTTTTATCTGTACTGTTTTTTTTATCTGTACGGTATCCTGAATCCGCCTTTTTTTCAGTTCCGGCAGATTTTTTCCGGTTTACAGCAGAAGAAGACTTCTTTTGTGCCGTATTTTTACCAGTTACATTAGAAGCCATTGATTCACCTCGTATTCTCCCTGTTTTTTTGCGTATTTTGTTATTATAGCCTATTTGATTTAAGAACTCAACTGTTTTATGGCAGTTCAGAAAAGGAGGAGCAGAACCTTCCGGAGATTTTCCCGTACATAAAACAACAGGATATGCAATCGTAATCACATATCCCGTCGTATCCGTTTTATCTGTTATTCAGTTCATCCAGTATTCCGGCTACCAGCTCTTTTCTGTTGGTCTTGAAATGGAAATACTGTCTGTGTGGAATCAGGCGGATCTCATAAGGACGTTCATGAGGCTCCAGAGCCTGATCAATCTGCGCTCTCACCTGATCCAGAGTTACCCCTTCCTCCAGAATCAGATACAGATACGGAAGGAAATATCCCTCATTCTCCTGATCCGGAACAAGACAGAAAAATCCATCTTTGATGCCGGGAATCTCCACAACTTTACTTTCCATATTCATAATGTAAAGACGGCCGCCGCCAACGCGTTCCGGCAGACCGCGGCCCAGAACATACAGCACACCCTGCTCTGAAAGATAACCGCAGTCACCTGTATGAAGCCAGAGATTGCCGTCTGCATGGCGCTGCATCACTTCTGCCGTCATCTGCTCATCCGCATATCCCATCATATTTCCGGGACCAAACGTACAGATCTCTCCGACTTCATTGTATCCCAGTTCTTCCTGGGTTCCCAGCCTGAAGATGCCGACTACTGTCTCGGGCATGGGAATACCTGCACATCCATCCTCCAGAGGGATACCCGGACAGGGAAGAAGCATACTGGAACCGGCCTCACTCATACCATAGCCGGCAGTTACCGTAACCATACAGTTGTGGTCATGCAGGTACTGCTCCAGTTCTCTGTACTTTCTATTGTTCATGGGTTCCGCACCGGGTCCTGCTGCCTGCAGGAAACTCATGTCATAATCTGCAGGAATCCGTTCACTGGTCATAATGATCTCACAGAACATGGGAATCAGAGGCCACAGATTGGGCTGATAATGCATAAATCCAAGATCCAGATCATTCACGTCAATAAACGGATCCAGAATCAGCAGTTTCCCGGTTGATAAAGGGAAAATCATCATGGACACCGTAGCAGCCACCAGAGCAGGTGTCAGAAGCGGCAGCCACCATGTCTGCTGCACATCCGTAGGCGGTGCAAAAACAACCAGCTGGAACGCAACGCCGATCATACTGGATGCCGAATGGATAACCAGCTTGGAAATGCCGGTGGATCCGCTTGTGTAAGCGCAGAAGAGAGGAGCTTCAGGTGTAAAATCACCTTCAAAATCCTCCACATCCCTGCCTAATGCAAGAAATTCATCCCATGTAATATTTTTCGGATTACAGGCAGGATGTGCGGGATAACGGGCATCCAGGTTCTTCTGTACATAATCAGGAATCGCTTCTTTATCCGCATATGTATAGGGAGAAACGATTACCATACGCTCCATGGGTGTTTCTGCCAGAAACTGCTCTTCTTCCTCTCTGGAAACATAATCCGGGAAAAATGCCACGGAAGCTTTTGATTTACGGATTGCAAAACAAAGTTCATCCGTCACATCGTCACGACATACCAGAGCAGCACCAATCTTTTCAGCGCCCAGTAACAGCAGTAAATGCTCAGGGACAGCCTGTAAAAATACAGGGATCCTGTCACCCTTCTTAAATCCCACAGCCTTCAGGGCTTTTGCAGTCTGGTCCACCAGATCCCACAGAGTATTCCATGTATACCGGCGGCCATAGTACAGAATTGCAGGTGCATCTCCGTCCGGATTCCGGCTCTTCAGGAATTCCGTCACCGAACAAACCGGAACAGGAAGATTTCTTAACTGTTCCGGATAAAAATTCATCCAGGGACGGTCAACACTCGGCTTGCCGGTTGCTATAAAATTGTCGTTGCTCATTTGTAATTCCTCCAGATTTTCTCATGCTGCTGTTTTCAGCTTTCAAGCATGCAATATTCAAATTTCTCATGTCATCCAAAGTACGCGAACCGGTACAATGGGAAGGACAATATTGGGACAAATAAATGAATCCCCATAATACAATCGGATTTCTCCGTGTATTCCGGGTCTCAGGGGCATATATTTCAGGCAGATTTGAAATACATGCCCCTGAGACCCCTGTATTTTATGAATTATAACATATTGAAGATGAATGCGTCAATCCATTTGGCATCATGATATCATCGGATTCAGGATAAACGCATCAATTTCTTGCCTGAAACCTATTGACAACAAAAAAAATAT
>JBJELO010000123.1:0-2749 GCA_051879195.1 Lachnospiraceae bacterium
ATTATTTACCCTGAATTTACATGGACTTTACAAAAGAGGAAAACAGACTTTAGATGCGGCTTTTATACTGAAATCAGAAGCCGGAAACGGACTTCTGTATATATGTAATAATGAACAGGTAATGAAAGAATCCGGGGCACCTGCCGGTTCAGGTGCAGACAGGAGAGAGTATGATGATGAGAGAAAAAATAAAAGAACTCAGTGAAGAAAAACGTCTAATTGTTGCTGCATTACTGATTATTGCCTGCATCGCAGCCAATATCGGCATGAGATTGTAGTATTGAGATTGTAAAACAGAATTATTGCAGGACTCAGGCTGCATCAGAACTGAGTTTTGAAATTACAGAATATGGGAGATACTGTCATGCAGACATTTGATGATTCCTGTTATTTAAACAGAGAGCTGTCCTGGCTGAAATTTAACGGACGTGTGCTGGAGGAAGCGGCGGATGAGACCATTCCTTTTTGCGAGCGTCTGTCCTTTTTATCAATTTTCCAGTCCAATCTGGATGAATTTTTCATGGTCAGGGTTGGTTCTCTCCATGATATGATGTTTTTGAAAAAGGAAGTACGGGACAATAAAACACATATGACCGCCCGCCAGCAGCTGGATGCCATTTTGCTGGAGGTTCGGAAAATGACTGCGGTGAAAGACCGTATTTATGAAGATCTGATGGGGCAGCTGGCTGAAAAAGGCGTCCGTCTTGTCAGATTTTCCGCTCTGGATGAGGAGGAGAACAGCTATCTGGAGCGTTATTTCGAGCAGGAAATCAAGCCGCTTTTGTCCACGATTATCGTGGGGAAAAAGCAGCCGTTTCCTTTTCTGAACAACAAGGCGATTTATGCGGTTGCTGTTCTGGAAACAAAAAATGACAAAGGAAAGATCGGCATTATCCCCTGCAATACGGGAGTATTTGGCCGTTTGATCGAGATTCCCACCAGACCCGGCTGCTATCTGCTGGCAGAGGAAATGATTCTCCATTTCCTGCCGCTGGTTTTCAGCAAATATAAGGTGCAGGAGAAGTCGCTGATCCGCATCACCAGAAATGCGGATATCGATGCGGACGGCATTTACGATGAAGATCTGGATTACAGAGAGCATATGGAAGATGTGATCCGCAAACGGCGCAAGCTCTGCCCGGTCCGCATGGAAATGACGAGAGACCTGGACAGTGACATTGTGAACCGCCTGCGCGGTATTCTGGAGCTGGAGAAGGATCAGGTATTTTCCAGCAACTCGCCGCTGGATCTGTCATTTTTGTTTGAAATTCAGGATCTGCTTCGCAGTCATGGGGAACTTTTCTACGAAAAACGTGTTCCGCAGTATTCTCCGGAAATCCGTTCGGATCGCCCTGTCATAGAACAGGTACTGGAAAAGGATATCCTGCTGGCGTATCCATTTGAGAATATCAAATCTTTCCTGCGGATGCTGCGGGAGGCGGCTAATGATCCCGAAGTTGTTTCAATCCGCATGACTTTATACCGTCTGGCAAGCCACAGCAAGGTAGTGGAAGCGCTGGTGGAAGCAGCGGAAAACGGCAAGCAGGTTGACGTTCTGGTGGAACTGAAGGCACGCTTCGATGAAGAAAATAATATTGCCTGGTCCCGCTATCTGGAGGAGGCAGGCTGCCACGTGATCTACGGTCTGGACGGTTTGAAGGTCCATTCCAAACTCTGCCTGATTACCAGAAAAACGGAAAATGGTATTCAGTATATTACCCAGGTCGGCACCGGCAATTATAATGAAAAAACATCAAGGCTTTATACCGATCTTTCCCTGCTGACCGCCAATCAGGACATCGGACAGGAGGCCGGACAGGTATTTCAGGCCCTTTCCCTGGGAGAAACAGTGGAATACACCGAGCATCTGATGGTTGCACCCAGATGTCTGCAGAATAAAGTCATTGATCTGATCAACAGGGAAATCCAGTGTGCCAAAGCCGGAGAAGAAGCGTACATAGGAGTGAAAATCAACTCATTAACAGATAAAAAGATCATAGATAAACTGATAGAAGCATCACAGGCAGGCGTAAAGATCGAACTGGTAGTCCGCGGCATCTGCTGTCTGCAGTCGGGACTTCCGAAACTGACCGAAAATATCCGGATCATCAGCATTGTAGGCCGTTATCTGGAACATTCGCGCATTTACATCTTCGGAACCGGAGAACGGGAACGCATCTACATCTCCTCAGCCGACTTCATGACCCGCAACACCCTCCGCCGGGTAGAAGTAGCAGCACCCGTCTACGACGAACGCCTGAAACTGCGCCTGAAGGAAATGCTCGGCCTCATGCTCAGCGACAACGTAAAAGCCAGAGAACAGCAGCCCGACGGAACCTACAAAAAAGTACAACCCGGCGACACACCACTCAACTCCCAGGAACTCTTCTACCAGATCGCCTACGAAGCCGCCGGAAAAGAAAACAACATATAAGGCATCAAAACAAAAAATGCCGATCTCCCATGAATTCCGCCCTTTGCATCGCAGGGAAAGCATCGAAACACCCAGCCGCCAGGCAGGCATACAAGTCCTGAAGGGAACATTTCCAGTTCCCGTAAGGACTTCGTATGCCTGCCTGGCGGCGTCCCATGGACAAATTTCCCTGCAGCCAAACCAGGAAACCTAAAACTCCCTGGTGATATTTTTCAGCCATTTGTAACTTTTATAATGTCTGTACACCCAGGGCATTTTCACAAATTCGTCCAGACACAGCAGGAAATAGACCCACATGGGCGGAAGCTTCAGCAC
>JBJELO010000124.1:0-2722 GCA_051879195.1 Lachnospiraceae bacterium
CTGCAGCCGGTTCAGCATGATATATACAAAAATCAGCACCAGAACGGATACCGTCAGAATCAGATACATGGTGGAGATTTCCACCTTATTGCCGAAGAAATAAAGGTTGCAATCGATGGAATCACGAATGGCCTCCACCACCTCCTCCGGGAATCCCTGCTGTCTCATTTCCTCATAGACGCCCCGCAGCGCATGGTTTCGCAGCAAAGACGTTCCATATGTACCCGGAAGGAAGGACAGTGCTTTCTGAAGTCCCTCCGAGAACTGGGAAATGGGCATGTAGGCACCGCAGATAAATCCATAGCCTGCACTGATGATGGTTCCCACCGCGGAAATCTGCCCCTGGGTGGAAAGAAAATATCCGATGATGCTGGACAGCGCTGTTCCGAACATGACCAGCAAAAATACATCCAGTACGATACAAAGTACATCTCCTGCGGACATGTACCAGCCCTCCATGGCCACATAACCAAGACAGAAGGCAGCTGCCACATAGCAGACCAGCAGTGTGGAAATCAGCGTGGCAAAATAGTAGCCCATGGCCAGTGTGGAAGATTTCACAGGAGAAATGGTCAGATCGTGAATGCTGCCGGTAACCTTGTCCTGTACCATCAGCATGTTGGAGCAGAACGCAACCGTTACGCAGCTGACCGCCAGTATGGATGAAATCAGCTGACCGCCCACACAGCCGTCGATCAGAGAATCCGGTACCTGAAGGGCGGCAGGAACAGCACCGGCAAATGTGTCACGATATATTTTGCTCAGGAAGGTGGCATACAGCACCAGCAGGATAACCGGCGTGATCAGCGATGTAAAAAACATGCCTTTATCCTTGAAAAACAGCTTCGTATTTCGTTTGACCAATGCATTCAGCTGTCTCATTTCACCGCACCTCCCGTCAGCTTTTTACCGGTTACCGCAAGGAAAACGTCATCCATCTTCCCTTTGGTAATTTCATAATCCCGAAAAATATCAGGATATCGGATAATCAGTTCTGTTGCCGCAGCCGTATCGGGCACCGATACCCGGAACGCATCGCGGATTGGCATATAATCAGCTCCCAGAAGCCGGATTTTCTCCTCTTCCACACCATAAATTGTGATAAAATCGCCGGTATACTGATTTTTCAGCTCCAGCGGTGTGCCTTCGGCAGCGATTTTTCCGCTGTCCAGAATCACCACATAGTCGGCATCTGCTGCTTCTTCCATATAATGTGTCGTAAGAAAAACGGTCATATTTTCATTTTTTCTCAGGTCGCTGATCACGTTCCACAGAATATTCCGCGTCTGGGGATCGAGACCGGTGGTAGGTTCATCCAGAATCAGAATCCTGGGCCGGTGCAGCAGTGCCCGTGCAATGTCGATACGTCTGCGCTGTCCGCCGGACAGCTTTCCCACCGTCCGTTTCATCAGATCTTCAAAATCCAGCAGACGCGCCAGCTCTGCCAGCCGTGTCCGAAACGCTTCCCCGTAAATTCCGTACAGAGCCGCGCGGCTTTCCAGATTCTCCCGCACGTTCAGCGCCATATCCAGAACAGAATTCTGGAACACCACGCCCAGCTCCCGCTTGATATCGTCCACATTCCGATCCAGATCATTGCCGCCGATCACAACACTGCCGCCATCCCGTGAAAGCTGCCCGCACATAATATTGATGGTTGTTGATTTCCCTGCTCCGTTTACACCAAGAAAAGCAAACAGCTCTCCCTTCTTCACCCGGAAGCTCAGATCCTGAACTGCCCGGACTTCACCAAAGCTTTTATTCAGATGATTGATTTCAATAATATTTTCCATGTGCTGATACCATTTCCTTCTGTTTAAAAAAACGCAGACACCTGCACCCGCTGCCGGGTGACAGGCTCTGCGTCTGTGCGTCTGGCCTGAATCATATGTCCGAATCCCCTGGATGAATCATACCGGAATCCATTCATATAAATCTGCTGAACTGTTCTGTTTCTGTTTATAATATATCGGGAAATTCTCTGCCTGTCAACATGGAAAAACGCCGTAAACCATTTCTACCGCTGATATGCCTTTACAATCTCTGCGATATACATGGTATGGTAATCCTTATCCGGATACCATTTTTCAATCTCCTCCGTACCTATGAAACATTCTTCCTTCATCTCCTGCGCATACAGCTTTCTGCACACCAGAACCAGCTTCGCTTCCTCAAAAGCGGGATATCCATCAATTTCGGCAACATGAAGGTCCGTTTTATCAATTTTATCCGGTTCATCCTTGCCGGACACCTTACCCAGATATCCCATATCTTTCTTGTGGTCTCCGTCAAAGAAAGTAAGAGTAAAATATTCACTGCTGTCCACATAGGTTTTAGTAAAACGCTGAGGCCGGATATAAGCCGTAGCCACCGTCTTCCCCCACATAATACCAACACCGCCCCAGGAAGCCGTCATGGTATTCACCTTTCCACCCTTCTCAGCTGTAACCAGCATCCACTCATCACCGATCATAACAAACGGATTCTTCTGCAGATCCTTAACATTTATTTCCTGAAAACTCATATCAAAGTACCTCCTGAAAAATAATACTCGGACACTATTATAACGAAAATCACAGGAAAAAGCCATATAAATCTGCAGTTCGGGGGTTGTCAGATGGAGAAGGGGGATGAGGCGGAATGAACCACAGGTCCTGTCCGGAGACACGCTCTCGCTCTGTGAAAAACGCAGCGGTACGTAAGCTCTCGAACCGTCTTACAG
>JBJELO010000125.1:0-2718 GCA_051879195.1 Lachnospiraceae bacterium
TCCCGGAACGTGTAAAGGCTGATATCGTCGTGATTTTCAAAATCATATACGATGATTCTGTTTTTAACGGGGTCCACCAGCCAGTATTCCTTTACACCGGCAGATTGATATTTTCCGAGTTTCGTGTAGTAATCCATGCGTCTGCTGCCGGGAGATACAATTTCAATGATCCAGTCCGGTGCACCATGACATCCCTTTTCATCGAGCTTATTATCGTCGCAGATTACACTGATAT
This sequence comes from Lachnospiraceae bacterium, assembly GCA_051879195.1. Classification (GTDB taxonomy): domain Bacteria; phylum Bacillota; class Clostridia; order Lachnospirales; family Lachnospiraceae; genus TWA4. Next base: position 236 of record JBJELO010000125.1, read on the forward strand.
CGGGTTCTACATAAGTAATATCGTCAGCATCAGGGAAAACAGCAAAGGGAGCGGTAAAAACACGGCATTTGCCTTTCTGCGATCTGATATAATGGTATATTTCGCTGGACAGGTAGATGGAAATTTCCTGATGAATTCTTCCCGGAGGAGCCATATCATAGAGTTTTCCATCAATCAGTTCGGCCCTGGTGCCGTCCGGCAGAGCATAAATATCATCAATTGTATGGATTTTTTCTGCAGGTGTCGGTGTCATATCAGCACTTCCTTTCCAAATGGATGAAAACCGTTCAGCTTCACCTGAATTGTTGTGTTTTTATAATGGGAGCATAGCCTAAAAATACAGCACTGTCAAATAATTATTAACTGTACTTTTCCATGCATGTTTTCTTTCTCTTCCGAATACAATAAAGGATAGGTAATTGAATCCTGATTGTGTTCTTACAGGTATGCGGCTGTGCGGAAATCGGAGGTATGGATTGACATGGGGAAAAGAGGCATGGAAAAAATCAGTGTCGGGGATTTTGTTCTGTTTCCGGCAGCTTTTTTATATTATGAACTGCTTTTTAAATGGTTCGGGGGCCTGGGGCCGGGCAATGTACCGGCTCTGCTTTTTCTGGTGCCTGCGGCCGGGGGACTGGTGCAGGCAGTTTACCTGCTGCTTCCGGGGAGAAAATCCCGTTTTTATTATGCCGCAGCGGTGCTGGGCGGTACGGCGGTGGTGTTTCTGGTGGAATGCTTTGTGGGACGGGCTTTTCAGACGTTTATGACATTGGATTCCATTCTGGCGGGAGCAGGTGATGCGGCAGGTGGTTTTGGCGGAACCATCGGGAAAACTGTGGTACGCGGCTGGTATGTGGTCGCGCTTTTTCTGTTGCCGGTGATCTTCCTGTGTCTGTGGAAAAAACGGTTTGTTTTCAATGGAAAACCGCAAAGTCATGCGGCAGTTGCAGCTTTGCTGGCGGCTGTTTTCTGCTTTTTTCAGGGAAACAGTGTTGCAGTTCAAAATCCTGTATATCAGGAGAATTATCAGTTTGATCTTGCAGCCAGAAAATTTGGATTGCTGACTGCTTTTCGCCTGGAAACAGCTCACATGCTGTCGGGGGCAGAGGAAGAAACGATGTTTGTAACAGCAGATACAGCGGTTTTAGGAGAGGCAGTGTCTGATGGGGAAGAAGGATCTGGCGGGAAAGAAGTATCTGGTGGGGGAGCGCTTTCTGGCGGGGAAACAGCGTCAGGCAGGGAAGCTGTATCCGGCGGGGATGTGACATCCGGCGGAGAAACGGCAGCCGGTAAAAATGCATATACAGGCATTTTCAAAGGGAAAAATCTGATTATGATCTGTGCGGAAGCGTTCAGTCCCTGTGCAGTGAGCCGGGAGCTGATGCCGACGCTTTACCGGATGATGTATCAGGGGTTTTATTTTTCAGATTATTATCAGCCGGCCTGGGGCGGCAGCACGTCCACCGGCGAGTATTCCATGCTGCTGGGGATGATTCCCGTGGACGGGGTGAAAAGTATCCGCGAAACGGTGGGTCACGACCTGTACCTGACCATGGGCAGCCAGCTTTCCCGTCAGGGTTATTATTCAGCAGCCTACCATAATAACAGCTATACGTATTACAGCCGCGACAAAACTCACCCTAATTTCGGGTATTCCGTTTTCATGGGAATGGGGAATGGCATGGAGGAGGGGGTGACGGACAGCTGGCCCCAGAGCGATCTGGAGATGATCGATTTTACGGTTCCGCAGTATATCGGGCAGCAGCCGTTCAACATTTATTACATGACGGTATCGGGACACTGCGGCTATTCTTTCACCGGCAATGCCATGAGCCGGAAAAACCGGGATGCGGTGCAGCAGATGGACGCGTCCGATACGGTAAAAGCCTACATTGCTTCTCAGCTGGAGCTGGAATATGCCATGGAAAGTCTGATTTCCCAGCTGGAAAATGCCGGGATACTGGATGATACGGTGATTTGTCTGACCGCCGATCATTATCCCTACGGACTGGAGGAGGGCGATACCTGGGGAAATGACCGGAATTATCTGCCGGAGCTGTACGGCTGTGATGAATCGGAGATTGATAAATTTGTACAGGATAAAAATGCGTGGATTCTCTGGTCGGGCTGTCTGGAGGAAGGGGGAGCACTGGCGGATCTGGCCTGCGAAATCAGGGAACCGACATACAGCCTCGACATTCTGCCCACACTCTCCAATCTGTTCGGGGTGGAGTACGATTCGCGTCTTCTGGTGGGCAGGGATGTATTTTCCGATGAGCAGCCGCTGGTGATCTGGCCCGATTACAGCTGGAAAACCGATCGGGCCTCATACAATGCGGTTAATGGAAAAATCACCGGGGAAGTATCACAGGATTACGTAAATACGGTAAAAACCAACGTTAAAAATAAGTTCAGCCTCTCGCGGATTATGCTGGATTCCGACTCCTGGGGCGGAAAATCGCAGGGAGAGGAATGAACAGTTT
>JBJELO010000126.1:0-2707 GCA_051879195.1 Lachnospiraceae bacterium
ACAAGCCCCCAGGGGGGATATTTCCCTGCAATTTACAGGGAAATAGGGACTAATAATTTTCATAGTGACTATTAAAACTTACAGTATTTCGTATATAAAAAATCATTTTTCTATTTTCTGCAACAAAAAAACCAGACGTTTCAACTTCGTCTGGTTTTCTACGTGACATGACTATAGCAAGATTTGTCCCTAAGTAATCAGATCCAGCATGGTGCTGATCTCATCAGCAATCAGATAACGGGTGCCCTGTCCCAGTGAATGGGCAATATAGAACCGCTGCGGCTCCCCTCCTGATAACTCCTGTCACTCCTTCACCCCGATGATAACAAGTCGTTTATGGGGATTGAGAAGTCTTCTCGCCAGAGGCATTGCTGCTTTTTCTGCTTTGTCCACTGCTTCCGGTTCAAAGACCAGAACATGGGTAAAGCCTGCTGCTTTTACCATATCCGCCAGTCTTCTGGCATTTTTGCTTTTCGTCATGGGCAAAGAATCCTGAAGCTCATCCACATAGCCTCCGTGCTTTGCAAAAGCATTTCTGCCTTCCTGCAGGCTCAAAAGGCATGTACCCAGAAACACCTGCAGCTTATCAAAAGGTCCTTCATAAAACCAGTTTCCTTCAATAATGATAAGCTTGCCGCCCGGTTTCAGAACTCGTTTCCATTCTCTAAGCGCTTTTTTCGGATGGGGCAGCGTCCACATAAGATGACGGTTCGTTACAAAATCGTAGGAATTGCTTTTTTCACCTGTATTTTCCGCATCACCGATCTCAAAAGTGACATTCGTGTATCCGGCCCGTTCCGCCTTTTCTCTTGCTACGGACAGCATATTCTCTGACAGATCCAGACCCTTGCAGTGGTGTCCCAGCCCGGCCATAAACAGAGTCAGGAAACCGGTACCGGCTCCCACATCCAGAACATCCGCTTCTTTTTTGTCGATCAGTCCGTCCATAAGCTTCCGCCATTCCATCGTCTCCCGCTCGCTTTTCAGTCCGTGGGCATAACAGTCATCGTAATCGGAATAGCGTTCATTCCACATGCCGGCAATCTGTTTTTTGATTGTCTTATCATCCATCCGTTTCGCCTCCCGCCTGCTTCTGCAGTTCAGGCAGATCAATAATCTTTGTGCAGACTCTCTTCGCCAGTGCCATGTTATGGGTAATGACCAGCATACCCAGATTTCTCTTTTCTGAAATTTCCAGTAAAAGCTTCCAGATCTGTGCCTGTGTAATCACATCCAGCATGGTGGTGATTTCATCACAGATCAGGAAGCGGGTTTCCGGGCTCAGGATTCTTGCAATACAGAAGCGCTGCAGTTCTCCTCCTGAAAGCTCCGAAGGCCATCTGGTCAGCCAGGATTTTTCGATTCCCATCCGCTGCAGCAGCTCTTCGTCCGGATTCCAGCATTCATTCAGTATCTTTTCCATCTTCCAGCGCGGATTCACCGCCAGTTCCGGATGCTGATAAACCATCTGAACCGGACAGAAACCCTTTTCCGGAAAAGGCTTTCCATCCAGAAGAACCTGACCTGAAGAGGCTTTCTCATAGCCTGCCAGGATTTTTGCCAGTGTACTTTTTCCGTAACCGGAAGGGCCTACGATTGCAACCCTTTCACCTTCCTGAAATTCCAGTGAAATATCATTCAGAATCCAGGGAGACTTATCCGTGTAACGAAAACTGATATGTTCTGCTTTAAGTTGCATGGATGCACCTCACTTCCCCGCCTCTTATGATACGTTTCGGAATTTCGCCTCCGCACTCTTCTGTCCGGTGCGGACAACGGTCAGCAAAAAGACATCCTTCCGGCAGATTTCCCGCATAGGGCTGCGTACCTGGAAGAGGTTCAAATTCATTCTGTGGCAGAGCATCAATAAATGCTTTGCTGTACGGATGGCGCAATGCGCTTTTTCCTTCTATAAAATCTTTTGTCGGTGCGACTTCCAGAACCGTTCCCGCATAAAATACCGCAATCCGGTCCGCCACATGAAATGCCAGATCGATATCATGGGTAATCATCAGAACTGCAGTTCCCTGGTCTGCCAGCTCGCGGAAATGCTTCAGCGTCTCCATTGCCATCTCCACATTCAGACCGGGGGTCGGTTCATCTGCAATGATCAGTTCAGGACTTTCCATCACCGCTGCCGATATCAGGACTCTTCTCGCCATACCGCCGGAAAGCTGGAAAGGATATTTATCACCGGCTTCCTGCGGCAGCTGATAACGCCGGAACATCTCTTCCTGTTTTTCTTTTGTTCCATAGACACCGATTACCTGTTTATCCACCTTCATAAGGGGGTCCAGATAATCCACCGACTGGGGAATAAATGAAATCTCATGCCCCAGATACCGTTTGCAGGCCTTTGCATCCAGTGTCTCACCTTTGTAGGTAATCGTTCCTTCTGTCCGGGCGTTTTTAGGAAGCAGATTCAGAATGGCATGGGCAAGAAGACTTTTTCCTGATCCGCTGGAGCCTACGACTGCCACGATTTCTCCGGCATTCACATCAATGGACAGCGAATGGATCACTTCCAGTTTCCCTTTCTGAAATCCTTTTTTGTACATGCTGAATGCAACAACCAGATCTTCTACTTTTAAAACATTTTCTTTACTATTTTTCTGCATGATGTCCTCCTGTCTCCTTATTCCTGTCCACTGGTGGGATTCCAGAGCTTCTTAAGGTTTTCGCCGATTACATCAAACAGAACCACCGC
>JBJELO010000127.1:0-2704 GCA_051879195.1 Lachnospiraceae bacterium
CAGTTTTTGCTTATTATTATGTGAAATATGACCGGATTCTGGAATCCGGAGGGACGATTCCCGCCAATGGCATCAGCCTGGGATGGGTTCCCGTCATACTGCTGTTCAATCCTGGTATAGGATTCACTGATGCCATATATACAGCCTATACGGGAAGCAGCGGAGCAGAGATGATTCTGAAAAGCAGCTTTTTCGGCAATGCGGCTTCCGGTTTGCTGAAGATATGCCCCTGGTGGTCCTGGATCAGTATGGGAATTACGATTCTTCTCGGTGTCGGTTTTGTATTGCTGGCTGCCAGGAGGATTGATTCAGTGAAACGCAGAGAAAAGCATATGACAGCGAATAACAGGAAGAAGCAGAGCCGGGAAAAGCGGAAGCACGGTGAGCATAAGCAGGGACAGGAATAATAAGCAGATAAGAAAAGACTGTAAGATCAGCGATAAGGCTTTATAACCGGTTGGAAAACAGCAGAAGGAGGCGTGGGACATGGATCAGCAGATAAAAAAATTTGTCCGCAGACTGCGTTTGTGGCTTTTTGGAAGAGAACTGGTGCAGGATCTGTTCTGGTGTGTTCCTGCAGGAGTTTTTCTGGGAGCAGTACTGGAGTTTATATCCTTTTTTGTACCATGGTACAGTGTCCATTACTGGGCGGCCGGTGCAGCGGCAGCCGGAGCGGCAGCCGCTGTGATTCTCGCTTTGTGCCGCTGTCCTTCCGAGCACAGGGCAGCCCTGATTCTCGACCGGACAGGACTGAAAGAGCGGACGGTGACGGCGCTGGAACTGTCAGGAGATGACAGCTTATTTGCAGAGCTCCAGAAAAAGGATACGCTGAAGAAGCTGTCAGGCATCAAACTGCATCGGCAGCTTCCCATGGGAATCACCTGGAAACGTCCCTGCCTGCTGGGAATCATGTGTGTCCTGCTTGCGTTTACCTGTCTTCTGCCTTCGCCTGCAAAGACGGAGGCAAAGGATAGACATAAGGTTGAGAAACAGGCCGAAGAGCAGATTGAAAAGGTGGAAAAAGTCCGTGAAGAGCTGAAAAAGGATGAGCAGACAGGAAAGCAGGCGGAAGAATATGAGGCACTTCTGGACAGCATTCAGAAGGAACTGAAGGAAGCCGATTCACAGGAGGCTCTGGACAAGGCACTTGAGCGGGCCGGATATAAACTGAGTCAGGCGGCTGAAAAGGCGGAGAATAAAGCTGCAAAGGACAGGATGAATCAGCTTTCCCTTTCATTGAATTCTGATCAGGGAAGCAAAGCATCGGCCGGACAGGATAAAACTGATGATAAACAGGCTGCAGAGCTGCAAAAAGCAGCGGAGGAAGCGGAAGAACTGCTGAAAAAACTGCAGGAAGCAGGAGATTTGAGCAACCTGAGTGAAGAAGAACTGGAAGCTGCCAGGGAAGCGCTGGAGAAGCTGGCAAAGCTGACAGATAATCAGCAATTAGCCTCCAGCCTGCAGTCGGCGGCATCTCAGATTGCTTCGGGAACTGCGGCAGGCAGTGATCTGGCATCGGCACAGGCATCGGTAAGTGCTCTGAAAAATATGGCGGGTTCACAGCTGGCTTCTGTTAACGGACAGTCAGGTTCCGGAAATTCAAATGCCGGTAATTCCGGTTCCGGCAATAATGGCAGTTCCGGCAGCAGCAATTCCGGGAACGGTTCCGGCAGCGGAAACGGTTCGGGTACCGGTTCGGGAAGCGGCAGCGGGAATGGAAACGGCTCAGGAAGCGGCTCCGGCAGCGGAGGAAGCGGTTCGGGTACCGGAACCGGCTGGAATTACGGCAGCAAAAACGGAAAGGAAAAAGAGATTACCTATAATGGAGAGATGGTTTCTGTTCCGGGCGGGACAGGAAACGATGAGAACCTGACAGGCAGACAGAATGAGGGAACTTCCTATATGATTCAGGGAGGGGATTCTCTGACCTGGTCCGGAAATTCCGTTGATTATAATCAGGTGATTGGAGAGTACAGTAAACAGGCGATGTCGCAGATCAGCAGCTCCGATTATCCGGCCGGCGTGCAGGATATTGTAAAGTCTTATTTTGAGGAGCTGAATCAGTAGGAAAGAGAAAGGACAGACATATGAGTATAAACGGCGAGCAGCAGTTAAGGGATATGGTAGATAAAATCAATCAATGCGAGGCTGAGATCGGCAGGGCCATCATCGGCCAGAAAGATATTATCAGACAGACGATTCTGGCAATTCTGGCTGATGGCAATGTACTTCTGGAAGGTGTTCCCGGACTTGGAAAAACGGAACTTGTCAAAGCAATTTCAAAGGTATTTCAGATGAGTTTTTCCAGAATCCAGTTCACACCGGATCTGATGCCGGCGGATGTAACGGGAACCAGCCTGATTTTAAAGGAAGGGGACCGCAATGTGTTTCAGTTTGAACCGGGGCCGGTTTTTGCCCAGCTGGTGCTGGCGGATGAGATCAACCGTGCCACGCCCAAGACGCAGGCGGCGCTGTTGGAGGCCATGCAGGAAAAAACGGTGACCGCGGGCAGAAAGACATATGAACTGCCGCAGCCTTTCCTGGTGCTGGCGACTCAGAATCCCATTGAAAATGAAGGTACCTATCCTCTGCCGGAGGCTCAGCTCGACCGTTTTCTGTTTAAAATACAGGTCAGCTTCCCCAGCAAAAAGGAACTGAAGGAGATTCTTCAGATTACAACGGGCAATGAACGCCCGCAGCTTTC
>JBJELO010000128.1:0-2700 GCA_051879195.1 Lachnospiraceae bacterium
ACTTCTTAGTTGAAGTGGCAGATACACTAAATATCAATGATACACTATACTAGTAGGATTCTTGCTGGTGGCATAACATAATTCGTGCATTAATATGGATGAATAGACAAAATAATAGGTGTCACCTACTTTACGGATGGAAGGTGCCTCAAAAAACTCATGTCCCTCAAATCCGGTACCGGCACCATATTCACAGCCGGGGGCCACAAACACCGGAGCTTCCCTGATCGTCAGCATATCTGCTCCCAACACCGTAGCCATAGCTCCGGTACGGGATTTATCACCTTTTCCGCAAAATCCGGTATAAATATATGTCACATCTCCTTCCGTCAGAACCCCCGGGTCAAACTGGGGCTCATCACCTTCCTTTTCGCCCAGACGTGTGCCATCTTCATAATGAACATAGCCATAAAATTCATACTTTCCTGCCGGAGTATCACATACAGCAACTGAAACTACCGAAACCTTGTCCAACACGTAATAAAGATAGTACCTTCCGTCCGGTCCCACCGTAACATCCGGGGCATACAGACACATTTTGCCTTCCGGGTTCAGCGGATCGGCTGTCTTCGGATAAATCACACCCTCATATCTCCAGTTGCCCAGGTCATCGACCGGAGCTGACCAGCACACATAGTCTCCCATGCAGAAAACATATCCGTTAAAGTAATCATGGGATCCGTAAACATATACGCGATCGCCAAAAACATAAGGTTCTCCGTCCGGAATATACTCCCAGGACGGTAAATATGGGTTAAACGCTTGTTTTTTCACTTTGATATCCTCCGTTGCAAGCCTAATCCATGTACATTGTTTCATAAAGCAAATTACTGGGTGCTAGTTTAAGCCTTCAAGCTGACCACACGATCATAGTCATATCCTCGATCCGGATTCACCTTTCCGGCATTCAGTTCGAAATAAACCACACCGTTTTCGTTTACAGGAAGCTCTACGCAGATATTTCCGTCCTCCTGCTTTTTACGCTCTGTTTTTACAAAAGGTCTGGATGATTCCCGAATCAGCTTCGTCTGTTCCTCACTCAGATTGGCAGGTTCTCCCATATCATGCCATACCTTCAAGGGATTACATGTTTCCTCATCTACCGTCTTAGTCAGGAAGCAGTACTCCTCCTGTTCAGCCGGAAATGTAAACTCCAACAGCATTTTTTCTTTACCCTGTTCTGTACTTTTACGGGCAATATTCCAGGCTACACCTAGATAATCACCGTTTGCACGTTTCAAAACGACAATATTGTCATCCTTATATACACAATTGGCTTCACTTTCCTCAAGCTTTTTGTAAAAAGCAAATGTCCAGAAGGTCGGCTTGGTAATACAGCCATTGGCAACCAGTCCAAAGCCGCCGTGGAATGGTGTAAAAGGAACTCCCAGCTCTTCAAACACATCACCAAATGTCCAGTAGGAATAGGATTCATTCACATCTCCCAATCTGGAAAGCTGCTGTGCTATAAAGGCCGCATTGAGGTTTGTATCATGAATGACGCCCTGAGGAGTATAGGAGCTGTTGAACTCCGTGATATGAATCTGCAGACCCTTATATTCCGGGAAACTGTCAATAATATCTCTGGTTGTTTTTAAATTGGCAAAGCCGTCCTCTGCCTTCATCAGTTCAGAATATGCATAATGTCCAATACATTCCGGCGGATCAATGGTGTAATGATGTCTGGTTACGAAATCCACAGGTATGTGATTCTCATGGCAATATTCCATAAATGCCTGAATCCATTTCTCATCCGTTCCTCCACAAACAGCAGGGCCTCCTACACGGAATCCCGGATTCACTTCCTTTATGGCATCAAAGGTTCTATGGAACAGCTTAAAATATTCCTGCATATCCGCATTTTCCCAGAAGCCGCAAAGATTGGGCTCGTTCCATACTTCAATGGGCCATTGAATAACTTCCTCTTCTCCATAGCGTCCCATCAGATGCCTCAGCAATGAACGCACCATATTACACCACATATCATAATCTTTTGGAGGAGTGGTATTTCCCTGCCAGTAAAAGATAGTCTGGCTTCCACTTGCCAACTTTTTAGGCATAAAACCCAGTTCAAGAAAAGGTCTCAGCCCCACCTTCTTATAGGCATCCATTACTCTATCCAGATAAGTATAGTTGTACTCGACCCTTACCTTACCATCCTCCTCATAGGTCTGAAAGATCGCCATATCATCACAGAATAATCCATGTCCCCGGATATGCTTAAATCCGATTTCCTTTTGAACCAAGCGCAGCTCCTCCTGATATTCTTCTGTCAATGCAAGCCCCATTCTTCCGGTTCCCACACAATAATCTACATTATTGTGAAAAAAGGCCTTTGAATCCTTTGTAATCACGATTTTTTTTCTGTCATTCTCTGTTGCTTCACCCAAATTTACCATGCATGTATCCCCTTCTTCTAAATCATGTTCCTATGCAGTCACGCATCAGATGTCTGACCGCTGCACGATCCGCAGCTCTCTGATGACGATTGCCATATTAATCTGATACTATCACATTGACCTAAAGTTTCCAATGATTTATACTATAAGAAAATTGATATATCCTCTGATGTATCAGAGCGGAGATTCCAGATGACTGAAATTGAATTTGTCGGCTACAGTGCCGTTCACCCCTCAGATTTTATATATGATGTTCCGAATGGCTTTACAGGCTATCTTCTGCTTCTTTTCGACTCTCCCT
>JBJELO010000129.1:0-2684 GCA_051879195.1 Lachnospiraceae bacterium
ACCAGAATTCAGGTGGAACATCCCGTGACGGAAATGGTCACAGGCATCGATCTGATCGAAGCCATGATTGAAGTCAGTATGGGCATGGAGCTTCCTTTCAGGCAGGAAGAAATCCGGCTCACCGGCCACGCCATCGAGTGCCGGATCAACGCGGAAATCCCGGAAAAGAATTTCCGCCCCAGTCCCGGGAAAATCACCCATATTCATCTGCCGGGCGGCAACGGGGTACGGGTGGACACGGCAATCTATGAAGGATACACCGTTCCGCCGGATTATGATTCCATGATTGCAAAAGTCATCGTACACGGAAAAGACCGGGACGCTGCCATCCGCAGGATGCTGACGGCACTGGATGAAATGGTGATTCTGGGAATCTCCACCAACATTAATTTCCAGTATCTCATATTCAAAAATCCGGTATTCTGCGAAGGAAAAGCCCACACCGGATTTATCGATACACTGCTGAACTATACGGAGTAGACTGCTGTTTCTCAGGCATTTGCCGCACTTTGCCGAACAGCTGCCGGAAAATACGCAGCAGTTCAGCCAGGGCTGAACTGTTCTGAATAGTACGAAGATACAGAAAGGAAGGTAATTTTATGGATCTGAGACAGGCACTTCCTGCGGATGTCAGGAAAATGATAAGAGAAGGAAAAATCACAACGCCCACTTCGGGGATGTGCGCAGGCTACGCTCAGGCGAATCTGGCCATTCTGCCGAAAGAGCTGGCCTATGATTTTCTCCTGTTCACCCAGAGAAATCCCAAACCCTGCCCCATTCTTGAAGTAAGCGATGCAGGAAGCCGGTATCTGAAATATATCGCAAAGGACTGTGATATCGCCACAGATTTTCCCAAATACCGGATTTACGAAAAAGGCGTCATGACCGGAGAATACACCAGCGTGGAACAGTTCTGGCGGGATGATCTGGTCAGCTTTCTGATCGGATGCAGCTTTTCATTTGAATCGGAGCTGATCGATGCGGGAATCGAGATCCGTCATAACACGGAGGGCTGCAATGTGCCCATGTACATTACCAATATCGAAACGGTTCCGGCCGGCATCTTCCACGGTCCCATGACAGTGAGTATGCGCCCCATCCCCTACGATCAGATTGTCCGTGCCGTGCAGGTATCCGGCACCATGCCCAGAGTCCACGGCGCGCCCATCCACATCGGCGATCCGTCGGTCATTGGTATCAAAGACATCAATAAACCGGATTTCGGTGATCCGGTCACCATAAAACCGGGAGAAGTTCCCGTATTCTGGCCCTGCGGCGTTACACCGCAGTCCGTACTCATGAATGTAAAACCGGATTTTGTGATCACCCATGCTCCGGGGCATATGCTGATTACAGATGTGAAAAATGTGGAACTGAAAAATGCATAAATACAGTACCGGTTCAAAACCGAATACAAATACATGGAAAAGCGCTGAACCGGTAAAGACATCATACAAAAATGTAAATGGTGAGTAAAATGAAATATGTGGATTTAAACTGTGATCTGGGCGAAAGCTTCGGAAATTACAAAATCGGAATGGATGAAGAGGTCATTCCTCTCATCACCTCGGCCAATGTGGCCTGCGGATATCATGCATCCGATCCCGTTGTGATGCAGAAAACGGTTCGGATGGCAGCGGAAAGCGGTATTGGTATCGGCGCCCATCCCGGTTTCCCGGATCTGATGGGATTCGGCAGAAGAAATATGAATGTCAGCACCAATGAGGCCTATGCCTATGTTGCCTACCAGCTGGGGGCTCTGGATGCATTCTGCAGGAAATACGGTATCAGAATGCAGCACGTAAAACCTCACGGCGCGCTGTACAATATGGCCGGAAAAGACTACGCACTGGCCCGCGCCATCTGCGAAGCCGTATATGATTTTGACAAAGAGCTGATCCTGCTGGGCCTGACCGGAAGTGAACTGATCCGTGCTTCCGAAGCGGTGGGACTCCGGCATGCCAACGAATTTTTCGCGGACAGAGCCTATGAAGAAGACGGCTCTCTCGTGGCAAGAACAAAACCCGGTTCCATGATTACCGATGAAAATGAGGCACTGGAACGGGTCGTCAAAGTCGTAAAAGAAGGCACGGTAACAAGTATTACCGGCAAAGAAATTCCGCTTGATATCAATTCCATCTGTGTCCACGGAGATGGAGAAAAAGCACTGGCGTTTGTAAAGCTGATCGGTGACCGCCTCAGAAACGAGAACATCACCGTCGCAGCATTACATACATTTATTTAACTATCCGGCAGAAGATTACGAATGCTCTGCTGAATGGTTTCAAATCTATTCAACACAGGAGGAGATCATATGTCTAAATTTGTGGAAAGACTCAAAAACATTGGTCCCGGCGCGCTGGTTGCAGCTGCCTTTATCGGACCCGGTACCGTAACAACCTGTACCAAATCAGGTGCAAACAGCGGCTACACCCTGCTCTGGGCCATGCTGTTCTCAACCATTGCCACCATCGTCTTTCAGGAGATGGCCGCAAGGCTGGGTATCGTAACTCAGAAAGGTCTGGGTGAAAACATCCGCGAACGAATCGTGAATCCGGTTCTGAAAGGAATTGCCATTCTCATCGTAATCGTTGCCATTTTCGTCGGCAACAGTGCTTACGAGACAGGCAATATTACCGGCGGTATCCTGGGTCTGCAGGTTATCTTCCCCGGTCTGCAGACAT
>JBJELO010000130.1:0-2684 GCA_051879195.1 Lachnospiraceae bacterium
AGCAGCAGTAACTTTATATACTTTTGTGCGAATAAAATTTTACTTTACAGAGCTGATCCAGGTTACTGTTCAGAGTCAAAGCTTCCTTGCAAAGTAAAATGGTCCGTGCTACAATGACACTGCAATGCAAAAAGCAGAAATTTTCAAACAGGGGGAATCTGATAATGGAATTAAATGAAGCACTGCAGCGGCTGGAGATGCTGCAGAAGAAAATGTACGCCTACAATGCGGCTGAGTCCTCTCTTTATCTGGACAGTGTGACTACTGCCCCGAAAGATACCGCTGAGGGACGCGGCGTGGCAATGGGAATTCTGGCGGGGGAATCGCAGAAGCTGATTACTGATCCCGAGGTGGGACATCTTCTGGAATTTCTCTCCTCACACAGCGATGAGCTGACTTTTCCTCAGAAGCGCCAGGTGGAAGAACTGACACGCGATTACAATCAGATGACGCGGATCCCTGCAGATGAGTATATGGAATATGCCATGCTCACCAACGAAGCCAGCGACGTATGGCACAAGGCAAAGGAAACCGATGATTTTGAACTGTTCCGTCCCGTGCTGGAAAAACTGGTGGAATTCAATATAAAATTCGCAGGATACTACGACAGCACCAAAAAGCCCTATGATGCCCTGCTGAATGAATACGAACGCGGCACCGATATGGAATATCTGGACAGATTTTTTGACACCATCCGTGAAAAACTGGTTCCTCTCATCCACGCAATCGGCCAGGCACCGCAGATCGATGACAGCTTCCTGCACAGACATTACCCGGTAGAAGCTCAGAAAAAATTCTCCGATTATCTGATGGAAGTTCTGGGACTGGACCGGAATCACTGTACTATCGGCGAAACCGAGCATCCCTTCACACTGGAATTCAACAACCAGGATGTGCGGATCACCACCAACTATGCGGAAGACAACGTAACCAGCTCCATGTACTCGGTCATCCATGAAGGCGGCCACGCAAAATACGAGCTGGGAATCCGCGACGACCTGCAGTACACCCGCCTGGCAGGAGGGGTATCCATGGGCGTCCATGAAAGCCAGTCCCGCTTCTATGAGAATCTGATCGGACGCTCCCGCCCGTTCATCGAAGCCATTTTCCCGAAGATGCAGGAATTCTTCCCGGAACAGCTGCAGGACATCACAGCAGAGCAGATGTACCGCGCCGTCAACCGGGTTCAGCCGTCCCTGATCCGCACCGAAGCAGACGAACTGACCTACTGTCTCCACGTCATGATCCGCTACGAAATCGAAAAGCAGCTGATCGGCGGTACGCTTGCGGTCAAAGATATCCCCGCAGTCTGGAACCGGCTGTATGAAGAATATCTGGGCGTAAAAGTACCCAATGACAGACAAGGCTGCCTGCAGGACAGCCACTGGTCAGGCGGCTCCTTCGGCTACTTCCCGTCCTACGCCCTGGGAAGCGCTTACGGCGCACAGATGCTGAAAAACATGGAACAGGAATCTGACGTATGGGGCCCGGTATCCCGGGGCGACCTCACCGGCGTATCCGCATGGCTGAAAGAAAAGGTACATCAGTACGGCAGTCTGCTGGAACCCGCCGACGTGGTGAAAAACGCCTGCGGCGAATTCGATCCCACCGTATACACAGATTACCTCACCGCAAAATATACGGAGCTGTATCATCTGAACGGCAGCTGCTGACAACATACAGCAGACACTGACGCCGCAGACACCGGAAACAGGAGACTGGAAGCTGGAAACAGGAAGCTGGAAAACCATAAGCAACACAAAAGCGGAAGCTGTCATTTTTATGATAACTCCCGCTTTTTTCCATTTGGTCATTGAAACCCTTCGCAATCCATGATACCATGTTCGTAGCTTTCCTCTCCGGGAAAGCAGTTAATCGGCCGTTTTTTTATCGGAACGTTCCGCTCCTGAATCATCTTACCGGAACTGTTCCACCCTCAGAATCACCCATGTCAAAACATATTGGAAAAGTACATTAGGAAACGAGAGGATTAATTCAACCAATGATAAACGTACTGGAAAGAATCGAGCAGATGCGCCTCAGCCGCAACTGGTCGGAATATGAGCTCAGCAAACGCTCAGGTCTCCCGCAAACCACCATCAACACATGGTACAGAAAACAGCAGACTCCAACCCTGCCTTCACTGGAAAAACTCAGCGAAGCCTTCGGCATCACCCTGTCCGAACTGCTGGCTGACGACAGTGACCTTATGGAAATAACCGAACAGGATCACCAGCTTCTGCATTTATTTCATTGTCTCAAACCCGATCAGCAGGAATCACTCCTGCATTTTCTTGAATCACTCACAGAGCATTCACCATTTTGAATCCTGTTGAATATCCCATTGAATTGACAATAAATTCATGGTACTATTATTTTAGTATTTTCTGATGAAGAAAATTTATCATTTATCAATATATTCAGAATCACCAGGCAATCAGAAATACTCATACGCAAAACGATAAAACGAGAGGATGAACGCAGCTTATGATAAATATTCTGGAAAAGATCGAACAGATGCGTCTGAAACGCAACTGGTCAGAATATGATCTCAGTTGTCGTGCTGACCTGCCTCAAACCACTATCAACACATGGTACAGAAAGCAGCAGGTTCCAACGTTGTATTCATTAGATAAACTCAGCAAAGCTTTCGGTATCACCCTGTCTGAACTGCTGGCTGACAC
>JBJELO010000131.1:0-2671 GCA_051879195.1 Lachnospiraceae bacterium
AAAAACAAGGATTCTGTACGTCTACAATATAGACAATTATATAATAAAAACATGTCTATATTGTAGACACACATAATTGGATCGGCATTTTGAACAGATGAAGGGAAGATGTGTTCTCGAAAAAGAACAAAATCAGTTTTTGCTGATGTTCAGATCTTTCATTTTCTTATATAAAAGTGAACGGTGGATGCCGAGCTGTCGGGCTGCTGCCTGACGGTTGCCCCCATTGTCTTTCAGCGCTTTGGTGATCAGCTGCCGTTCAAGGCAGGCGATTTCATAATGGTAATAGCCGCCGGTATATTCCGACGGGGCAGATTTTATGTAGGACTGAATGTATTCCGGCAGATGCTGTGGAAGGATCTCGTCACCGTCACAGACAATGGCAGCTCTGTCGATGACATTCCTCAGTTCACGGACATTGCCCGGCCAGTCATGCAGATTCAGGAGATCCATGGCTGCCTGGGACATATGGAGATGTGTCTGCTGGTAAAGCCCGTCTTTCTGGGCCAGAAGGCCTTCACACAGGACCGGCAGATCATCAATCCGTTCCCGGAGAGGCGGGATATTGAGATTGATGACATTCAGACGGTAATAAAGGTCGGAACGGAAGGAACCGTCCTGTATGGCGCTGGACAGATCTTCATTGGTGGCGGCGATGATACGGGCTCTGAATGGCAGTTTTTTATTGCCGCCCAGGCGAACATATTCCCTTGATTCGAAGACCCGCAGCAGCTTGACCTGCATATCCAGGGGCATGGTTCCAAGTTCATCGAGAAAAAGCGTTCCCTCGCCGGCCAGCTCAAATTTGCCGATGCGGCCGTCCTTATGGGCGCCTGTGAAAGCACCTCCTTCATAACCGAACAGTTCCGATTCCAGCAATTCCTTTGGAATGGAAGCACAATTGATACTGACAAAGGGATGGTGACTGACCAGACTGGCATTGTGGATGGCCTGGGCGAAAAGCTCCTTACCGGTACCGCTTTCACCCTGGAGCAGGACACTGGCATCACTTTTAGCAATGGTCTGGGCGAGATGCTTTAGATTGAGCATCTTCGGGTTGATGGTCAGAATATCCTCAAAGTGAAACCGGGTAGAGTACATCTTGGCGATCTCGCTCTGATAGGCTTTGAAGCTGTCTTCAAGTTTTGACATCCGGCTGTGCAGAGCGGCGATCTCTTTTACATCTTTAAACAGGATCGTACCGGCGGCACCGATGGTCTCGTGATTGTGGATCAGAGGAATTCGGTTGGTGATGACCATGGAACCGTCGATCTCCTGCAGCTGCATCAGTTCCTTGACACCGGTCTGAGCCACAATATGCAGGCGGGTATTTTCAATGACATCGGTGACATGGCGTCCGACTGCATCACTGGCCTTGATATGGAAGAACTTTTCATAATACCATTTGACAATATAACCATCCTTGTTGACAAGGCACATACCATAATGTTCTGTATCCAGGATATCGGAAAGGGTATCGATACTGTCCGTCAACTTATCAAAATATTCTTTATGAGTCATAATTGGGATCCTTTTCTATGGGTATCTCCCTTACACAGGAGAAATGGTTGCTTTATAAATATTTAGTCAAATTGTACCAAGTCGCTGGCGCGACGGCTAGCCCTAAGTACGTGAAACCACTACTTTTTTCATAAAAAAATAGCAGTTTTTAAATTTATGATGTATTGTTAAGTTACCACACACAACAATCTCATACTATTTAAGAACTGCTATGATTAGTTTACCATGGATTTTTAAACTCAACAACTACATATCTCATTTTTTTATTCGTCCACCGCCTCTTTTTTGAAATGTAACGATACTACTTATTTTAACTTATTTCATTTCAAAGGAGATTTTACAATGGACAAATATTTAGATTCTTTCAGGGAAATGATTTCCCTTCGTGGTCTCACCGACCATACCCTTAAAAATTACTGCACTTACATCCGGGCTTATCTGGATTATCTCACAAACATTCTCCGTAAAGCACCCGAAGATGTTTCATGGGATGAACTCCGTGATTTCATCCGGTGGCTTCAAAAATCCAGAGGCCTTTCTGACCGTTCGATCAACTGTGCTATTTCACAGCTGCGTTTCTTCACTCTTTATGTTCTTCATAAGCCTTGGGATGATACACAGCTTCCCATGCGCAGATTTGATGAATATCTTCCTTTCGTTCCTTCAAAAGAAGAAACCTGGCAGTTTATTTCTTCCATGCCTGACTTAAAGCCTAGAACTATGGTTACCCTCATGTATTCTTCCGGCCTTCGCATCGGGGAAGTCTGCCGCCTGCGTTATGAAGATGTCGACCGCAAAAATATGCGGCTTCACATTACACACTCTAAAAGCAGGAACGACCGGTATGCCATTCTTTCAAAAGCAGCTCTTGACCTTCTGACACAGTACTGGTTTGAGTGTGGCCGGCCTATGGGATACCTCTTCCCAAAGCAGTCCGGCGAGGACAGACCCATTGATACCTTCTTTCTCTCAAGGCACATCCACGCCCATGAGGACAGACTGGGGTGGGAGCGCAGGCTTACCTGCCATTCCTTCCGCCATGCTTTTGGTACACACCTGTACGAAAACGGAACTGATCTGCTTACCATAAAAGCACTTATGGGACATAAATCCCTGCATTCCACCACGATCTACGTCCACCTTTCAGGCA
>JBJELO010000132.1:0-2670 GCA_051879195.1 Lachnospiraceae bacterium
AGTATTTTGTATCCAGATGCCGGGAACAGGTGGAACGTGTGGAAACCGGAGTTTTTGGAGCGGATATGAAAGTGGAACTGGTCAACGATGGGCCCTTTACTGTTATTCTGGAATAAATCTGTCTGGCTCTGAACAGTTACAGAATCTTGTAATAGTTTCTTTAGAAAATCTTCACATTTACTTCGCACTTTTTGTATTATACTGTAATGGCAAATATTTGTGGAAGGGTATTGAGATTGTGAGAAACTCAGGTAAAAGCCGGCGAAAGAAAAGATGCTGGCTCTTTCGGATCGTTACAGGGATTTTGAAAGTGATCACTGCTCTTATTCTGCTGTTTGTGCTGGTGGTGGGCGGTATTAATCTGGATATGATTATCGGTGGTTCCGGCAGGATACTGACTCAGGAGGAAGCGGCAGAACTTACCGATGTGGACTATATCCTGGTTCTGGGAGCATCTGTCAGAGGTACGGAACCCAGCACCATGCTGCGTGACCGGCTGGATGTGGGGAACAGTCTGTATGAGGCAGGCGTTTCTGATACGCTGCTTATGAGCGGTGACGGAAGTGATCGGTATTATAACGAAGTGAATACCATGAAGCTGTATTCTGTGAAAGCAGGAGTGCCGGAGACACAGATCGAGGAAGACCCTCTGGGGCTCTGTACTTACGACAGTATCCGGCGTGTGGTTGAAGAGTATGATGCGGATAAGATTGTAATCGTTACGCAGAGATATCATATGTACCGGGCACTTTACATAGCACGTAAACTGGGTGTGGAAGCGTACGGCGTCACCTCCGATGCCAGAACCTATTCCGATCAGACATCCAGAGAGATCCGGGAGATTGCCGCAAGATGCAAGGACTTTTTTATGGTGTGGCTCGGTGACTGCTCCGGTACCACACTTGAGAGGCTGACTGACAGGATTGAACAGCTGTCAGCAAGATATTAGTATACTGCTGTGAGAGTTTTCAGCAAAGAGAACTTTTACAGCAGTTTTTTTGTGATTATTCAGCAGAGCAAGATTTTCGTAGAAAATTATGAATGTCTGCTGAATTTATTCGTTACAGGAAGATCAGAGCAGCAGTTATGTTCGGGTGTCTGCAGGAAAAATACCAAAATAGACAAAAGTGAACAAAAACATTTAAAAATAAAACAGAGTATAGTATGAAAAATGCACACAGGTTTGTACATGGTTCAATGTATAGTAGTATGATATGAATTAAATATTCGGAAATATACATGCATATATTGTGAAAAATATTCAAAAAATACCGGGTAATAATTCACAAAATTTCATTTTGAAAAAACGCATTTCAGGGGATGAAACTGTCATTTTGAATAATAAAAAATCAGACTGATAAAAAAATAACAGGCTCTATAAATTATTTAATAGAACAGCGGTTATATATAGAAAAATATAGTGGATTGTTTTTAAAATAACGAAAAACGAAATCGGTCTATTTGATTTATTGATAAATACATGGTAAACTCGGGTTACTGGTAAACGACGATATTTGCTGTAATCCGAGCTTTGCTGCAGGGGTAAAGCCGATAGGGTGCTGTCCGCT
Organism: Lachnospiraceae bacterium; assembly: GCA_051879195.1. Taxonomy (GTDB): domain Bacteria; phylum Bacillota; class Clostridia; order Lachnospirales; family Lachnospiraceae; genus TWA4. Next base: position 1,569 of record JBJELO010000132.1, read on the forward strand.
ACAAATCAGTGCCTTCCATATGTTGAAAAGGATTCTGCTATATCTATTCAGTGAGGAGGTAAATTTTTATGAGTGCTGAAAAGAAGACCGTTCCTTTTAATGGTACAAAGGAACAGGAAGAACAGCTCAGGCAGGTCATTGCCGCCCATAAGGGACAAAAGGGTGCGCTGATGCCTGTACTTCAGCAGGCTCAGGAAATCTACGGCTATCTGCCCATTGAAGTACAGCAGATTATTTCGGACGAAATGCAGATTCCCATGAGCAAGATTTTTGGTGTTGTTACATTTTACTCTTTCTATTCGCTGTATCCAAAGGGCAAATACAAAATTTCCGTTTGCCTTGGTACGGCATGTTATGTAAAAGGATCCGGTCAGGTATATGACAAACTGCAGCAGCTGCTGGGAATTTCCGGCGGTGAATGTACGCCGGACGGCAAGTTCTCTCTGGAAGCATGCCGCTGCGTAGGCGCCTGTGGCCTGGCTCCTGTTATGATGATCAACGACGATGTCCATGGGCGCTTAACGCCGGACGCTGTCGAAAAGATTCTGGAAATATACGAATAGGAGGGTATGGCGAATGATTAAAACGATTGATGAGTTAAGAGCAGTCAAAAGCCGGTATCAGGCAACGGTAGCCTTCCGTCATCCCGGTGCAGCTGAAAAAGACCGCTTCAAGCGTCACGTGCTGGTGTGCGCAGGTACAGGATGTACCTCGTCCGGCAGTGTGAAGATTGCGGCAAAGCTGGAAGAAGAGATCGCAGCAAGAGGTCTGCAGGATGAAGTCTGTGTGGTGAAGACCGGATGTCACGGTCTCTGTGCTCTGGGCCCGGTTATGATTATTTACCCGGAGGCAGCATTTTATTCCAACATGGAACTGGAACACGTTGAGAAGATCGTGGAAGAACACCTGGTCAACGGCAACGTGGTAACGGAATACTTATATAAAGAAACAGTAACACCGGATGGAATCATCCCCATGAATGACACCCATTTCTACAAGAAACAGCAGCGTGTGGCTCTGCAGAACTGCGGTGTTATCAACCCCGAAGATATCAACGAGTATATCGGAACCGGCGGATACGAAGCATTACATAAGGTGCTGA
>JBJELO010000133.1:0-12046 GCA_051879195.1 Lachnospiraceae bacterium
CTACTGAGGAAATTGCGGCGGGAATTGAACGGTATCTCGAAGACAACGGCATTGCCGATATCAATGAACTGATCGGAGCGGTACGCTGAACTGAGCCGAACAGTTACCCTTGAAAACGTCCCCGAAACATGTTAGAATGGTTAAAAATTCTGTTCTTCCTCTGTCGGGAGGAAGGATTCATGGAGGTTCTTTACGAATGGAAGCATATAAGGCTGAGTTTATTGAGTTTATGGTAGATTGCAATGTATTGAAGTTTGGCGATTTCGTGACCAAGAGCGGCAGAAAGACTCCTTTCTTTATTAATACCGGTTTTTACAGGACCGGTGCACAGCTTCGCAAGCTGGGTGAGTATTATGCCAGAGCGATTGCAGATAAGTTTGGTACGGATTTCGATATTCTGTTTGGACCTGCTTACAAGGGAATTCCCCTCAGTGTGGCGGCTTCCATGGCTATGAGTGAGCAGTTTGATGCGGATATCCGTTACTGTTCCAATCGTAAGGAGGTTAAGGATCACGGCGATACCGGTATTTTGCTGGGAAGCCCTATTGCTGACGGAGACCGCATCGTGATCATTGAGGACGTAACTACAGCAGGTACCAGCATCGGCGAGACACTGCCCATCATCAAAGCACAGGCAGATGCCGGTGTTCTGGGTCTTGTGGTTTCGGTTGACCGCATGGAACGCGGCAAGGGTGAGAAATCTGCTCTGCAGGAGATTAAGGAAACATACGGGTTCGAGACAACAGCCATCGTAACCATGGCCGATGTGGTAGAACATTTATACAATAAGCCCTATAAAGGAAAAGTAATCATTGACGATCAGTTAAAAGCTGCGATTGATGCATATTATGATATTTACGGTGTAAAATAATCTGGAGGCGGACTGCTTATGAGCAACAGAATGGAAAAAGTCTACAAAGTCATGCGTACATCCGGTGCATGGAATATTGCCATCGGTATCGTGCTGATTGCAGTCAGTGTGACAGCAGGAGTGATCTCCATCGTCAATGGAGCTGCGCTTCTGAAGAATAAGTCTGATATAACATTTTAGTTTTTGCTGTGTCCGCCCGGTATGACTGTCATACCGGGCGGATGTCAGGTGAATCACATCAATAGTATAAGGTCTGAAATGACAGCCGGAAAGGAATCATGATGAATCAGAAACAGATTCGTTTTTTATTTACAACGTCACTGCTGGAGCTGATCGTTCTGTACGGATGTGTGATGTATGCCTATATGATGAAGGGGGATGTGCCGCCTGCAGCCGGTATCGTGGGACTTGTACTGATGGCCTGCTCTTTTACCGGAAGTGTTTACGGAAAATTTGAGATGAAAGCATTCAGAGAGAATCACAATCATATGGGGATTGTGGGAACCAGGCTTCATATGCTGATTTTTCTGGTGCTTCTGGCCCTTTATGTGATTGGGCTGATTCTGTAGCAGGACAGCAGACGGATATAGTATATGGGAGAAATTACAATGGATTACAGGTTATTGTTTGAAGAAGCCAACAAGGAAGTGGAAGAGCGGTTTGAACTGGCTTCAGACCGTATCCGGGAACTTGCCTCCGGGGATATCTGTAAAAAGCTTTCCGGGGGTTTTCAGGAATATTTTCTGAGAACAGCAGGATTTGCGGTTATGGTTCTCGACGTGGAACGGGAGCTTCAGTCAGAGAAGAGAAAATCAGCAGACAGAGCTTTGCTGGAGGAACGGAATCAAAAATTATATGAGGATATTGCAGGAGAGGCATACGAAAGCAGTTTTGCCAATCCGAATTACGCTGCAGTAAAGCTGGGCGGTAAGATAGGGCTCTACCTGTCTTTTTTGTATACGGAGATGCGGGGGATGATTCGCTACGCTTACGAATATCGCCGTACGGAGCTGACGGTCTGCATGGAGATTTTCCTGGAAATCTACTGTATGGTGGAGGATGCAGCGGAATGCGGAGAGGATATCGACGGTCAGAAGCTGTTTGATGGTGTGAAGGATGCGCTGTATTATTATGTGAGTGACTACAGCGATCTGTTTCTGGATGCCCGTGTGGCTGCATCCCTTGACCCGCGTTATTCGTTTATCCGGGATATCGTTATGGAATCAGATCTTTCAAAAACCGATTACCTCTATTATTATGGCGATTATGTGACGGAAGATGAACGGAAGACATCCGCCTATGTGGCAGCCCTGCCTCAGGAAACCATAGAACTGATGGCGGACACTTATATTGATGGTTACTACAGGGGATTTGAGCTGGCTGGAATCGATATCAGCAAAAAACGTTATGTGGAGGTGCGGTTCAATTTCGGGTTTGAACGGGTGATCCGCAGTGCCATCGAACGTCTGGAAGCGGACGGTCATGAGGTAATCTGTATCCGTCCGGCTGTTGCCCTGATCAATAAAAAGAACAACCTTCGTCTGGGCTGCTGCGGTCTGTCGGAAAATGATCAGTACGATTATGATCATCGTTATGATCTGGGACTGTTTCTTGACAGTGCGCTGAAGGAGCGGAAGCTGTCTGTTTACCGCAGCGCCTATGAGAATCGAAAAGAGCTGGCAGCGTCCATGGCAGGTCCTGCTGTTCTGGAAACTTTCGGTGAAAAACTGTTCGAACCGGTCAATAAAGACACCTGCTCATCACTTTCTTCCCGGCAGCAGAAGCTGGCCGCACAGATGAATACGGAAATGGTGAGAATTGTTTACCAGTATATCAACGGAGAAGAGCGCAGTTTTACTATAATTTCATTCCCTACACCGGCCATCGGACCCGATTTTGAAGCAATTTTTAACGAAACAATACGCCTTAACACCCTTGATTATGGAAAATACAGAGAAATTCATCAAAATATGATAGATGCGCTGGACAAATGTAAACGGGTTGTGGTAAAAGGTATAGGAGATAATCAGACAAATCTTACAATTTCTTTATGCGATATTCACAATCCGGAGAAAGAGACGATTTTCGAGAACTGTCTTGCCGATGTGAATATACCTCTGGGCGAAGTATTTACCTCACCCCGTCTTACCGGGACAGACGGCAGGCTGCATGTCAGTGAGGTTTATATTGACGGCATGCGCTTCGAGAATCTGATTTTTGACGTGGAAAACGGCATGATCAAAGACTGGTCATGTACCAATTTTACAGATCCTGAAGAAGGACGCCGGCTGGTTCAGACCATGATTCTGTTCGGTCACGACAGTCTTCCCATGGGAGAGTTTGCTATTGGTACCAACACGGTTGCCTACCGTATGGCAAAAGATTACCAGATATTCGATAAACTTAAGATCCTGATCGCTGAAAAGACAGGTCCGCATTTTGCATTCGGAGATACCTGCTACAGCAACAGCGAGGATCGTAAAGTATATAACCCCGATGGCAAGGAGATTATTGCCAGGGAGAATGAAGTCTCTGCGCTGCGTCACACGGAGCCGGAGAAAGCATATTTCGGCTGTCATACGGACATCACACTTCCCTATGACGAGCTGGGCTGTCTCTACGGAGTAACAGAAGCGGGAGAAGAAATTCTGATTATTAAAAACGGACGTTTCGTTCTGCCGGGGACGGAGGCTCTCAACGAGGCACTGGAGCAGTAATGCGGTGCGTCAGGCACATGCAGATGGATAATTTCAATACAAGCAGGAGGAAAGCAGACTATGAATAAACCGGTAGTAGGTATTATTATGGGCAGTGATTCTGATCTTTCTGTGATGCAGAAAGCAGCAAAGACACTGGATGATTTCGGAGTAGCTTACGAGCTGACCATCATCTCCGCTCACAGAACACCTGACAAGATGATCGAGTACACCAGATCGGCGAAGGATAGAGGCATCAGGGTTCTTATCACCGGAGCAGGATGGGCGGCAGCACTTCCCGGTATGGTGGCGGCACTGACCACACTTCCCGTAATCGGCGTACCGTTAAGCTCAAAATATTTCGGAGGTATGGATGCATTGTATTCGATTGTGATGACACCTCCCGGGGTACCGGTAGCAACTGTGGCTGTTGACGGCGCACAGAACGCTGCTTTGCTTGCCCTTAAGATTCTGGCAGTTTCTGATGAAGCGCTGAGCGATAAACTTGCCGCTTACAGCGACAACATGAAAGAGACAGTGGAAGCAAAAGCCGACAAAGTTGAAACCATCGGCTACAAAGCATATCTGGAACAGATGAAATAGTATACATTGCAAATAAATATACTTACGATAAGTATACATGCAGATAAATACAAACGCAACAGTTTGGCAGGCATTCGCGTTTTATCTGAAGCTGTGCTTTGCCAAACAGTTAACATAAACAATCTAGAGGAGAAAAGTTATGGATTACAAGAATGCAGGTGTTGATATTGAAGCTGGTTACAAATCCGTTGAATTGATGAAAAAACATGTTAAGGAGACCATGAGACCCGAAGTACTTGGTGGTATCGGCGGTTTTTCCGGCGCATTCTCCATGGATGCTTTCAAAAATATGGAGCATCCTACTCTTGTATCCGGTACCGATGGTGTCGGTACCAAACTGAAACTGGCTTTCATCATGGACAAACACAATACGGTTGGTATCGATTGTGTTGCCATGTGTGTCAATGATATTGCGTGTGCAGGCGGTGAACCGCTGTTTTTCCTGGATTATATTGCATGCGGCAAGAACTACCCCGAAAAGATTGCTGATATCGTCAGCGGTGTGGCAGAAGGCTGCAAGCAGGCAGGAGCAGCGCTGATCGGCGGTGAAACAGCAGAGATGCCCGGATTCTACCCGGTTGACGAATACGACCTGGCAGGATTTTCTGTCGGTGTGGTAGATCAGAAAGATCTGATTACCGGCGAATCTCTGGCAGAAGGCGATATTCTGATCGGTATGGCTTCCTCCGGTGTGCACAGCAACGGTTTTTCACTGGTCAGAAGCGTATTTGAGATGACAAAAGAAAGTCTCGATACATACTATGATGAACTGGGCGCCACCCTTGGCGAGACGCTTCTTGCGCCCACTAAGATTTACGTAAAAGCATTGAAATCCATCAAGGATGCATCTGTGAAGATCAAAGCCTGCAGCCATATTACAGGTGGTGGTTTCTATGAAAATGTACCCCGTATGCTGTCAGACAATACCCATGCTGTAATCGAAAAGAACAGCTATCCGGTACCCCCTATTTTCCCTCTGATGCAGAAGAAGGGTGAAATCGAAGAAAAAATCATGTACAATACATTCAATATGGGTATCGGCATGGTTGTTGCAGTTTCTCCTGAAGATGCGGATAAGACCATGGAAGCAATCAGGGCAGCCGGAGAAGCTCCTTACGTAATCGGTAAGATTACTGCCGGTGAGAAGGGTGTAACTCTCGTTTAATGATGTGACTGTCCGGGGCAGGACTCCGGGCAGTCGCTGATTTTGTAACTGTTTGAAGCAGGCAATGCTTTCATGCCGGATTTTAAACAGTGGCCCGATTGATTATTACAGGGCAGGAGGAGATTTTATGAAAATCGGCATACTGGTATCAGGAGGCGGAACCAATCTGCAGGCAATTATTGACAGTATGGAAGCCGGCCGCCTTACAAATGCTTCTATCGAAGTGGTAATCAGCAACAATAAAGGTGCATATGCACTTGAAAGAGCAAAAAAACACGGAATTCCGGCCGAGTGTCTGTCACCGGCTGACTTTCCTGATCGTCCCGCATTTCATCAGGCACTGATCAGACGGCTTCAGGATTATGGTGTGGAGCTTGTGGTCCTTGCCGGATATCTGGTGAATATTTCTCCGGAGATGGTAGCAGCATTCCCCCGAAGAATTATCAATATACATCCCTCCCTGATTCCGTCGTTCTGCGGAAAGGGATACTACGGTCTGAAGGTTCACGAAGCAGCTCTGGAAAGAGGAGTAAAGGTTACGGGAGCTACGGTTCATTTTGTTGATGAAGGAACCGATTCGGGACCGATTATCATGCAGAAAGCAGTGGAAATTCCCGATGGGATATCCGCAAAGGATCTGCAGCTGAAGGTCATGCAGGAGGCGGAATGGATTCTGCTCCCCGCAGCAATTCAGAAAATTGTAGATGGTTTGTTATAGTAAACAGAGGAAGGTAGATACGAACATGAAAGTACTCATTGTAGGAAGCGGCGGCAGAGAGCATGCCATTGCATGGAAAGTTGCACAGAGTGAAAAAGTCAGCAAAATTTACTGCGCACCCGGTAACGCGGGAATTGCCGGCATAGCAGAATGCGTGCCGATTGGCGCCATGGAATTTGACAGACTGGTTGCATTTGCCAAAGAGAAAAAAATCGATCTGACCATTATCGGCATGGATGATCCGCTGGTTGGAGGTATCGTCGATGTGTTTGAAGCGGAAGGCCTGAGAGTGTTTGGCCCCCGTAAAAACGCGGCAATTCTGGAAGGTTCCAAATCCTTCTCCAAGGATCTTATGAAAAAGTACAATATTCCCACAGCAGCTTATGAAGTTTTTACAGATGCTGATGCCGCAGTTGCTTATCTGAAAGAGAAGGCAGATTTCCCTATTGTACTGAAAGCAGATGGTCTTGCTCTTGGTAAAGGTGTGCTGATCTGCAATACACTGGAAGAAGCCATCGACGGTGTCCGTACCATTATGACCGATAAGAAATTCGGCTCTGCAGGCAATACCATGGTTATCGAAGAGTTTATGACCGGCCGCGAAGTTTCCGTACTTTCTTTTGTTGATGGAGAGACAATCCGCATTATGACTTCCGCTCAGGATCATAAACGTGCACAGGACGGCGATCAGGGTCTGAATACCGGCGGCATGGGAACATTTTCTCCCAGCCCGTTCTATACGGAGGAAGTAGATGAATTCTGCAGAAAATACATCTATCAGGCAACGGTTGATGCCATGAAAGCAGAAGGCAGACCGTTCAAGGGTGTCATTTTCTTTGGACTGATGCTGACTCCCAAAGGTCCCCGTGTTCTGGAATACAATGCCCGTTTCGGTGATCCTGAAGCACAGGTTGTCATTCCCCGTATGAAGAATGACATTGTTGAAGTGATGGAGGCATGCATTGACGGAACACTTTCCGAAATCGAGCTGCAGTTCGAGGATAATGCGGCTGTCTGTGTCGTACTGGCTTCTGACGGTTATCCGGTATCCTACGAAAAAGGATTCCCCATCACCGGTCTCGATTCTGTAGAAAAAGTAGATGGATATTATGTATTCCACGCAGGCACCAAATTCAACGATCAGGGGCAGATCGTTACTAACGGCGGTCGTGTGCTGGGTGTAGTAGCCAAAGGCTGTGACCTGAAACAGGCCAGACTGAATGCCTATTCCGCAACCACATGGATTGAATTTGACAATAAATACATGAGAAATGACATCGGCAAAGCCATCGATGAGGTTGAAAACAATTAGTATGGTTCACACCGGGCCTATGCGGCGAAAAATAAATACTGAAATCTGTTCAGAGCCGGATGGTATTACAATACGATCCGGCTCTGAATTTTTACAGATCTTTTATCTGTTCCCTGATCAGAATGTGCAGATTGTCAGGATCTTTCAGTGAAATGGTATTGCTTCGGTAAACAGAGAATCCTTTCAGAAGCTGCAGCATCAAAAGCTTCTGGAGCGTCTGCTGTACTTTATCGGAAGTACAGGACAATTCAATTCCCAGTATAAATGATTCAGTGATCATGAGACCGTCGGGTCTTCCGGCACAGTCTTTCTGCTGCATGCTGTTGTTGAGAAAATTCCTGATTTTTGCCTGATTCACAAAATCATTCATCCATGGCTGGGATTCATAATTGGTTATGAAAGATTTCAGCTGTTTGGCAGGTACGAAAAAAGTATCCTGCATGTTGAGAAGCCCTTTTACCACCTGTCTGTGCAAGGGATATAGGGAAATACAGGCTTTTTCAATCAGAGGAATATTGGAGCCGGGATAATGTCTCAGCAGAAACGCAGGCCGGTAAAACATCTTTTTATTAAAATGCTGCCCGCCAAAGGACAGAATCAGGGTTTCTTTCAGAGTTGTCTCATGCAGGATTACATAGACCAGCTGGGTATTCGGGTTCTGCATGGCAGTTCCCACACAGTGGCGGATGACGCCCTCCTCATTAAGCTGCAGATGTACTGTGTAGCTTTTGTTTTTCTGAATCTCAAAACGAAGTTTTGATTCGGAGCAGATTGTTTCCCAGTGGGTGGGATGATAGGCGTAAAAATAATATTCATAAGCGTAGCTGTTTCCTTCGAAAAAAAATGTATCCAAACCTGTCTGTGTTTTTTCCGGAGAGCAGGAAACAGGGCGGGAGCTGCTGTGAGCATGGACATATTCCAGCATTTCCCTGGAGGAATAAAAATCATAAGCTTCCTCTTTCAATTCAGTTTTGGATTTCTGCAGAAAGTCAAAACCACGTTCAGAATTGTGAATCTGCATCAGCACACAGGCAGAATACAGATAATCGAAATTTTTCACTTCCCAGTTGTAGAGAGCACATAAAATCAGTAAGAACAATGCATAGCAGGTACATTCCGTATCTCCCTCCTGACACAGATCCTGAATAAATACAGGAAGTCGCTCATCCCACAGATTGGAAGTTTCAGACAGCATACGGATAGATATGATCATCTCAGGAAGGCGGCTGTCAGTAATATGAAACACGTCTTTTATGTTAGCCATCATCAGATACAGGAAAGTATTATCGCTTTCCGGAAAAAAGGGATTTGTATAAATCGCCTGCATCAGAGGATCAAGCATCCACTTTTTCCCGTAGGTCCTTTTGGGAGGAGGCGCAGGTGTATAATTGGAATTTTCAAAAAGTTTTGATACGGATGAGGAATCTTCTTTTACCCGGCAGTTGAATTCCGGCGGAAATAACCTGAGAATCCATGCCAGGCGCAGTTCCTCTTTGGAATGGTATTTTGCCAGATTTTTCATGTTCAGATAATCTTCTTCGGCAAAAATCTGCAGAAGTTTCAGTAGTGACAGTTTATCTTCATGCATATAATGCAGCCTCCTTTGTATAGATTCGAACCTCCTGTAATATCATTTTTATAATATCGGTTTTTATAATATCGGTTTTTTATAATATCAGTTTCTTCACGTTCATTGTCAGCAGTTCAGCAGGGAGTGAACAGGACTGAATGCAGGCATTCATTACACTTTCTATGAAAATCCGTCTGATTTCAGATAATTTCTATTGTAACATAAAATCACAAAAAGTAAATATTTTCAATGATATATGTGATTTTCATGTGTTATAAAGTGGATTTTCCTGAACGTTTACAGAATGGGAAGGATATTTTATACTGATATCGGGAAGGGCGTAAAGCGAAGCGTTTTTGAACTGCTGTCTTCTTTCCGGATTTCGGTCTCCCGCCACAACAAACCGGAAGCGCCCTTTTCCTGATGACTGTAAATGAAACCGGCTTATTTCAAGAATAGGAGGAATCCTGAAATGAAACCAGGGATATATACAGATTTGCATACACATTCCACATTGTCGGATGGATTGTTTTCACCGGATAAACTGATAGACGAAGCGGGAAAGGCAGGAATCCGTGCACTGGCCATAACGGATCATAACCTGGATTGTCAGAATTATAAAGAACTTGCCGCAAAACATCCCGACATGGAACTGATACGGGGCAGCGAACTTTCCTGTCTTTACAAACTCTCTTCCGGTGAGGAGAAAGAACTTCATGTTGTAGCGCTGGATTATGATCCGGATCACACTCTGATGAAACAGGTTTTCAGAAAAAATCTTCATGACAGAAAGCCATATGTAGATGCAATTCTGGAAAAGCTTCGTGAAAACGGTATCGATCTGGGAACTTATGAGATATTGAAGTCTGCATACCCGGACACACATCATCTTGGCAGAAAACAGATAGCAGACACCCTGAAAAAACGGGGATATACAAAGACTGCAGATGAAGGATTTGACATTTATATCGGTAATTTCGGGGAGAAGAGAGCTTATGTAAAATATCCTTTCCCCTATGCGTCTCTGGAAGAGGTAACGGAAGCAATCATTGCGGCAAAAGGCATCCCCGTATTGGCACATCTGTTTTACTACGGTTTTTCAGAGGAAGAAAACCGACGGCTGCTGAGACATTTCAGTAAGCTGACAACCGGAATCGGAGCACTGGAAGTGGAATATGGCAAATACACAAGGGAACAGAGAAATGAATTGAAAAAATACGCATCGGAATACGGGTTACTGGAATCAGCTGCCTCGGATTTTCACGGGCAGTCGGAAACCCAGACGCTGGAAAACAGATTCCCTTATGAAATATATGAAAAGATGAAAGAAAGAAGAAAACAGTATTATCATCTGTAGATACAGGTGGAAAACAGAAAGAGAAAAAGAAAGGGAAAAAGGAAGAGAAAAAGAAACAAGGGCAGCCGGTCAAATGACCGGCTGAAAATGTTACAGCCCCAATACTCTGCTTACAGCCCGAAGATATTGTAATACAACCTGAATACTCTGCTTACAGCCCGAAGATATTCTGAAAAATCTCTTCGCACAGATCTTCCAGATAAAGCTCGTCGTCAATATGGTATTCCCGGATCAGGTAACATCGGATCATGTCCATGCGCTTCAAACTCAGAATCTCCATGGAATCAGGCAGCCCTGCTTCTGCGGCATCAATCATCTTATCAATCTGAGGTGCCGAATAGGTAGAGGTACACCAGCTGATAATCTGGCGACGCTGTTTCTGTTCGGAAGCAATCATGGCTTTGATCTCATTGGCACGTTTACAGGTTGCATGAGAGCCCATCAGACAGGCACCGGCCAGAACCCCCAGTACGGAATCTGTCAGGATCCGTGAACTGTTCCCAATGGGAAGACGGATGATCCGTGACAGATCAATCACAAGCAGTACTGCCAGAACAAGTCCGATGATCAGGAGGGAGGAAGCAGAAGAATTCAGATCTTCGTATTTATCGCTGCTGCTGACATAAACGCCGGTATGGGCCTGAAGATTCGGAGAATTGGCATCAGGAACGTAATCGACATCCTGACCGGGAGCTTCAGAGATCTGGTCATCGGACGCAGAGAATCCGGATGAAGCAGGCCGATCATCCGGCATGTGATGATGATTCAAAGAGGTCTGATTTTTAAAAACAGGCAGATCGGGCATATAAATTCCTCCATTTCAGAGCAGGTTTTTCCTGTAATGTCTGCAGAATAGATTCAATAAATTCAGGGCAGTTCAGGCCTTGCTGAACTGTTACAGAGTATTATATAATAGAATAAATCGTGAAACAATGGAAAAGTGCCAGTTTATAAAACTTTAAGAATGGTTATGTTCAGGATATTTTTATATTTTTTGAAAGGGAGAGACAGTCATAAGAACTGTAGATGCTTATGAGAATTTCAGTTTTAACTGTGGGAAAGATTAAAGAAAAGTATTTTACCTCTGCTATAGCAGAGTATACCAAGAGACTTGGACGTTACTGCAAATTGGAGATAGTTGAGGTTCAGGATGAGAAGACGCCGGATAAAGCGCCGGAAGCAGTCAATCAGCAGATTAAAGAAAGAGAAGGCGAAAGGCTTCTGTCGCATATTCGTGAGGACGCTTATGTAATTGCCCTTGCAATTCAGGGGAAAGAACTTTCCTCCGAGCAGCTGGCCGGAAAAATCAATCAGCTGGCCCTGAACGGTAAAAGTCATATTGTATTTGTCATAGGAGGTTCACTGGGACTGTCGGATGGGGTACTGAAACGGGCGGATTATCAGCTCAGCTTTTCACCCATGACATTTCCACACCAGCTGATGAGAGTGATACTGCTGGAACAGATTTATCGTGCATTTAAAATTAATGCAAGAGAACCATATCATAAATGAGGGAGGTTTCGAAGCTTTGGGGGCGTGAAAGCCGGAGAAAAGGTGAGAAATGGTGAGGAAGCCGGTGGAATATTGAATTGAGAAAACAAAATGACCATTGGGGAAAGTGAGGCGAATGAGGAGTGGAGGCTTTACTGATGGTCTTTTTTGATGGGGATTTGGCGGGGGATTTTGGAGAGATTTTGAGGGAGCGCAGGTGGTTTCCGGCAGAAGTTTGGGTGAAGATTCGGTGAAGAAAACTT
>JBJELO010000134.1:0-2637 GCA_051879195.1 Lachnospiraceae bacterium
GTAAGTAGGTAATCATCCGTACCTTGATTTTTCAAAAAGAGCCACCCATTCACAGGTGGCTTAATTTACCTATTATTTTTTGTTCTGAATCCATCCGGCAGATCATCCGACCAAGGGAGTAGCCGATCCAATTCTTCCGACTTCGGAAAAGGTCCCATTTGCCGCATCTGATCTAATACATATGTCAGATAAACATATGGTTTTAGACCATTGAGTAGTGCTGTCTCTGTGATACTGTAAACGACAGCACTGGCGTCTGCTCCTCGAATACTCTTGGCAAAGAGCCAGTTCCGGCGTCCTACAGCAAAATTCTTGATAGCGCGTTCCGCGCTGTTATTGTCAATGCTCAGATGTCCATCCTCCAGATAACGGCGCAGATACGCTTCCTGGTTCAGTGTATATAAAATGGCATCACCAATAAGGGAAGATCTGTCCACAAAATCTTCCATCGAATGCAGCCATTCAAACAGTGCGTCCACAATGGGACGGGACTGTTTCTGGCGTTCCTCATACCGTTCTTCCGGTGTTTTATTTTTGATCAGTTCCTCGACTTTGTACAGAATCCCAATCCGCGCCATTGCCTGATATGCAACGGTCTCTTTCAGCTTCTCCTTTGTAACATCTTTTTTCAGCGCTGTGAGTGCTGCATCAAAACGGCGTCTTGCGTGGGTGAAACATCCAGTCACGGTGATGGAATGATCCAGCCCGTGGTATGCCTGGTAACCGTCACAGGTCAAATATCCGTGAAAGCGGCCGTCCAGAAACTTCACCGGATGGTATCCAGCTCTGCTCCTTTCATAATCGAACAGTGTCATCTGCGGAGAACCGCTGTACTCATCCGTAAGATATACCCACATCCAATTCTGGGTGGAACCCTTCTGGTCTGGCTCGCCGATTACCTGTATTCGTGTCTCGTCACAATGGATGTACCGGCTTTTCAGGAATTCCTCTTTCATCCGGTCATACAGCAGTTTCAGGTAACGATCTGCACAGAGGATGATCCAATTGGCCATGGTCTTTGTGGAAAGGTTCAGGTCATATCTAGCGAATTCCCGTTCCTGCCGTGCCAGTGGCATTCCATTCACATACTTGGCATTCATGATCCCGGCTACCAGGGAAGGCGTCGCGATGCTTCCTCCAGAAATCAGCGGTGGTGTTTTTTCCGGACGCTTCATGGAACCGCATTCCGGACAGCTGTATACATAGGTCACCTCTTCCACCACTTCAAATTTTGCAGGAACAAACTTCAGACGCTTTACAGTCTCTTTCGTAATAACCTTGTACTTCTTCCCGCAGTCCGGGCAGTAACGGTCTTCCCCGGTCAGCTTGTATTCCAGAGTCTCCGTGACTTCGAAGTTTGAAAGATCCTCTTCCTTCTTTCCTGTCCGTTTCTTTCGCTTATATGAGGAAGGATGGATTTCTTCAAAAGAAGGCTCCTCTGCCTCTAAGTCAGCGGATGTCTCTGCTTCATTGAACAGATCCATCTGCTCGTAGCCTTCTGCGTATTTTTCACTGGAGGAACCGAACTGTTTCCTCTGAGCCAGTGCCAGACGGTCTGAAAGCATAGCATTTATGAATTCCAGTTCTTTTTGCTTATCTTTCAGTATCTGAATTTCTCTTTCTTTTTTCATAGTCTGCTCTCGCATGATCTTCATTAGTTCGATCATGTTTTCACGGCTCATATGATTCAGTTGTTCTTCTGTAAAAAACGGCTCCATTCCTTTTTCTCCCGGCTGTTATAATCTATAAAAAGTATATCATAAAAACAGCTGTTTTTCGAGTAAAACGGCTCGGGAAGCATGTAGAAATCATCTGGGAAAATGGTGTATTTTTCGTACTTTCTGCGAATTGACATCCCTTTTCAGATCACGATTTTGGGATGGCGTTCCTCAAAGGCGTCCTTCTGATCCAGAGAAAGACCATCGCACAGCCAGTGTATTTCTTTCAGTGTCACCTGGCGGAGCTCGTCCGGGGTATCCGGCCAATGAAAAGCATCACGGTCAAGGCGTTTCATAAGGATCCAGAATCCGGATCCGTCCCATTGGAGAATCTTTATGAGGGTACGCCTGCGGTTGCAGAACGCAAACATGCAGCGCGAATATGGGTCGAGTTGAAATTTGAGTTTTATGATGGCCGCCAAACCATGATAACTTTTTCTTAGATCTGTCGCTCCACAAGCAAGATATACGGTTGTTCCACCTGCCAGATCAAGCATTCTCTTTTAAAGTCCTTATCAGTATCTGGAATAATTCCGGAGGGCAGGATGGTGACGCCTCAATCCGGATGTACCCAGAAATAAGAATTTTGACCGCTGCGTCTCCCTCCGCAGTATCCCACATGGCAATCTCTGACTTGGAAGGAAGCTTTGCAAAGACAGGCTCCTTATCCTCCTCAGACGAAGCTGCGTTTTCCTCTTTTTTTAGCCTGCGGATCCAGTATGTCATTGTGGAGACCGGTATCTGATGTTCTGTGCACCAGTCTTTGCGGGTCTGTCCACTGGATCGGAATTCCCGAATCCGTTTGGACCAGAGTCCGACTTTTTCGTCTTTATTCATAAGATACAATACCTCCAACGTTTTGATAGTATTGTATCAAAGGAAATCGAGGGATAACAGATACGAATGATTACCTACTTAC
>JBJELO010000135.1:0-2632 GCA_051879195.1 Lachnospiraceae bacterium
GAAGGTTTGCGAGGTTAGCATCCGCTGCGTTTGTCACAGAGCGGGAGCGCGTCCCCGTACAGGACATCATGGTCATTATGCCTAACTGTTTCTTTTATCTCAGGCGGAATTCTGAACAGCACCAACTTATTGGTCAGATCCTCTGTGTTTGTCTGATAAGGGATATTTGTCTGCAGATTGTCTGTACCATTTCCCTGTGTTTTCCGATAAAGTATTGCCGGGGGTAAGGTAATGGGAAAGCAGGGAAGGAGCGGATAAAATGCCTGAGTATATGTATGACATCATCCTGAAAACGGAGATCGGGGATAAAAAAGGGCAGCTTGCACTGAAGATCAATCAGAATATTGTGGAAGGGATGTGTACACTGCTTGGTTTTACTGAGCCATGCAGCGGGTTTATTGATGAGAAGGGAAACTGTACGCTGCGGGGAAAATTGAAAAATTTCAGGGCTGTTTACGATTATATGGGTGCCGGGTATGTGGACCACAGTCAGATCGATCTGGTGCTTAACAGCGGAAGAAAGCGTTTCCGGCTGATCGGAGCAGCGGCTGATGGAAAAAAATGAGAAAAATGGAAGGAATGAATTATGCGGAAATTTTATTCTAAAGTAGTGAACAATCCTGTGAAGATTCTGGTTTTCTTCTTTGCACTGGCTGTTGCCGGCGCGATTCTCCAGAGTCTTGTGGGAGTCAACTACGATATGAAAGAATATCTGCCGGAGGACAGTAATTCTACTGTTTCGCTGGATCTGATGAATGAGGAATTTGAAGGCGGAATTCCCAATGCGCGTGTCATGGTAAAGGATCTGACCCTGCCGGAGGCACTGGAATACAAGGAAAAGCTGGAAGAATGTGAGGGTGTTACGGATGTTATGTGGCTGGATGATGCTATCAATATCTATCAGCCCCTGGAGATTGCGGACAGTGAAGTGGTGGAAACCTATTATAAGGACAATACTGCCTTATATACGGTAACCATCGATGAAGATAAAAGAATCGAGGCGGTGGACGCCATCCGTGGCGTGATCGGCGATGAAAATGCCATGACGGGCGATGCGGTTTCCACGGCGCTGGCCACTACAAGTACAGTAAACGAAATCCGTATTATCACAATACTGGCGATCTGTATCGTATTGCTTGTACTGATTTTTACCACCACTTCCTGGATGGAACCGCTGATTGTGCTGCTTGGTCTGGGGGTTGCTATTATGATCAACCTGGGCACCAACCTGATTTTTGGCGAAATTTCTTTTGTAACCAATGCAGCAGGTCCGGTTCTGCAGCTGGCAGTGTCTCTGGACTATTCCATATTCCTGCTTCACCGGTATGAGGAATGTCTGCTGGAGTGTCCTGACAGAAAGAACGCCATGGTTGATGCACTCTGCAAATCCACCTCATCTATTCTGTCCAGTGGTCTGACCACGGTGATTGGTTTTCTGGCCCTTCTGTTCATGCGTTTCGGCATCGGACCGGATCTTGGTATGGCACTGGCAAAAGGTGTAGTTGTAAGTCTGATTGTCGTCTTTATATTCATGCCGGCACTGATTCTGAAAACATATCCATTGATTCAGAGGACGCATCACAGGAGATTTCTGCCGGAATTCAAAACACTGGGAAAAGTGGTTTTTCGGATCATGGTACCGCTGGTCTGCATATTTGCAGTTATGATGGTTCCGTCAGAGCTGGCTTCCAATCAGAACAGCTATTATTACGGATCTTCTCATATTTTTGGAGAAACAACCCAGCTGGGCAAAGACTCGCAGGCCATTGAAGACGTATTTGGTAAAAGTGACAATTATGTGGTACTCGTTCCCAATGGAAATCCCACGGCTGAACGGCAGCTGTCGGATGCTCTGAAGGAGATACCTGAAGTAACCAGCATCATTTCCTATGCCGATACGGTGGGTGCGGAAATTCCAAAGGAATATCTGGATGAAGATACACTGTCCCAGTTGGTTTCCGATAATTACAGCCGTATGGTTCTGGCTGTGGATACGGATTACGAAGGGGAAGAAACTTTTGATCTGGTGGAACGGATCCGGGAAACAGTGGATGAGTATTATCCGGGAAACGGCTACCTGGCCGGTGACGGGGTAAGTTCCTACGACCTGATGGATACGATTACTGCCGATACGGCCAAGGTCAATGCCATTGCCATCGGCGCTGTATTTGTGGTGCTGATGCTGTCCATGAAATCGCTGATACTTCCGGTGATTCTGGTGCTGTCCATCGAAACAGCCATCTGGATCAACATGGCAATTCCCTATTTCTGGGATGCAACCATTTTCTATATTGCCTATCTGATCATCAGTTCCATTCAGCTGGGAGCGACCGTTGACTATGCGATTCTCCTGACCAGCCGTTATCTGGAACTGCGCCGGACCATGAAGAAAAAAGAAGCAGTTCTGACTGTGGTTCCCACAGTTACCACTTCGCTGCTCACATCGGGTACCGTCCTGGCAGCGGTGGGATTTCTGCTGAACAAATTCTCCAGTCACGGAATCCTGTCACAGCTGGGACTGTTCCTGGGACGGGGAACACTGCTGTCTCTGGTCATTGTTTTCTTTGTCCTGCCGGGACTTTTATATCTTTGTGACGGCCTCATTAAGAAAACAACTATGAAATCAGATTTT
>JBJELO010000136.1:0-2624 GCA_051879195.1 Lachnospiraceae bacterium
TATTCAGCGCCATAACGGCAATCTGCTGCAGAATCCGGTCCTTCACCTTCTGAAGTCCGTAATGATCCTGATTCAGTATCTTTTCTGCCTTTTTCAGATCGATGTTATGAGGTTCTTCCTTTTTCCAGGACAGAGCAGTAACAAAATCAAGATAATCGTAAAGCATACCGTATTCATGGCTGTCCTTGCCTTCCTGCTTCATGCGGTTCAGGATCTTTTCTGCTTCTGCCCTGGCGGTCTCATTCATGCCTGACTGACCGATCAGCATCTCAAACCTGCGGACATCCGTCACATTTTCCGGGTGCATCTCATCCAGTTCATCCTGCAGAATCCGGATCTGCTTCTTGATGGCCTCCTCGCGATACAGTTTTTCATTGGACTTTGTCTGGGCCTTCTGCGCTTCATTTCCGATCTGAGCAACCTCTATGGTCACGTGCAGCGCATTGATAATCCGCTCATGGCGTACGGAAATCTCATCCGGTTCCGTAATCTGATATTTCTCCTCGCTGCTGATATTCAGCTGATAAGACAGGGAAGCCGCAATTTCCTCCAGAGAATTCCAGCGCATAATATAATTTCTCGCCATAATCCCCCACTGATATCCATTTGCAAAACGAATCAGCTCTTCCTTTATTTTCTTCAATTCTTCTTTCTGTGCGGGGCCATCCATATCCACAATATCGGCCTGCTCCGTAAAATCCACCTGAAAATCATCTTCATCAACCTCAAGTTTCTGAACCCGGATCCGGCTGATCGTCTTGATTCCCGTACTGCCGTCCTGACCTTTCCCGTCAATCACACCTCTCACACCCACCGGATAAAAGCTTTCCGGTTTCATCTGCTCTCTGTCAAGATCATCTCTCAGAATCAGAAAAAGAACCTCCTCCCCCTTTTCAGGTTCTCTTTCAATGATTTTCTCCATCATTTCCTGCTGAAAATAATAGGTAACGCCCGGTACTATAATCAGATCGTAACAAGGTATCGTAATCATATATTTCTCCTCCGTAAACTCATTCTATCAGACGGCTGCTCTGTGTTTTGCATCCTGAAGTTCCTGCAGCTCCTGAAGCTTTTTTCTCTCCTGCGGTGTAATGTTTTTCGGCACCGCGATCTGTATGGTTACATAGGCATCCCCGTGAACCGAGGAATCCCGCATGGATACAATTCCCTTCTGTTTCAGGCGGATTTTACTTCCTGACTGAGACCCTGCGGGAATTCTGCATTTGACCGGGCCGTAAAGCGTGTGCAGAACCGCTTCGCCGCCAAGCACCGCCGTTGTATACGGGATATTTTCCGTTGTATAGACATCCATACCTTTTCTTTCGTATCCCGGTTTTGCCGCAATATGAACCTTCAGAAGCAGATCGCCCGCCGGCATTCCTCCGGTTCCCGGATAACCTTTACCTTTCAGGCGCACGCTCTGCCCTTCATCGATTCCCGCCGGAATCCTGACCTCCAGAGACTGTTTCCGGTCCCCTTCAAAGGAAAGTCGTTTCGTACAGCCAAAAGCCGCTTCCTCAAAAGAAATGGTAATCTCCGATTCCACATCCCTGCCTTTTCCCTGAAAACTGCCTCTGAACGCACTGCCATCATACGTACTGCCTCCATATGCACCGCCGCCGTACGCGCTGCCGCCCTGTGCGCCTCCGGCGTTCCCTCTGAATCCATACCCGGTTCTCCGCCCGGAGCCGCCGCCGAACATGTCACCGAAAATATTGCCGAATATGTCATCCATATCCTGGCCTTCAAAATGAAATTCCGTATACGGTCCTCCATTTCCGGAATAAAATCCTCTCTGACTCCATCCGTCTCCGGCTCCGGCACCTCCATAACCGTAAGCGCCTCCGGCACCCATATTTTCATCGAAGGCAGCAAAACCGTACTGATCGTACAGTTTCCGTTTCTCGGGATCGCTCAGCACATTGTAAGCCTCCGTAATTTCCTGAAATCTCTCTTCCGCCTGTTTATTGCCGGCATTCGTATCGGGATGATACTTTTTCGCAAGCTTCCGGTACGCACGCTTAATCTCTTTTTCATCCGCATTTTTCTGGATTCCAAGAACGTCATAATAATCTCTCTTTGCCATAATAACTGCTCCCTTCATACCTGATACTGCAGCCAGACAGGAAACATGGTATTCCTGCCCTGCTGCAACTGCGCTTTCCATGTGGAATTCATCAAACTTCCACAAAAATACAGAAATCATCCGGCTTTCTCATCCGAACAAACAACTACCCGGCAAACTGTGGGATAGTACCAATGATAGTTTTATTTGTTCTATACATGTTATAACACTTGTAGCATTCTACGTCAAGCAGAAAAGAGGAATTATAAGGTTTGAAAAAAGCAGGGGCGGGAAAAATGAAAAGGAGCCGCCTGACTCCGACGACTCCACAAAAAATCTGATCACCCCGGCTCCTTCCCACGACAAAACAAAAATAAATGCAGCAGCGCTGTATACGCCCTCAATTAATTCTCATTACAATTCTTCTGTGCAAATATTTCTGCAATTTCAAGAATCATCTTTTTATTATGAGCGCTCATGGAATTATAATATGACAAAAGCTGCTTTTCTCCTATATTCTTTGCTTCTTCCGTCTCATAATCCAGACCGGCCAGAATAT
>JBJELO010000137.1:0-2600 GCA_051879195.1 Lachnospiraceae bacterium
GAGCAGGAAAGAAGCACTTCGGAATATGCCTGCTTTTGGGAAGCGGTCATGTTCTGAATCACCTTTTCATCACAGGCAAGCTCAATATCCCGGCACAGCAGGCCATAGGCGATCCAGACCAGCGGGTTGA
The DNA here is from genome assembly GCA_051879195.1 of Lachnospiraceae bacterium. GTDB lineage: Bacteria > Bacillota > Clostridia > Lachnospirales > Lachnospiraceae > TWA4. Next base: position 131 of record JBJELO010000137.1, read on the forward strand.
ACCAATGGATGCTGAGCAGGAGAAAACCAATGGGTTTCCACCAGTGATCCAGTCGAGCAATGTGGGCACGCTCATGGGCGACAACACTGCGGATTTGCTCCTGCGATAAATCCGAAGGAAGGAAAATGCGGGGACGGAGCATTCCCAGAATAAAAGGCGTAGGGATTCTGTCACAGAGGTAGATATTGCGCCGCAAACGGACGCTTTCCCCGGTGCGAGCGCGAATGCGAAAATAGCTGATGGCTGCATACAGAAGCATGGCGGCCACACCTACCGCCCAAATGCCCATGGCCGTGGGCAGATAGAAGTTGGGGGTGTGATATTCAACTGTGGGACCATCCGGAGAAGAAATGGTACTTCCCACAAGCGGAATTTCCCCCATTGGCTTTTCCGTTTTTTCATTGTACTGAATGTATTCAATCTGACCGTTGTCCGGGTGGTATGTTCCCACATGATTGAATACAGACAGGCTGGAGGAAATTGTGACCGGACAGACTAGCCGCAAAGCGACCAATGCCCAGAGAATGCAAATATACTTTTTCGGCACCTTCCGCAAAAGAAAGCGCAGCCCAATCACCGCCGCAATCAGAATGCCGGAAGCGGCGCTCATATTCAGAAGCTTTACAAAAGCAGAATACATGGATTACTCCCTCCCCATTTGCTGAATCATTCGCTGAATCTCCGCAATCTCCGAATCGGTGAGCGGCTTTCGCTTTGTAAAAGCCGCCATAAAAGCAGGGAGCGATCCGCCAAAGGTATCCTCCACGAACTTCTCACTCTGGGCGGAAGCATATTCCTCCTTGGTCATCCGGGAGCTTACCATGCCGCCTTCATTGCGGAAAAGCCCCTTGTCGCAAAGCCGCTTCAATACGGTGTAGGTAGTGGATTTTTTCCAGTCCAGCTCTTTTTGACAGAGAGCTACCAGCTCCCGGGAAGAAAGCGGTTCGTGGCTCCAGATAATATCCGCGAATCTGGATTCCACAACGCCAAGTCTGAGATCATCCATTTTGATTTCTCCTTTGGTTTACGTTTTGTAGACTATTGATAGTCTACATCCTTTAGACCAAATTGTCAATAGCTCCTTTGCATTCTCGCTGTAAATTAAGAAAATCATAAGGGAAATTCTCACAGAAGCAAAAGGGAAAGTGAATATAGCGCAAAGTAATGAACGAATCGGAAATAGTAATATTTTGGTAATCCCGCCGAGCAAATACTATGGTATACTTACAGCAGAAAACAACATATATCTTTCGGAGGCGTGGCATATGGAAAATCGAATCCTTATCATCGAGGATGACGTGGCAATTGCCCAGACGCTGAAATTGAACCTGGAATGCGCGGGCTACGCTGTCACGTCTTTTGATAATGGGCTTTCTGTCTGGAATGCGCTGGAGCGGGAACACAACTATGATCTGGCGCTGCTGGACATGATGCTGCCGGGGGTGGACGGCTTTACGCTGCTGCCAAAGCTGAAGGAATACGGCATTCCGGTGATCTGCCTGACCGCCATGGGGGATGCCCAGCACGAGGTGCAGGGTCTGCGGGGCGGCGCGGAGGATTACATTGCAAAGCCCTTCGATATGCTGGCACTGCTGGTTCGCATGGAGAAAATACTTCAGCGCAGCGGGCGGCTGAATCAGGTCTACCATTTCCGGGACTTGACGCTGGATACCGCCAATCGGAAGCTGACGAGAAACGGATCGGAAATTCCCCTGCCCCCGCTGGAATTCGATGTTTTAGCTGTTCTGATGAAAAATAAAAACCGTACAGTGTCCAGAGATCGCATCTTAAACGAAATCTGGGGGCAGGACTACTTTGGAGATATTCGCACGGTGGATGTTTGGATTGCATACCTTCGGAAAAAGCTGGAGCTGTCTGAGGAAATCCGAACCATCTCAAAAGCCGGTTACCGGCTGGAGGAACGATGAAACTGAAAACAAAACTAACCGCTATATGTACGGTGCTGCTGTCCCTTGTGGCGATCGCACTGTCCGGTGCCATGCTCTGGCAGGTACGGGAGCAGTCCTATAAAACCCTGACCCAGCGTTCCGAGGAAAAACTGGCAGGACTGGTAAATGCTTTCGGAGAAGCTGTTGTCCGTGATTATTCCACAGCAGGAACGCCCAGTTCCCAAAAAGCAGTTTTGCAATATTGCTTCCGGAATTGCGGTGTGGATGGGAGTGTCCTTGCCGCAATGGGAGAGCTTCTGTCCGCGCCAACCCAGATTGATCCCAGAACCTATCTGGATGTACATCTGACGGATGGCGTTCAGACCGCCCGATGCAGCGCCGGAGGAAAGGACTACCTGATCGTGGGGCGCGCTGTGGAATTGAGACAAGTTGAATGCCAGGTGTATCTGGTATCGGATGCCTCTTATATCCGTGGGGAGCTGGGTGAGCTTCTCGTCCGTTTTCTTCTATTGGCACTGTGTATCTGCGTTTTGGGACTGATCGGTGTACGATGGCTGATT
>JBJELO010000138.1:0-2565 GCA_051879195.1 Lachnospiraceae bacterium
GTGCATGTATTGATACTGATTTCAGAGTCTCCCAATCCGTTGAATTCCGACCAGATGGCAGGGAGCGTTGGTACCAACGCCAGCTACATTCGGAAAATTCTGGCGCTTCTAAAAAAGGCGGAGATCGTTGATGGTCACAGAGGGATTAGCGGTTATTCCCTGACAGTTGCCCCGGAGCAGCTTACACTGCTTCAAATCTATCAGGTGGTAATGGAGGAATCCAATATTCATCTGTTGGATATTCATCAAAACCCCAGTGATCAGTGCATGGTTGGTCGTCATATCCGCCCGGCGCTGACTGAAATGTTTACAGATATAGAAGATGCCTTTGCCCGTTCCCTTGCGGGAAAAACACTTGCCGACTGTATTGCCGACATTCGAAGCAGGATCGACACGATGCATTCCGAAAAAATTTAACCATAATATTTAAGGAGGAGAAATTACATGAGTGTAGTAGAAATTATTTTCAGTCCTACAGGGGGTACATGGAAAGCTGCAAATATGATAGACCGGAATTGGGGCGAGAACAGGACAAAAATTGATCTGAGCAATGCCAAAACTGATTTTACCAAATGCGAGATCAAACAGGAGGATATGGTTCTGGTTGCCATGCCTTCTTTTGGCGGACGGGCACCTGCTGTGGCGATTGAGCGTTTCAGGAAAATCCAGGGAAACGGAGCGAGATGTACCATAGTATGTGTATATGGAAACAGGGCTTACGAAGATACGCTTGTTGAAATGGAGGACGCTGCGAGAGAAGCCGGATTCCGGGTTATTGCGGCGGTTGCTGCTGTTGCGGAGCACTCCATCATGCCACAGTATGCGGCAAACAGACCGGACGCAGCTGATGAAAAACAGCTTGCGGGTTTTGCAGCTCAGATTGTATCCAGGGATGAGAATGCCGTTTCCATACCGGGAAACCGTCCCTTCAAAAAGAGCGGCGGTGCAGGTCTTGTTCCGAAACCAACCAAAGATTGCGTAAAGTGTGGTTTATGTGCGGAAAAATGTCCGGTACAGGCTATTGATTTGGCAAACTTTACGGCAGACTCTAAAAAGTGCATTTCCTGTATGCGCTGTGTTAAGCTGTGCTCTCATGATGCCAGAAAAGTCAATGGCGTTATGGTGTCAATTGCGGCTATGGCAATTAAGAAGGCTTGTTCAGTAAGAAAAGAAAATGAGCTGTTCCTGTAAGAAGGAGGCATTTTCAGAAAGCGAGAAATGACTATGAAAATAGGAATCGTAGATGTTGGCGGTGGACTCAGAGGCATTTACGCTGCCGGCGTATTAGATTATTGTATGGACCAGGGTATCCGCTTTGATGTGGGAATCGGTGTGTCAGCGGGAAGCGCAAATCTGGCATCTTACACAGCAGGACAAAAGGGACGAAATTATCAATTCTATACCGAGTATGCGTTTAGAAAACAGTATATGAGCCTGGGTAATTTTATCAGGAAGAAATCCTATGTGGATATGGATTATGTCTATGGCACGTTATGTGGTGCCGATGGAGAAAACCCGCTGGACTACCCCGCCCTGCGTGATAATCCCATGGAGTTTTATGTCGTTGCCACAGACGCAGAAACCGGACAGCCGAAATATTTTGACAAGACAGACATAAGACAGGATGATTACAGCATTATGAAAGCATCCTCTGCAATTCCTTTCGTATGCAAGCCTTATATTGTGCAGGGAACACCCTATTATGACGGGGCGCTGGGCGATCCCGTACCGATTGAAAAGGCATTTCAGCTTGGATGTGACCGGGTCGTGGTGATTTTGACAAAACCGGAAAAAGAGCTTCGTACCTCCAGAAAGGATGAGAAATTAGCCGTCGGTATCCGGAAAAAGTATCCGGCTGCGGCAGAAAAACTGTGCCGGAGAGCGCAGAGATATAATGAGAGCGTAGCACTGGCGAAGGATTATGCCAAACAGGGGAAGGCATTCATTGTTGCACCCGATGATACCTGTGGGGTCGACACATTAAAGAAAGATAAGGAGTCTTTGCATCGTCTCTATGAAAAAGGATATAAGGACGGGAAAAAGATCACGGACTACTTATGCATGGAAAGGTAAAAATATGAGAAAAATACAGATTATGACAGATTCCGCAAGTGACATTTCTTATGCGGACGAACAAAAATACTCCATTTCAGTGATTCCGTTTCCCATTACGCTGGGAGACAAGAGCTACACCAGCCGGGTAGATTTTGACAACGAGCAGTTCTTTACTCTGATGGCACAGCACGATGAGATTCCAAAGACTGCACAGATTACCCCTTTTCAGTTTCAACAGATCTACCTGCGGGAGGCCAAGGCAGGTGTTACTGACCTGATTTTGGTGCTGATTAACTCCAAGGGTTCCGCCACCTATGACAATTCTCTGCAGGCGATTAACCTTTTTTTTGAGGAGTATCCGCAGTACAAGGAAGTTCTGCATATTCACAGTTTCGATGGTATGGGATATAACGCCTTGTATGGCAGTCCTGTGGTACATGCGGCGCAAATGTGTGATGACGGTGCTTCTGTGGAGGAAATTCTTCATTATCTGACGGAGATTCTTCCCCG
>JBJELO010000139.1:0-2563 GCA_051879195.1 Lachnospiraceae bacterium
ATAATATCAAGGCAATCGGTTACAAATATTCCACACGTGCAGCCATGACGGTATCAATTTCCGACATGTGTGTACCGAAGGATAAGAAGGCGATGATCGCCGACGCTCAGGCTACTGTCGACAAGATCGCCATGCATTACCGCAGAGGTCTGTTAACAGACGAAGAACGTTATAAAGAAGTAATCAATGTATGGAAGAAGACTGACGATGAACTGTCTGCCAAGCTGATGGATCTGAGTAATATGAGCGCTTACAACAACATCCGTATGATGGCCGACTCCGGTGCCCGTGGTTCTGCAAAGCAGATCAAACAGCTGGCCGGTATGCGTGGTCTGATGGCTGATACGACCGGTAGAACCATCGAGCTGCCCATCAAGTCAAACTTCCGTGAAGGTATGGACGTACTGGAATACTTTATTTCCGCTCACGGTGCAAGAAAAGGTATGTCCGATACCGCCCTGCGTACTGCCGACTCCGGTTATCTGACCAGACGTCTGGTAGACGTATCACAGGATCTGATCATCCGTGAAGTGGACTGCTGCGAAGGTGAGAGCGAGATTCCTTATATGGAAGTTGCAGAGTTCCCCCGCGTGGAATCTCTGGAACAGCGTATCACAGGCCGTGTAGCTGCTGAAGATATCGTGGATCCTGCCGATCCTTCCCGCGTTATCGTGAAGAAGAATCATATGATCTATCCTGCAAAGGTTGATCAGATTGTTAAGGCCGGAATCAGGAGAGTCAAGATCCGTACCGTACTGACCTGTAAGTCACATATCGGTGTCTGTGCGAAGTGTTACGGCGCCAATATGGCAACCGGACGTCTTGTACAGGTTGGTGAAGCAGTTGGTATCATTGCGGCACAGTCCATCGGTGAACCCGGTACACAGCTGACCATGCGTACATTCCACTCCGGTGGTGTTGCCGGTGACGATATTACACAGGGTCTTCCCCGAGTTGAGGAGCTTTTTGAGGCAAGAAAGCCGAAAGGTCTTGCTATTATTTCCGAAATCGATGGTGTTGTAACAGTTAAGGAAACCAAGAAAAAACGTGAAGTTATCATTGCCGGTGATGACGGTACGACCAAAGAATATCCCATTACCTATGGTTCACGAATCAAAGTATTTGATGGTGATGTGGTGAAGGCCGGTGACGAACTGACAGAAGGTAGTGTAAATCCTCATGACATTCTGAAGATCAAAGGTCTTCGTGCCGTTCAGGATTACATGATCCGCGAAGTTCAGAGCGTATACCAGTTACAGGGTGTTGATATCAACGATAAGCATATTGAGATCATCGTTCGCCAGATGCTGAAGAAGGTGAAGATCGAGGATCCCGGCGACAATACAGAGCTGCTTCCCGGAACATCTGTTGATGTACTGGAATTCAATGATATCAATGATAAGCTGGCAGCAGAAGGCAAGAAGCTTATGACCGGCAAACAGGTTATGCTTGGTATTACCAAGGCTTCCCTTGCTACCAATTCTTTCCTGTCGGCAGCATCTTTCCAGGAGACAACCAAGGTTCTGGCAGAAGCTGCAATCAACGGCAAGGTGGATCCGCTGATTGGTCTGAAAGAGAACGTTCTGATCGGTAATCTGATTCCTGCAGGTACCGGTATGAAGAGATATCGTTCTGTTAAACTTGATACAGATAAACCGGAAGTAATCGATATGACCGATGATTTTGAGGAAACAGAGGAAGCATCCTATGCGAATGTACCCAGCGTGGATGCGGAGGTATCTGATGCAGATCAGGATGCATATGATGACCCTGCTGATTTTTCTGAAGATGGTGTGGATGCCGGATTCAGTGAACTGTTGAAAGCATTAAAGGATGAGGATTTTTCCGATAAGGAATAATACAGAGCTTATTATTATCTAAAACACAAATCAATAATATAAAGCACAGAGAACCGGATAGCCGATGAAGCTGTCCGGTTTTTTCTGTCCAGGAAGAAAGGTATGACCTGACGATCAGAATATCCGAACTTTAATTATTTTTTGAATTCAATATTTTTTTGAAAAAATCTTAAAAAATGCATAAAATCAACACAATAATATGCCCTTAAATTCTGGATAATTTTACAGCATTTTTTATAACACATCTGATTTTTGTTGTCAAAAACGTTGATTTAAATAAGAAAAAACAGAGTTTATATGGATTATTCTAACTAAATTAGACTAATAAAATAGAAAACAAAAATAAAATTATAACAATTTTCGCTTGATATTTGAGAGAATTATGATAGAATTATTATAGTTCATGCTACGAGCTACGAGAAATAGAATTAATTAGGGAGGTAAAGTTATGAACTTAATGTTTGTTGCAGCAGCTGCAGGCATTCTTGCACTTTTGTTCGCACTGGTTCTGACCGGTAAGGTCAATAAAGTGTCAGAAGGCACGGATCGGATGAAAGAAATTGCAGCTGCAATTGCTGAAGGCGCAAGAGCATTTCTGTTTGCAGAATACAAAATTCTGGCAATTTTTATTGTAGTGCTTTTCGTCGTCATTTTATTGGTCAGAGACCCGTTAACAGCAGTTTGTTTCCTTTGCGGCGCACTGC
>JBJELO010000140.1:0-11565 GCA_051879195.1 Lachnospiraceae bacterium
AAGCCAATAATAAATTATATTCTCGGGTGAAAATTCTGGAAACAATTGCCGATACTCTGGACTCAGCGTTGCAAAAACTTTGAGTTTATGTAAATCGCCTTATTTCAAGCCAAAAATGTAATTTTTTTTATCATTCCTGATAATTGCTTTTCATCAAAAGTATAGGTATAATAACATTAGCTATGAAAATAGCTGGTGGGTTTTTGAGTCAAACCCCCTGTATACCCCCTGAGCCCTGGATTTTTTCCAGGGCTTTTTCCTGTTTCCCCTGTATCTTTCAAAACAGGAGTTTTTTCTCAACTATATTATAAAATATATAAATTATATCAAATAATTCATTTTCTGACATTTTTTTCTCAGTTTTATTTTAGTTCTTATAATCTGATTTTAGATTTTTTTCTTATTCAGAAAGTACTTTTCTCTCATTATTACTTTTCCCGGCTGTATTTCGCTTCATTTTCCGGTCTTTCATCAGTCTGTTCCGTTTCTTTTCAGCGGGCATTCCAGACCTCTTCTTCACAGATTACCACCGGAAATGTCCGACAAATCGTGTCCCCTACAGTAACCCGATACTCTCCAACTGTATCTCCTGTTTCTGCGGTTTTCAGTTCCAGATACCAGCTTCCGGACACGTGTTCCCCTTCTTTGACAAGAAGGGAAAACGGTTCAAAGGAAACCCCTGTCTTAACTTTGACCAGTTCCACTCCTTTTCCCGGAATATCATCAATCAGATACGAACTGTCTGCATTCTGAAGACTGTTTACCTGTATACATCTGTAATTTTCCAGACCGTAATTCACCAGTGTATTCATATCCTGCCATTTCAGATTTTTTGCCGGCGGCCAGCCGCAGGCCAGCAGAGAAACAATCAGAAACACTCCATTCTGGTTTACGGCTCCCACATAGCAGTAGCCTGCCTTCCCGGTAAAACCGGTCTTTCCGGAAACAGCTCCTTCTTTCATATCAAGATACCGGTTATGATTTATACAGGAAAAACTGCGCTTCCGGTCATAATCCGCAAAGGAAACTTCCCGTGTCTGCGTAATCTGTATAAACTCTTCAGCTTTTTTTGAACCAGACAGACAGTAGCGCATGATCAGAGCCAGATCAGCTGCCGTGGTACTGTGGGTTTTCTCAATGATTTCCCCGTTTTCATCTTCTGCCTCCTCCGCAGCATCCAGCCCGTTGGGCGTAATAAAATATGTATTCCTGCAGCCAATTTCTGCAGCTTTCTGATTCATCAGATCGGCAAAAGCTGCCACCAGTTCTTTGCTCTCCATGACAGAGCGCTGCGCAGCTTCCGTCACCTGACTGCCATTTTCCGCAGATCGTACGATTTTTGCCCCGATATGCTCCGCAACAGCCACAGCAGTATCATTATGGCTTTCCAGCATCAAAGACAGAAGCAGATCCCCCAGACGGTATTTTTCCCCCTGATTCATGCCCAGCTGTACATCCGGCATGGATGCCGCATAGGATGATACCTCTACCAGTTCTTCGGGATCACTGTTTTCCAGTGCTGTAATACAGGTCATGATTTTGGTCGTACTTGCCATGGGGAGAACCTGTGACGCGTTTTTTTCATACAGAATCCTGCCCGTATATCCATCCATCAGGACCGCACCGCCCGCATAAAGATTCAGATCCGTATTTCCTTCCTCTCCGGACGCTTCACACGCCCAGTATGTCAGCAGCAGCAGAATTCCTGCTGCAAAAAGCCAGTATCTGAACTTTCTGCTGCGATTTTCCCAAAAACATTTTTTCATATTGAACCATCTCCGGCAATATCATTCAGAACAGTTCAGTCTTGACTGAACTGTTACATTATATTCATGCATTTCCCTGCAGATACAAACTTTTTTCTTTACAAAACAGGATTCTTTGTTTATACTCTCAAGAGTACATGAATGTCGTACAAAAAGATATCACACACAGAAAGAGGTTTGAATCATGGCATTATTAGATGAATGGCAGAAACTTGGCGAATCATACAGCAGAAATCAGCAGACATATCAGGAATTCTGGAATCGTTATTTTGAAACAGAAAAAGAAATGTACGCAAAACTTCTTCAGGAAACAGAAGTGATCGAAGGAACCGTTGCCGAACTGGCAGATCGGTATAACGTAAAACCGGTGGTGATGGCAGGTTTCCTGGATGGCATCAATGACAGCCTGAAGGCACCCAATCCCATCGACACTATGGAAGAAGATACACCTGTCATTCTGGATTACGACAGAGAAAAATTATATTACAATATGGTAGCTGCCAAGGCAGACTGGTTATACGAACTTCCCCAGTGGGATGCACTTCTTACGAAAGAAAGACGTGCAGAGCTGTACAAAGCAGAGCATTCTTCCCATACCATCGTAAAAGGCCCCAAGATCGGCCGCAACGATCCCTGTCCCTGCGGAAGCGGCAAAAAATACAAAAAATGCTGCGGACGCTGATCGGGACTTCTGTTTTTACGACAGTTTTACTCCACAGTATATTGTCCGCTCCCTGCATCTCCTTCTCCGGAGGTACAGGGAGTTTTCATACTGAAAACGAACCGGATTTTTATTCCAGATCACCGTTTTCAACCCGTTCCCGTATAATCCGATGAATATGATTCCAGAGCCGTACGGAGCCGTCCTTTGATCTGACATTGCGTTTCATGGGCTGTTCCTTTTTAACATGATGTTCTCTCCAGGACCTTCCATCTGTGGCATCATTCAGCATCAGAGGCTGCAGGTTGTCCAACGTGTGGGCAAAACAGGCTTCCGGCGTCTCCCATGCTTCAAATTCATCCCACAACCCGCGCATCCATACTGCCTGATCATCAGGAAGCAGATTAAAAATCCGGTCTGCTGCTGCATTTTCCCTTTCTTTCTGCGTAGCTGCACCTGCACTGTCATAAGCATATGTGTCTCCCGCATCGATTTCCACCATATCATGAATCAGAACCATGCACATGGTCCGATAGGGATCGATGGAAGTATTGGCATGCTCTGACAGCAGCATGACCATTATTGCCAGATGCCACGCATGTTCCGCGTCATTCTCTTTCTGCAGAGAAGTTTTATAGGTCTGGCGGATGATCCCCTTCTCCTTATCCGCCTCCAGAAGAAATCCCATCTGACGGTTCAGTCGAAGCCGTTTGTGCAGTTCATCTGTAATGATCTCCAGCTCTTCTCCATCAAGACAATGACAGAAAGACTGTTCCTTCACCATACGGCATAACGTATCCGCCTCCATCCACATCACACCGGAGATCTCGCTTTCCTGAAAATGAATCTCCCTGTCAACAGGAACCAGTTCCAGCATATAGACCGAAATCAGTTCATGATTATGAAACGGTTCCCCATGGAAAACATCTGTCAGATCGATCTCTTTGGTGTACATATACTGCAGTTCCTCCGGTTTTGCCGAAATCCCCAGCTCCTCTTTCAGTTCCCGCACGGCACCTGTCAGAAAATCTTCTCCCGGATCCAGATGACCTGCCGATGAAGTATCATAACAGCCCGGAAAAGAATCCTTATCATCACTTCTTTTCTGAAGCAGCAGCTCCGCTTTCCCATTGATCAGCCGGTATACCCAGATATGGGCGGCTCCGTGCAGATCTCCGTCTCTGTGCACCTGGCTTCTGGACTTCAATTTGCCGGTAAAAGAACCATCCTGTTCCATGATTTCAAACATTTCTTCCATACTATTATCCTCGCAATCACAGTAGTACCCGTTTTCAGGTATCATATATATAAAAACAGGATCGCACGCTTCCGCCACAGAGCAGATTCTACGATCCTGTATTACACCTTATCACTCTTACCATTTTCTGCAAATTCTTTCTGTAAAATATATTATTCGGAAAAATTCCGCTTTACGCAGCTTCAGCTTAACGCAGCCTGAAAACCACTTTCAGTCTATACTGCCGCACTTTCTCCCTCGTATGCAGGAAGCAACTCAAGTTCCAGAATATCAGCAAGTCCATTGATCCGGACCGTCCTGCCCTCTGCACGTTTCAGAATATCCTCGGGCAGATACATAATGTTCTTCTTGTCAACCAGCACTTTCTTCTGTTTTATACGCATGGCTTTCAAAGTCTTTTTGTCCACATAACTCTCCGGCTTCATGTACACAGAAGTCCGGTCACTGTTCGTATAATACCAGGACAGCACCTGACTTTTCAGGTTAAACGCGTCCGGCAGCTGCGCTGCACCATTTTTGATTTTTACTGAACAACTTCCAATAATAAACACATTTAACACCTCTCATTTTATTTTTTTTACTGTTTTTACATTTAAAGAAGTTTTTATTTGTTCATTTCAAGAAAAATTACAATTTTTTCATTTTTCTTTATGGTTTTATATATAACATACCCTCCAAAAAAAGTCAAATATTATAATTTTCAGTCAAATTTGGTCACAAATATGTTTTTTTGTATGACGTGTATAATTTTTTTGCTACTTTTTTGTGCAAAATATACATGTTTTTCAAAAGTTTTTCTTTACTTTCAAAAGAGTTGTTATAAAAAATGACAGGTTTTCCATTCCAAAGAGGGCAAAACTTAGTTGCTTGTGAAATCGTTTTCACATTATTGATGTGTTTTTTGGATATTATTTTCTTATTAAAATCAGTTTATTTCTTATCATTCACATAATACACAGTATTTATTCCAGTTTATGGAATTAATCCTAATGTTTTTCCAAAATATACTGAAAAGCTTTTCATATCTGAAAAGCTTTTCCATCCAGAGAATATTCCGGTATTTTTACAGAGCAAACAGCCTTTCTCCTGTTTTTTAAGTATCAAAACTTAAAAAAGGTTCTGTGTCAGAAAAAACACAGAACCTTTTTCAAGTGCCGGTATCAGCTGTCAGATCATTCGCCAAAACCATTCATGACGAAATCTGAATTTCTTTCATAATCGGAAACCAATCGTATTTCCTGTCACCGACTGACTCCTGTTTTAGTGATGGAACAGACGGATTCCGGTGAATGCCATGGCAATGCCGTACTTATTGCAGGTTTCAATGACATGATCATCGCGGATGGAACCGCCGGGCTGGGCGATATACTGAACACCGCTCTTATGAGCACGTTCAATATTGTCACCGAAGGGGAAGAAAGCGTCTGAACCGAGTGCAACACCCGTATTGCCCGCAATCCATGCTTTCTTTTCTTCCCTTGAAAATACAGCAGGTTTTTCCGTAAAGATCTTCTGCCATTCACCATCTGCCAGCAGATCTTCGTATTCATCACCGATATACAGATCAATAGCATTGTCACGGTCCGCACGACGGATATCTTCTTTAAAAGGAAGATTCAGAACCTGAGGAGACTGACGCAGATACCAGTTATCTGCTTTCTGACCGGCCAGTCTGGTACAGTGAATTCTGGACTGCTGTCCTGCACCGATACCGATTGCCTGTCCGCCCTTTACATAGCAGACGGAATTGGACTGGGTATATTTCAGAGTAATCATGGCAATGGCCAGATCGATGGCTGCTGCCTCGGGAATCTCTTTGTTCTCCGTCACCACATTGGCAAAAGACTCCTTATTGATATTCAGCTCATTTCTTCCCTGTTCAAATGTAATGCCGTACACCTGTTTGCGTTCAATGGGAGCGGGACGATAGGAGGGATCGATCCGAATGACATTGTAATTGCCTTTTCTCTTTGTTTTCAGCAGCTCAAGAGCTTCGGCGGAATAGCCGGGAGCAATCACACCGTCAGAAACCTCGCGGAAGATCATCCTGGCCGTATCCATATCGCATTCATCCGAAAGAGCGATGAAATCACCATAGGAAGACATACGATCCGCTCCTCTTGCTCTTGCATAGGCACATGCAAGAGGAGATAATTCGCCCAGATCCTCCACCCAGTAGATCTTCTTCAGGGTATCTGTCAGAGGAAGTCCTACTGCAGCGCCGGCAGGAGAAACATGTTTGAATGACGTTGCCGCAGGAAGTCCGGTAGCCCGTTTCAGCTCGCTGACCAGCTGCCATCCGTTCAGTGCATCCAGAAAGTTAATATATCCGGGACGTCCGCTCAATACCTCAATTGGAAGTTCTCCTTCTTCCATAAAAATGCGGGAAGGCTTCTGATTGGGGTTGCATCCGTATTTTAATTCCAGTTCCTTCATTTCCTGTTCCTCCTGTTACTGATTCTTATTGACAATCTTACTTGTAAAACTGCCGGTAGCAATATCAATATAGCGTACAAACAGAGAAACCTTGTTCTCCTCATTCAGGCTGTTCCATATGGTTTCCGTAAACGCTTCCATATCATCGGGAATCGATACAACTTTCGGTTCTCCTTCAAAGCTGGGAAGCGGATTGCCGTCTCCTTTATATGTATGGATAAAACGGCCTTCCCCTGCAGGACAGTCATTATACGCAAACGTATAGCGATTGCAGGACGAGGGATCCCCGTTATTGCTCTTTAAAATTGACATCGCATAGCTGTACTTTCCGTCCTCGATATGCATGATACCGGAAATTCTGGGGGTATAATTGGGAGCATCCGGCTCAAACTCACGGGTACGGAGCGCCTGTTCAAAGGTCATCTGTTTGTCCATCAGTTCAAAAATCGTATCGGTCTGGTCACCATTTGTAACGATAGTTTTATTGCCCAGTACACGTACCGGTGCATAGATAATCAGGCTGGGATCCACCAGTTTGGAAGGATCAAATGCCTGTGTACGGATTCCAGTGCCGTCTTCCACAAACACACGGTTTCTGCTGTTCTCACTTCTGCCCATAATAAAATAGGCAGTGACAGCTTTTTTACCATCCGCGCTGCGGCCAATAATAATGCCGCGGCCCGGGTAAGAATTTTCCTTCAGTTCCTTTTCGATTGATACTGCGTTCATGATTACTCTCCCTTCGTAAAACGAGTTTTCATACGTTGGTATTATAAGCCATATGATCCGGCAATGCAACCGCAATCTGTACTTTCACCTATGCTTTCGGCCAGGGAAGTACCGGAGATTCGATCCGTTTATCCCGAAGCATCAGGTCGTGTACGGCATCCGCCGCAGATTTATTCTCAAAAAGCACTTTATTAACCTCTTCTACAAGAGGCATGTGGATATAATATTGATCCGCCAGCGCTTTGGCCGCTTTTGCAGAATATACACCTTCCACCACCATCTTTACTTCCGCCATAGCCTCTTCCATGGTCTTACCCTGACCGATCAGAATACCGGCCCGGCGGTTCCTGCTGTGCATACTTGCGCAGGTTACAATCAGATCACCGATACCGCTCAATCCGTATAACGTTTCTGAATGGGCACCCATGGCAAGACCCAGCCGGGCAATCTCCGCCATTCCCCGGGTGATCAGAGCTGCTTTCGTGTTATCACCATATCCCAGACCGTCTGCCACACCGGCAGCCAGAGCAATGACATTTTTCAGGGCTCCGCCCAGTTCGATTCCTTTGATATCAGGACTTGTATATACACGAAATACTTCATTCATAAACAGATTCTGCAGATATTCCGCTGTTTTCTGATCCGAAGCGCCAACCACACAGGTGGTGGGAATTCCGTGGCTGACCTCTTCCGCATGGCTCGGTCCGGACAGTACCGCCACATTGGCCTGCGGAATCTCGTCCCGGATCTGCTCGCTGAGTGTCATCAGCGTCTTTTCTTCAATTCCCTTTGCCACATCCACAATTATCTGCTCTTTTCTCACAAAAGGCGCCATTTTAGCAGCAGTCTGTCTGGTATAAGGACTTGCCACCGCCATTACAAGCACATCAGCAGACCGGACCGTTTTCTCCAGATCGGATTCCAGATGAATATCTTCGGGAATTTTTACCCCGGGAAGATTTTTGTGTTCATGGTTTTCACGAAGCATATCCAGTTCTTCCTCCAGTGCGGACCAGATGATGATATCCGCTCCGTTGGTATGCAGCAGCACAGCAATTCCCAGTGCCCAGGTTCCTGCTCCTATAATACTGACTTTTGTCATATTGCAATCATTCCTTCATGTTTTTATAGTAACACTGCCGGCAGTTCTCTCAATTTCCACTGCCTTTTACTTTTTAGCGCCCAGCTTATTCTCCGTACCGGACAGCAGACGCCTGATATTGCTTTTATGCCGGATAATCGCCAGAAGGGCAATCAGCAGCACCACAATGCAGGATTCCAGCCTGCAGGAAGGAGCCACACTGTTCCAGCCATTCATGGTAATCACCGTCCATACAACGAAAAACGTACCGGCACCCAGCATGGATCCCAGAGACACGTAACGGGTAAGAAACACTGTCAGCAGGAAAACCGCCAGACAGATACTAAATACTCTGAAATCCATAATAGCAATGATCAGGCCGCCTGTGGCAGCAATCCCCTTGCCGCCTTTGAATTTCAGATAAAAAGGAAAATTGTGCCCCAGAATTACGCCGAATCCGGTATAAAGCACATACAGCAGCTCCATATCCGGTTCTTTTGAACCGAAAAGAAAGCGTGCCAGTACGCAGGCCACGATGCATTTCATCACATCTCCCAGCAGAACCACCGCTCCGGCTTTCTTTCCCATGACCCGCAGCGTGTTCGTAGCGCCGGAATTGCCGCTTCCCTGCGTCCGTAAATCGGTCCCGTGAGCTTTTCCGTAGAAAAATCCTGTCTGCACCAATCCAAATGCATATCCCATAATCAGACAGATTACCCGTTCCATATTATTTCTCCTTTCGTTCGCGAATGATAAACTTCAGCGATGTACCGCGAAATCCAAAAGCCTCCCTGATCCGGTTTTCAATATACCGGGTATAGGAATAGTGCATCAGTTCCCTGTCATTGACGAAAAGAACAAATGTAGGCGGCTTGACGGAAACCTGAGTCATGTAAAAGATTTTCAGGCGGCGTCCTCTGTCTGACGGGGGCTGCTGCAGCGCAACCGCTTCGGTCAGGATTTCATTCAGCACACCGGTAGCTATCCTCAGATTCTGGTTTTCAATTACTGTATCAATCATGTCAAACATCTTAAGCAGACGCTGACCGGACACCGCAGAAACAAACATGATCTCCGCATAAGGCAGGAAGGAAAGAATCAGACGGATCTTCTCCGTGAATTTTTTCACTGTATTATTGTCCTTTTTGATCGCATCCCATTTATTCACAGCAATGATAATGCCCTTGCCCCGGTCATGGGCAATGCCTGCAATTTTAGCATCCTGTTCCGTAACCCCTTCCGTCGCATCGATAACCACGATCACCACATCAGCACGTTCCACGGCGGTTACCGTACGAATAATACTGTAACGCTCCAGATCTTCCTTTACTTTATTCTTTCTCCTGAGACCTGCCGTATCAATAAATACATAATCCTTTTTATTGTGCCGTACGACTGTATCAATGGCATCACGGGTTGTACCCGCAATATCGGAAACGATTACACGATCCTCACCGGTCAGCCGGTTAATAATGGAAGATTTACCCACATTGGGTTTACCGACAATTGCCACTCTCGGGCGCTCGTCCTCCGCTTCTTCTTCATCCCTCTGAGGAAAATGCTCTGCCACAGCTTCCAGCAGATCTCCGATCCCCAGCCGGCTGGCAGCTGAAATCGGAATCGGATCTCCGATCCCGAGATTATAGAATTCATAAACATCCGCCATAAACTTCTGGAAGCTGTCCACCTTGTTGACAGCCAGAATCACCGGCTTTCTGGAACGGCGCAGCATATCCGCTACTTTCGTATCCGCATCCTGCATCCCCTGACGGACATCCGTCAGGAAAATAATCACATCTGCCGTATCAATGGCGATCTGCGCCTGCGCACGCATCTGTGAAAGAATCACATCCCCGCTGTCCGGCTCAATACCGCCGGTATCTATCAATGTAAATGTGGTATTCAGCCAGGTACAATCTGCATAAATCCTGTCTCTGGTCACACCAGGGGTATCCTTAACGATGGAAATATTACTTCCTGCAATCGCATTGAATAATGTAGATTTACCAACGTTGGGACGTCCTACAACTGCCACAATCGGTTTACTCATCTGGTATCTCCTTTTCTAAATTAACTGCCGGTTTCCCGACCCGGTATCAGTTTTCTTCCGGTTCCAGCTCATATGCAAGCTGCTCTGCCGGTTCATAAGGGCGGAAACGGTCGGACTCCTGACACAAATCACTGATTCCCGTTACAGCGCCCACCAGGTCGTATCCGCTTGATTTTACACTAACAACCGGAACTTGTAAAGCATTTTGTATCTGTGAGACGGTCATATCGTCCAGAAAAACCTCTTCTCCGCTTCGAAGCATGTTAAGCGGAATCAGAACCCTGCTCCCCAGATCCTGACCGGAAAGCTGCTCCAGCAGGTCCTGACCGGTAATCAGACCGGAAACCGTAATCTTCTCCCCGAAAAACCGGTTCTGTATGGCAATCAGTTTCACCTGAATACCGGGAAATCTGTCCCGGATCCGGTCCACACATTTCTGCAGATACGGATATGCCAGCTGACCTGTTGCGATGGTCAGATGTTCCGTACGGTCATCCCCTTCCAGTCCGGACAGCGCCTCCTGTGTCTCTGTCAGCAGAAGCCGCAGCATACCCACACCGTTTTCCAGCTGAGGATATCCGTCGTATTCCTCATCCGGAGGCAGTTCCCGTCCCGCCAGAATATAGAATTCATCGCTGGCATGAACAAAATGGATACCGAACTGTTTCATGCACTGCTTCTGTACCGTTTCAATCAGATCAATGGTCTGCGCTGCATCCTGCGCAGTAAACGGTTCCAGCGGACAGAGTCCGTCCCTGTATTTTGTAAGCCCTACCGGGACAACGGAAACGCTCTGCATCACCGGGCAGTACCGGGTCAGATCCTGCAGCGTTTTTTTTAGTTCCTCTCCATCATTATACCCCTTACAGAGCACAATCTGTCCGTTCATTTCAATTTCATGTTCAAAAAAATAATCAATTTTATTAAGAGAACGGCCGGCAAAACGGTTGTGAAGCATCCGGCAGCGAAGCTCAGGGTTGGTGGTATGCACCGATATATTGATGGGACTGAGATGATACCGCACAATCCGTTCCATATCTTTATCCTTCAGATTGGTAAGTGTAATATAATTGCCCTGAAGGAAAGACAGCCGTGCATCATCATCTTTGAAATACAGAGTCTCCCTCATGCCCGGAGGCATCTGATCAATAAAACAGAAAATGCATTTATTGCTGCAGGAGCGGTAATCATCCATCAGACCATTTTCAAAAACAAGACCGATATCTTCACCGTATTCTTTTTCAATTTCCAGTTCCCACTCCTCGCCGTCCGGCTTGCGAATCAGCAGAGTCAGTTCCTCATCTTCAGCGTAAAACTGATAATCCAGTATATCTTCAATTTCCATGCCGTCGATCTGCAGCAGCAGATCCCCGGGCCCGATTTCCATCTCCTCGGCAATGGAGCCCGGTACTACTCCGGAAATAACATGTTGTTTCTTTTTCACTGTTCCTTCCTCCTGTTAATCGTACCTTTTTTATCATACCAATTCCCGTTGTTTTTTGCAAGGATTCCAAACAGGGAATCTATAAAACCTAAAATCCGAATTATAGTCACTCAAATTAACTCTTGAGGATACCCAGCCGA
>JBJELO010000141.1:0-2553 GCA_051879195.1 Lachnospiraceae bacterium
AGTCGCTGCGGTCCGGTGAAAATCCGTAATGCAGCTGTCTGGAGTTTACAAAAATTCTTATGGAAAAGTGCGGTTTTATACAGTATTATTGTATACAGCCTGAAATATGATGTCAAGGCAGATGTTCAGAACGAAAAGAGGGACAGAAGATGGAGTTTGTGTGGAGCCGTGATGAAAAACGGAATTTTTATTCTCAGCTGGTGACGCTGGTTTTGCCTGTTGCCGTGCAGAATCTGATGTCGGCTGTGGTCAGTGCTTCGGATGCGCTGATGCTGGGGATGCTGGACCAGAATTCTCTGTCGGCTATTTCGCTTGCCACGCAGGTGCAGTTTATCCTGAATCTGTTTTACGGAGGGCTGACTCTGGGAACTACGATTCTGGCTGCCCAGTACTGGGGCAAGGGAGACAGGAAATCGGTGGAGCAGGTGCTGGCAATTGCCACACGATATTCCATGATGATTTCCATGATATTTTTTCTTCTTGCCAATGTATGCCCCGGTGTGCTGATGAAGATTTTTACCAATGAAACGGAACTGATTACGGCGGGGATTCCCTACCTGCGCATTGTCAGCTGGTCCTATCTGTTTATGGGCATTACGCAGATTTATCTGTGTGTGATGAAAAACAGCGGCCGGGTGCTCCGCAGTACGATTTACGGTTCCACGGCGCTGGTGCTGAATCTGATTCTGAATTCGATTCTGATCTTCGGGCTGGCCGGTGTGCCCCGGATGGAAATACGCGGTGCGGCTCTGGCCACGTCTCTGGCAAGGGCGGTGGAACTTCTGCTGGTTCTTCTGGAAAACAGGAAAAAGGAAGAAGTGCGGATACGCCCTGTTTTTCTGAAAAATCCCGACCGGAGACTGAAGAAAGATTTTATTCATTATACGATTCCGGTTCTGGCCAATCTTCTGGTCTGGGGCTGTGGTTTTGCCATGTATTCCGTTATTATGGGACATCTGGGAAGTGATGCAGTGGCAGCCAATTCCATTGCAAATATCGCGAAAAATATTATTGCCTGTGTGTGCAGCGGTCTGGGAACGGGCAGCAGCATCATGGTGGGTAATGAACTGGGAAAAGGTAATCTGGAACAGGCGCGCAGATACGGGGATAAGCTTTGTCATGCGGCTATTGCTGTCGGTACTGTATCCGGAATCCTGATTCTTCTCTGCAGACCGCTTATTATGTGCTTTGCCGGTTCCCTGACCGGTCAGGCAAGAGAATATCTCAAAGTCATGATATTGTTCTGCTCTTACTATATGATTGGAAAAGCCATCAACTGTACAACGATTGCGGGAATTTTCTGTGCAGGAGGGGATACACGTTTTGGCTTTTTATGTGATACAATCAATATGTGGGGTGTGATCGTTCCCGTCAGCCTGATTGCCGCATTTGTCCTGCATCTGCCGGTTCTGGCGGTTTACTGTCTGATGAATCTGGATGAAGTCCTGAAACTGCCGGTTGTATACCATCATTATAAAAAGTACGGGTGGGTCAACAACCTGACAAACCAATGACGGAGCACCTGAATGATACAGGAGTTTATATAGGAGGTACTGATATGGATCAGAGAAAACGAAGAGACGCAGAGATACCGTATATTTCCGATGAAAGTGTTATGGAGGAACAGAAACCGGCAAGAAAGCTGACGCAGGCTCTCAACACCATCGACCGTTCCGATTTTGACGGAATCCGCAGAATCGTAAAGGAACTGCTGGGAAAATCAGAAGAGGCGTTTATCAATCCGCCGTTTTACTGTGATTATGGTTCCCATATTGAAGTGGGGAAAAATTTCTTTGCCAATTACAATTGTACGATTCTGGACGTGGCGAAGGTGATCATCGGGGATAACTGCCAGTTTGCGCCCAATGTTTCTGTTTATACGGCGGGTCATCCGGTTCATCCGGATACCAGAAATACAGGGTATGAATACGGAATCAGCGTGACCATCGGAGACAATGTATGGGTGGGCGGCAATACGGTGATATGCCCCGGTGTACATATCGGCAATAACGCGGTAATCGGAGCAGGCAGCGTTGTCACGAGAGACATTCCCGACAATGTGGTTGCCGCAGGCAATCCCTGCAGAGTTATCCGGGAAATCACGGAGGCAGACAGAAAGCTGTATTTCAGAGACCGGGAATTTGATAAGGAAGCCTGGGATGATATACAGAAAAAAGCACAGTCAGAACAGTAAAAGCTGAAAAAGAATAAAAAGTAACGAAACGAAAACAGACAGCAGGAAAAAAGCAAATCCCGCAGGTCATTGGCACAGGATCATCAGAAACAGATACAGAGTATGATGATCCGTCAGATGGTCTGCGGGATTTTTATGCCATCCGGCGTCAGCCTGTCAGAGGCTGTATCATTGCGGTAATTGCAAAATACACATATTCATCGGAGACGGATATTACTATTTGATTTAAAAATACACAGAAATAGATAAAATTAACGGTAAAAAATAGATATTATGCACAAAATAGTAAATTCATTACAGGCCATATAGTAGTAATTTGGTCTTTAACGTTTGAAATTGAACTGTTACAATAAGAGCAT
>JBJELO010000142.1:0-11516 GCA_051879195.1 Lachnospiraceae bacterium
AATACGCTAATGTTTGTAATCGCAAAAAACTTGCCACATTATTCTATGAACCCAGCACGAGAACACGTCTGAGTCTTGAAACCGCCATGCTGAATCTGGGCGGACAGATCATCGGTTTTGCATCCTCCAACGCCAGCTCTGCTGCCAAGGGCGAAAGCGTTGCCGATACGATCCGCATGATCTCCTGCTACGCCGATATCGCAGCGATCAGACACCCCAAGGAAGGCGCTGCCCTTGTTGCAGCCATGAATTCTTCCATCCCTGTTATCAACGCAGGTGACGGCGGCCATCAGCACCCTACTCAGACTCTCACCGACCTGCTCACCATCCGTTCCCTGAAGGGACGCCTGAGCAATCTGACAGTCGGTCTCTGCGGCGATCTGAAATTCGGACGTACCGTACACTCCCTGATCAACGCGCTGGTTCGCTATCCCGGCATTCGCTTCGTCCTCATTTCTCCCACCGAGCTGCGCATCCCCAGCTATATCCGTGAGAATGTTCTCGATGCCAACCACATCGAGTACGAAGAAGTGGAGATTCTGGAAGATGCCATGCCCAAGCTGGACATTCTGTACATGACCCGTGTTCAGAGAGAACGTTTCTTCAGCGAAGATGAATATCTGCGTCTGAAAGATATCTACGTACTCGACGCTGCCAAGATGGAACTTGCCAAGGAAGATATGCTGGTTATGCATCCCCTGCCACGTGTCAACGAGATTTCCGTTGAAGTGGACAAAGATCCCCGTGCAGGATATTTTAAACAGGTTCAGTACGGCGTATACATCCGTATGGCCCTGATCATGAAATTATTGGAGGTTGAGGTATGTTAAATATTTCCGGATTAAATGAGGGTCTTGTACTGGACCATATCCCTGCCGGCAAGAGCATGGATATCTACAACTACCTGGGACTTGGAAAACTCGACTGCCAGGTTGCCATCATCAAAAACTGCCGCAGCGATAAGATGGGTAAAAAAGACATTATCAAAATTGAAGGCGGCATCGATCTGATCGATCTGGACGTACTCGGCTTCGTGGATCCCGGCATCACCGTCAACATCATCCGTGACGGCAAAATCTCCGAGAAGAAAAAGCTGATGCTTCCCAAAAAGCTGACCAACGTCATCAAATGCAAAAACCCCCGCTGCATCACCACCATCGAGCAGGAACTGCCTCATGTATTCTTCCTGGCCGACAAGGAGAAAAAGGTGTACAGATGCCTGTACTGCGAGGAAAAGTACTCCAGCAGACGGCATAAGAAATAGAATCGCGTTTTGAACGGCATCTGCTTCACAGGAAACAGCACAGATAAAAGACCATCAGGAACGGCAGTCAGACATCGTCTGTCCGTTTTCCCTGATGGTCTTTTTCTTTTTACAGCAGGAGCTGATTTACTCCTGATTTCTGCTTTTACCTTTTACTTTTGCTTTCTGATTTTGCTTTCGGCTTTCTTCTTTCAGCATTTTATTTTTTTACTGCCACCGATTTCACATCAGAGTAAGCTCCGTATATTTTTGTGCCTTTCACAGTTCTGTATGCTCTGATCCTGTAATAATAGGTTTTTCCTGTCTTCAGACCCGTATTGGTCCATGTCAGCGTACTTCCCGAAGTAACTGTCTTAACACACTGATACGTTCCATTTTTACTGGTGGCGCGATATATTTTATAACCGCTGGCTCCGCTGACCTTTTTCCAGCGGATGGCTGCTTTCTTTCCACTGATATTCTGAATCGAGGAAATGACCGCTTTTGCAGGAACCGGTTTTGCCGAACCGATGGAGGAATAAGCGCTGTAAACCGTTGTACTTCCCGATTTCCAATACGCCCTGATCTTATAGTAGTATGTTGTCCCGGTGGTCAGACTTCCGTCTGTAAAGGATACCGTACTTCCTCCGGCGATGGTCTTCACTGTTTTATATGTTCCGTTTTTGCCGGCAGCACGGTACACCTTGTAGCCGGCTGCCCCGGTTACCTTTTTCCAGCTGAGCTTCACACTGTTGTAACCTGCTGTTTTCACGGTAACGGAGGGTGTGGCAAGAACCGGTTTTGCCGAACTGATAGCAGAATAATTACTGTAAATCGTTGTATCTCCCGATTTACGGTATGCACGTATCTTATAATAATACGTAGTGCCGGGAGTCAGACTGCCATTTGTATATGATACCGTACTTCCTCCTGTGACAGTTTTCACTGCCTTGTACGTACCATTTTTACTGGTTGCACGGTATACCCTGTAACCGGCTGCCCCGGTTACCTTCTTCCAGCTGAGCTTCACGCTGTTATAAGAAGCTGCTGCTGCCTTCAGTTCGGGTTTCTGTGCCTTGAAGGCAGCTGTCTCAGCATCATCCTTTACATTCACAACACAAACCTGATCAAGACCATTTACGGTTTTTGCATGGATTCTGGCCGTTCCGGCCGCAGCGGCTTTTACAACACCATTGTTTACCGCGGCAACAGACGGCTGATCCGATGTCCAGTATATTGTTGTAACACTGTTTTCAGGAGACAGACTGCAGGTAAGCTCAGCAGTATCACCGACGGTCAGATCAAGCTGCTCCGATGATAAAACCATGGAATCCGGCAGAGACGGCAGTTTTTCCTCAACTTCTTTTAACCAGTTGTAAGCCCCGTTTACTTCATATCTGGCTGCATTCATCTTTGCCATAACTTTCAAAGCTTCCTCCCAGGCCTCTGAAAATCCTTCTGCTGCTTCCCAGCGGGCACGGTCCTGATTGATCTGACCCATGTACCGGATCAGCTTGCTTTTATCCGCCGTACTGTAATATACCACATCTTTTCCATCTGAAGTCATGCTCTTGTCAAGTGTCCCCGTCAGGTCGGCTCCGTAGCACAATGTAAACATATAGCGGACCACATCTCCGTCTTTGGGATAGCTGTTGCCCATACTGACCGGCACATATTCATTATTAACATAGAACATCCAGCCGGATCCGGTCGTATAGGAAAATTCATACAGACCGTCTTTTGAATTCCCCTTCACCGGCATATTCCGGTCATCCAGAATCTTCATGACACAGTCAGGTATATTTTCCGAACCGCAGTCAACTCCGTCGATTCCCTGAAGATAAAAACCATATGTGGTATTTTCCAGAGCACTGTAGGATATATTCCGTTCCTTCAGTACCCGGAGCAGAATATCCGCATAGGAATCTTTCGGGCTGACCTCCAGAGCCATCGGTTCGATAATAAAATCTCCGCCCAAAGCAAAACGCTCAAGAGTCATGGTAATCGTATACGTCTCTTCCTCAGCAGCCGAAGCAGGCAGATGTATCATCGTTACCAGAAGTACAGACATAAACAGAACAGTTAAAAACCATCTGCCCACGTTTCTGATCTTTTTCATTATGCTTCCTCCTTTCTTATTTCCTTTTCTCTTTTTTTCCGCGTCGTTCCATAATCTTAACAGTAATAAATGCCACGATGATCATTTCCAGAAAAAATCCCTGTATGACAGCTGCCGTTTTCCAGAAATTACATTCCTTTTCAAGCGTCTGAACAGAAACCGTACCTTCCGTTTTCTGTTCAGGTGTATTCACCGCACTGAGGCTGCTGACAGTTTCACTCCTGTCGGCAACATAGTCAGGACCGTCAAAACTCCATGCAGTTTCCTTTTCTTTATCTGTTTTTTCAGCAGAAGAAACTGTTTTTCCGGATGAAGAAGCCGTTTTTCCGGAAACGCTTTTGCCGGTGGTTCCTGACCCGGTACCTGACGCCGGACCGTCTGCACTGCTTTCCGATCCGGCAGCTTCGTTTTTACTGCTGCCTGAACCTGCGCTTCCGCTCGACAGACCTGCTGTCTTACCCTTGTTGCTTCCGGCTGCATTCACAGCACTTCCGTTATCCGTATCCCCGCCTGAGCTGCTGTCACTTTTTACATTTTCACCTTTTTTCAGGGATACATCAGACATATCGTACAGACCTGTCTGCCCCTGCAGAAGACGGTAATACGCCGTCATCCCGTAATATGCCTGCTCTGTGGCCATCCCGTCCACGGTACCCGCCGCAGCACCGCCGTTATTGGCCGCTCCTGCTTTCACATGCATGAACCCGCTTTGGGATATATGATAGGAAAACAGGTTTTCCACGGTCCAGTTACCGCCTTTGATAAAACGCGCATCTTTTGCAGGATCAATCTGAAGTGCACAAAGCGCAGTAATCACCTGTACGCAGGATTCCGAAGTCTCCGCACCCATGGTAGAATAACCGCCGGTCGCATTCTGCGTGGAGCTCAAATACTCCAGTGCCCTGTCAATAGCCGCCGTAACCTTTTCATAGCCCGGTTTCTGATAATAGGGAGCCAGAGACTGGATCGCCATACCGGTCATATCCGTATCGCCCGCGTCTCCCATCAGATTCCATCCGCCGCTTTCACATTCATGATCCACGATATAGTCCACAAGAAGCTTCTCCGTCGTCTGTGTTTTCACACCTTTCACTTCGGGAATAGAGTAGGCAGGATTGGATTTCAGAGCAATCAGCGCCCATATGGGACCGTTAAGCCCCTGGGCTGCCACCGTATCAAAATCGGCCAGCGGCTCAAACAGGTTGTAACCGGCAATGTTCCGGGCATCTTTTCCAATGGCTGTCATCACGAGAATCGCCTTGGAGTACACGGTATATTTCACAGTATTGGTCAGCACGCCTTTTTTCTCCTTCAATTCCCGGACGAAATCCTGATAATAGGCAGAAAAATATTCACTGTTCAGATCCATACCACTTCTGGCAAGGCCGAGTACAAACCACTCGCTGCCCGCTGCAGGTTCCTTATCAATCGAAAGAATATATTTTTTTGTCTCCTTCATCACCTGAGTCAGAGAAGGATCCAATGTATGAGCCCCCTGAACCGCTGTAACCTTACAGCTTGCCTTTATGCTGCTGTTTCCCTTCATTTTGGCTGTAATCGTTGCCGTTCCTTCTTTCAGACCTCTGATCACGCCCTTTGAACTGACCGAAACAATCTCCGGTTTGCTGCTGGACCAGACAATTTCGTATGTATCCGTAACATTTTCCGGCACCGGCGTGATCTTCAGAGTGATGCTCTGTCCTACATTGACTCCCTGGGTTTCAGGAAGTTCAATCCGTACCAGAGAAACCGGCAGATCCGCAACTATGATATCCGTAAGGTATTTTGCACCTGAAACGATGAAATTCCCTTTTCCGTCCTCTTCGGGATACAATTCCTCCAGTTCTCCATCCATAACAGTGAAAATTCCGGGATTGACACACGATTCATATCCCGACGGTACGGGGAATGAAAGAGATACCGCCCCCGGGTGGATACAGGCAGCTCCCGTGCGGATATCCTCATAGCTGATTTTCTTATAATAAAGAAGGTTCGGGCTGCTTCCTTCATACATGATGCGGATCTGTTCCTTCACCCATGCCGAACGATCCCCATCCGATACACAGGTTCTGATATACCATGCAGCACTGTCTGCCGCAATCCCGTCACTGATGCAGACAGATTCCCTGATCCGGTCCCGCACCAGATTCAGTTCCTCCACCGTATTCTCCGGAATCTCTGCCAGACCATCCTCATCCAGCTGATCATATGCATCCGATGCCTCCAGAAATGTTTTCATCACCTGCGAATCCAGATCAGGAACTTTCTGCAGAAATGCCTCATGAACAGCAGAAATAATTCTCTCTGCAGTATACTCTTCTCCGTCTGATACCCGGGCAGACGTCGTTTCTGCAGAAGCTACTTCTTCTGCCTAAACTGCCGTCACATATACCGGCAGCATCAGAAAAGACAGCAGAAAAAACAATAAATAACGTATTCTCACCTTCAAAGTCACTTTTCCTTCCTGTAATAAATTTTGAACTCTCCCGGTCAGAATTATCTGGAAATCTCAAAAACCCGCAGAACAGCAGATACTTTTTTCGTATCCCGCTGTCCTGCAGGTATCTGTCCGGCCGGAAATTCCGGCCGCTTTTCATGTTACTTCAGAACCCCGGTATTTCAGATTTCTGCTGTTTTGGATTTCCATTTTTTCAAATCTGCTTACTTGCTGATTTTTACCGTTTTGACATCGGAATAAGCACCGTAAACTCTGGTACCGTTTACGGTTCTGTAGGCTCTGATCTTATAATAACAGGTTTTACCTTTTGTCAGTCCGCTGTTGGTCCATGTCAGGGTCTTTCCTGAAGTAATGTCCTTCACATATTTATAAGTTCCGTTTTTGGTATCGGCACGATATATACGATAGCCGCTGGCTCCGTTTACCGCCTTCCAGCTCAGAACCGCTTTTTTGCCGCTGACATTCTTTACTGATGTCAAAGTCGCTTTTGCAGGAACCGGTTTTGCGGATTTGATATCAGAATAACCGCTGTATATATTGCTGCTTCCCACTTTGCGGTATGCTCTTACTTTATAATAGTATGTCTTTCCGGTGGTCAGTTTTTCATCCGTATATGTAACCGTTGTTCCGCTGGTAATTGTTTTTACAGCTTTGTATGTTCCGTTTTTGCTGGTCGCGCGGTATACTCTGTAGCCTTCCGCCCCATCTGCCTTCTTCCAGCTCAGCTTCACACTGTTATAGCCCGCTGCCTTCGCTGTAAGCGACGGCGCTGCCAGTACCGGCTTCGCCGATTTGATATCGGAATAGCTGCCGTATACGTTGCTGCTTTCCACCTTACGATATGCTCTTACTTTATAGTAATACGTTGTTCCGGTGTTCAGTTTTCCATCCGTATACGTTACTGTACTTCCGCTGGTAATCGTTTTTACAGCCTTGTATGTTCCGTTTTTGCTGGTCGCGCGGTATACTCTGTAACCTTCCGCCCCATCTACCTTCTTCCAGCTCAGCTTCACGCTGCTATAGCCCGCTGCCTTCGCTGTAAGCGACGGCGCTGCCGGCACCGGCTTCGCCGATTTGATATCGGAATAGCTGCTGTATGCCTTGCTGCTCTCCACCTTGCGGTATGCTCTTACCTTATAATAGTAAGTCGTTCCGGTATTCAGTTTTCCATCTGTATATGTGACCGTTTTTCCACTGGTGATTGTCTTCACTAACTTGTAGCTTCCATTTTTGCTGGTCGCACGGTACACTTCATAGCCCTCTGCCCCGTCTGCAGCCTTCCAGCTCAGCTTCACACTGTTATAACCCGCTGCTGCAGCAGTAAGCTGGGACTTCAGTGCCTTGAACGCTTCTTCTTCCTCTGCGGCAGCTTTCAGTGCATCCGCTTTTTCTGCGGCAGCTTTCAGAAGATCGTAATTGTCGATGTATTGTTTCTGGCCGTCGCGGAGTGCATCATAAGCAGCTTTTGCCTCTTCCACCGCTTTTACTTCATTTAAAGTAATATCAGAAGGCAGCGCTTCAATCATGGCCTCTACCTGAGGAACGCCAACCACATCGGTACAATCGTAAAGGGCGGTCTGTCCATTCATCAGACGGTACCAGGAAATGGTAGCGTAAATGGACTGAGCAGAATAGAAAGCACAGTTTACAGTCATCTCATAAGAATCTTTAAAGGAAACCGGCAGGCCGTTTTCGTCCAGGTTAAAAGCGCTCTGAATAAAGCTGTCCAGCATGCTGTAGCCTGCATTGGTAGTCAGTTCCTCGCTGTAAGCGTCGATTCCCAGACAGGAAAGCATGGTAACTGCCTGGGCAGTCGTAGCAGGATTGTAATTATCATAGGTAATCCAGCCTCCCAGAGGACACTGGTATTTTTTTACGAGGGGGATCATTCTATCTTTATCCGCCAGTTCGTCAATCGTCAGTTCTCCTTCTGCTTTCAACTTCTCATTGACAATCTCAGCCACTTCATAATAAATAGTTCCTTTTTCCGGATGGATGTATTTGGTCAATGCCTGGGAATGCATTCCCACATAATCCATGCCGATACCTGGTGCAGCGCCGCATACACCGGACTTCACAACATTGTACAGCATCTCGGCTCGCTTCTCCACATCAGCTTCATGAGTACTGCGGGAAGGATAGTCACCGCTGTCAAGGGCAATCAGCCAGAAATTGTAATGCATATGGGCTCCATCGGCACCTACTTCGTTACCGACAGCTTCTACCAGATCGAAACCGGGGTCGTCCTCTCCATGGATTCCTTTTGTGCACTCCCTGATATCTTCCGGGTCATAGCCAGCTGCAGTAATAGCAATCAGTTCTCTCTGCCACACCGTAGTCAGTTCCCCGTTCATCTCCTGGTTCTCGGTGTACATTTCTTTATAAGCTTCTTTTTCTGCAGCAAACCAGCGATCCAGCAGACGGTCGATCTCCGGATCATGCTGAACCTTATCATAGCGGGTCAGATCAAGTACCGCCCAGCAAAGCCCATATGTAATGGAATTCTGGGAAGCTTCACCTTGTTCAATTGAAGTCAGTATACGATCCAGATCGCTTTTGTCCCGTTCAATTCCCAGTTTCAGCAATGCTTCTGCCTTCTCCTCGTTACTCAGGTTCTGATAAGGGTTAGGAAGCGCCCTGGTCTGCCCCAGGATAATAGTTGAATTGTCATAATCAATATAAAAAGAATACTCATCATTCTTATCATATGCAAACTTCAGATTCTTTTTCACCGTATCCAGGCTGCCGCCAACAGGAAGAGGTTCCCCTGTGGTTTCCGAAGACACCATATACTGTTTAGCTGATGGATAGGAAAACTTCAGATCATATTTCTGAACCATCTCTTCCAGATTCGCATTTTCTACACCTTCTATTCCGGTAATGGTGATCTCCGGGTCAATTGTTGCCGGAGCATAATAGCCAATCTCCGCATCAGGAAAAACGACAGAAACGGTAACTGCGCATAATTGTGCATTTCCTATTGGAGGATCCGGCATATCAGAACGCAGATAAGGATATCCATCATTGATATACTTCAATTCCGTATCATAATAGAACGGACCAATTTCATCGTACTGGATTTCGACACCTTCCGGTAGTGTTTCATTCTGTACATAAATCTTGTCATAATAACCAGTTGTATCAATATCCCATATCTTATCAAAATCCCAACCTGCATCGGTGTAAGTAGATTTTGTTCTGGCTTGTTCAGATGTGATTATATTAGTAAATGAGTTTGAAAATTCTTTTCCCACTTCTATAGATACTGTTTTAAACTGGAATACAGTTTTAGAATCACAAACCTCATCTTCAAAGCCAGTATAATGATAGTATAACTGCTTATTTTGTGTAGTGCTATATTTAAAGGAACCACCTTCATAAATATTTTTCATATATATTGCGGATAAATCCAAATCTTTTATTATAGCCTCTGTTATGGAATATCCATGTTGCCCCTTTAAAGAATGATTCTCTATGTTTATATCAACTAGTATGACTCACACTAATTGGCAAACTGTTTCATGCAGGATAAATTTTCAGTCTGCAAGGCGGAGGAATGAGTCGTAGCGGTGGCTACGGCGATTGACGACAACGCAGCAGATGGAAATTTAAACAAATGAAACAGGCTGGTAATTGGTGCGAGGCATACTAGAGAATAACAATCACTTATTAATGATGGCTGCTTCTGTTCATCAGTATTCTGTACTTTTAAACAACTTATAAAACTGGAATATGCATTGACTATTGCATAATCCTCCGGAACAGTTACATTAATAGAACCTGTTGTACCGCAATACATTACTCTTCCGTATACTATATTGGCCAGGGGAGCATATTCAACAGGAATTATCCCATCATCCATATCAACATCTAAATCCAGAATCAGTTTGGTAATAACACCATTTTTACCGATATTATTAAACAAACCGGATTTTGTATCGTAAAATCCAGTGATTTTGTATCCTTGTCCGTTGAAATATCCCTGGAATATTGATCCGCCTTCACTATTCCATTCGACTGTACCGATATCATCCTCTTTGGTTATATTGATATCTGAAGTTAACAGAATTTTCTCTCCTGCATAGTCATACTCTGCCAGAGAATCCCGAAATAACTTCAGTTCTTCAACAGATGAAATCAGATATGCATTCTCTTCTTCATCCCAAAGTGATTTATAGGATGGAGATTCAGCAAATACATTTAAAGAAAACACAAGAATCAACAAACAGAAAAGGCTGATTCCCAAGCTAAGCTTCTGTTTTATCATTTTCATATTCATCTTAGTACCTCATTATTGCTTCCTGTTGTGTTTGTAGGTGCTGCAACAGTGTTGCCATCTTCTGCAAATGCTGTCAATCCTGCAAAGGATGATGCCATCATGATCCCTGCCATTGCCAGGGCTGTCAATTTGTTTCTCTTCATTTAGTTGTCTCCTTTCCTGATGAAAGATTTTTGAAACTTCCCCAAAGGGGTTGTTCCATGTGTGAACCGTAACAGGGCTGAGTTTCCGATTTTCGTCATTGATTCTTCGAAAGATTAATAAAGATCGGTCTCTTCCGGCAGTCCGCTGACAGATTATTCTGTTTTCTGCCAGCCTGACCGCAGTGCAAATGATGAAGTTATCGTTATTCCCGTCCTGATTACGGCAGGT
The DNA here is from genome assembly GCA_051879195.1 of Lachnospiraceae bacterium. GTDB lineage: Bacteria > Bacillota > Clostridia > Lachnospirales > Lachnospiraceae > TWA4. The sequence continues at coordinate 10,472 of JBJELO010000142.1, forward strand.
ATATACAACGGGAGGCTCTTCCCCGCTATAATCGTAAGTCATGTGTGAACTGTTTCCTTTTTTCAGCTGTTCCTGTCTGTTCGCCTTTCAGCAGCCGGTTTCCTGCTCCATATGCTCCGCCTGTTCCTTCTGTTTCTTTTCTTCCAGAATTTTCTGTCTTCTTTTTGTTTCATCAGGGTTATTGTAATAGGGCAGTTCTGCTGCCTCCATTACATTCTTCCATGTCCGGAACCGGCCTTTCAGATCATCCACATTGCCCACCTCACGTTTGCTGGGGGTGTAACCCAGTCGTTCTCTGGCGTCCCGTACCCTTTTCAACAGTTCCAGATCATCATCTGTCAGAGGATCGCCGGGCTTCCAGAAATTTCGTCCGGCTGCATAATCCGGTCGGAATCCCCTGACTTCTTTTTCGGATTTTCTTTTCTTTATTTTACTCATTCCTGCCTCATTTCTCCTGAAAATGGGTACAAAAAACAGGCCTCCGTTTTATGCCTCCGGATAGACTGTATCCAATCTCCAGATACCTGTATTCTGACTCAGCCATCAAACCTACTCACTGCCCTTCTCAGCCTGTGCCAATGGATATGCAGTTTTCGTAGACTATTACAGCAGGGATAAATCTGTATACGGGATCTCACCGTAATTTCCTGAACCGGTTCAGCAGTGTATGAATGTGCTTTAACTGCTGTCGTTTTCTGTATCTGTCATGCGATTGGTATATATTCTGTTTTTTTGTGGTATCATAATATGGGAACAGCGTAGTCTGTTTCCTGGAATACACCATTCTACGACCATATTTTTCGTAACTTATGAATTAAGAATACATGAATTCTTATGATTTGTCAATAGGTGTTTTATGCTATTTGTATATTTTATCATAATAAACGCCTTTTTACATTGGTAAAAAAAGCAATAATATCCCTTAAAAACACGAAAAGGTAACGCGTTTTTTTAAGTCGTATAAAATAAACGTCATAAATCATGAATCACTCTGTTGCAACTATATGGATTTTCACGGATTTGCTTTCTCTGAATACTTATGATA
>JBJELO010000143.1:0-41610 GCA_051879195.1 Lachnospiraceae bacterium
CAGACAATGAGGATGAAGAAAATCTGGCGACGATCATCAGTGTATTTTCCTACGGTTTTATCATCCTGATTTCCCTGATTTCTCTGGCCAACGTGTTCAATACTATTTCCACCAGCATTTTGCTGAGGCGGCGTGAATTTGCCATGCTGCGTTCGGTGGGTATGACAGAGAAAGGATTTAACCGGATGCTGTGTTATGAATGTATTCTTTACGGTGCCAAATCCCTGCTTCTTGGACTTCCTGTTTCCTTTGGAATCACCTGGCTGATCTTTCGGACCGTGATGGATGTCTATGAGACCGATTTCTATCTGCCCTGGACTTCTGTATTCATTGCAGCAGGCAGCGTATTTCTTGTGGTATTTGCCACCATGCTGTATGCCATGAGGAAGGTAAAAAAAGAAAATCTCATTGATGCCCTGAAAAATGAGAATTATTAACTGTTTTTCTCATATATTTCTGTAAAGAATCCGGTGGGTGCCGGAAAAAGGAAGGGCAGGGACCGGAGTGAGGATTGCCATCTACAGCCGCAAATCCAAATGGACCGGGCGGGGAGACAGCGTGGAAAATCAGGTGTCCATGTGTCGGGAATACATCAGCCGATATGTGGAAGGAGCAGATCAGGCGGAAATCCTGATCTATGAAGATGAGGGGTTTTCCGGGAAAAATACCAGAAGACCCCGTTTTCAGGAAATGATGGAAGATATGCGGCAGAGGAAGTACGATTATCTGGTCTGTTACCGTCTGGACCGTCTGGGCCGCAGTATAATCGACCTGGCCACACTGGTGGAGGAACTGAATCGGAGGGAGATTGCCTTTATCAGTATAAAAGAACAGTTTGATACTTCCACACCCATGGGCAGGGCCATGCTGTATTTTGCCGGCGTGCTGGCTCAGATGGAACGGGAACAGATTGCCGAGCGTGTCCGGGACAATATGGTGATGCTGGCCAAAAGCGGCAGATGGCTGGGCGGAAATACTCCGCTTGGCTTTATCTCCTCGGAAATTAAGATGGTTCAGTTGGACGGGAAAACCCGGAAAACCTGGTATTTGCAGGAAAATGAGCCGGAAATTCTGATTGTCAGACTGATCTTTCAACAATATCTGGAAAAACGTTCACTGGTCAAAGTGGCAGAATATCTTCAGATCCATCAGATTCGTACCCGGAGAGGAAATGATTATACGGTTACGGCTGTCCGCGATATCCTGCGAAATCCGGTCTACTGCAGTGCCGACCGGGAAGGATATGAGTATTTCAGAAGCCTTGGCTGTCAGGTCTGTCCGGAAGAACCGGCAGAAAATGTGGAAAAATCTCCCTCGGGTCTGATCTGCTACGCCAAAACCGTATCGGGGCACCGGGAAAATCCGCCGGAAAAATGGATACTTGCCGCTGGTAAGCATCGGGGAATCGTTGCCGGAAAAGATTTTGCAAAAGTACAGCAGCTGCTGGAAAACAACAAACAAAAAGGCAGCAGCTATCGAACCCGCAATGAAATCGCCCTGCTGTCGGGTATCCTCTACTGCAGCTGCGGCTGCGCCATGCGCCCCAAGTACTATACTGTAAAACAGGCAGAAACCGCCGGGAACCGGCGGTTTTCCTATATCTGTCCCCGGAAAAACCTGACTCACAGCCGGAACTGCCGGATTCCCAATCTGCAGGGCAATACGCTGGACGAACAGATCAGCCGGATCGTGCAGATCCGGCTGGAGACAATCACCGACTGGCAGGAAATCCTGAAAAACACATACAGCCAGCTGCAGAAAAGCACCCGCAGCATTCGAACCGTATCGGAAACCGATATTCGGAATCAGCAGATCAAAGAAAAAACAAAACAAATCGAAAATCTCATCCACACCCTCTCAAGCACCCCGCACAAACCGGAATTTATCCGGCAGATCGAAAACGAAATCAGGAATCTGCAGGAACAGATCAATCAGCTCAGCTGTCAGGAACAGACTGAAGAAAAAGAAGTGGATGCTGATAAAAAACTGAATCAGAACCCGTTCAGCCTGCATCTCATATCCCTCTCAGAAACCTATCAATACTTTACCGTGTTCCAAAAACGGGAACTTATAAAAACCATACTGGAAAAAATCATCTGGAACGGAAAAGAACTGACTATTATATTAAAGAACTGACTATGATGAAAAATGAAATGTCAGGTCATTGATTTCCGTTTCCCTGACATTCCTTTACCGCACCCGCTGGGTCCGACCAGCACAGTGAATTCTCCCTGATTCACAGAGAAGCTCAGATTATCAATCGCAGGAGTTTCACCCCTGACAGAGTGGTAGGAAAAAGAAACAGAATCAAAGGAAAGTACAGGATCCATGCGAGCCTCCACAGTTTTTCTTTAGTTTATTTTATGTGGGAAAGGTCTGAATGTGCCGTTTTCCGTCAGGACCCTGCCAGAATAGACCGGAAGAATCATGAGACAGGGAATCATGAGACAGGGAATCATGGATGTATGCTGCACACAAAATAAACCATAATATCCCATAGGAGATTGGGTTATTTATACAAAAGGATGTCACTCTTCGGAAAGAAAAACAGGTATTTCAGAAGCAGGACCTGCTTGAAACCGGAAGAAGTGTGTGGTATGCTTGTCCTGTGTATAAAATTAACAGGTATAATATTTAACAGGAACAGACTTCAGGAGGTACGGTTTTGGAAGGACAATACAGCAGAACGGCTTTATTGATAGGAGAAGATGGTGTAGAGAAGCTGAAACAGGCGCATGTGGCGGTGTTTGGCGTCGGTGGAGTGGGCGGCTATGTTGTGGAAGCGCTGGCACGGGCAGGGATAGGCACCCTGACGTTGTTTGACCATGATAAAGTATCGGTTTCCAATCTGAATCGCCAGATTATCGCAGGCTATGATACCATCGGACGTTACAAAACAGAAGTGATGAAGGAACGCATTGCCAATATTGATGATTCCATACGCGTGGAAGAGAAGCGGGTTTTCTATCTGCCTGAGGTGCGGGATCAGTATCCGCTGGAGGCATACGATTATGTGGTGGATGCCATCGACACGATTACAGCCAAGATTGATCTGATTGTGGAAGCAGAAAAACATGATGTGCCCATCATCAGTTCCATGGGAACGGGCAACAAGCTGAATCCGGGAGCATTTGAGGTGGCGGATATCTATAAAACCTCGGTCTGCCCTCTGGCAAAAGTGATGCGGCGTGAACTGAAAGCAAGAGGTGTGAAAAGGCTGAAAGTGGTCTATTCGAAAGAGGTTCCCCGTAAAAGCGGCGTGATGGAAAACGGTAAAGCAGTCCCCGGAAGCATTTCCTTTGTACCAGCCTCCGCAGGACTGCTGATTGCCTCGGAGGTGGTTAAGGATATTCTGAACAGTTGAAAATATGATTATATTAATCAGATAACAATGATTTTCTGCCGGTACTCGTGTACCGGCTTTTTTACCGGATATTTCAGACATTTTACTGTTTCATAAAAGTTGGCGGCCCGGGTATCCATTTCATAGCCGAGAGCAGCTGTTTCTGACAAAGTGCAGGGAGGCAGTGCTTTCGTAAGTATCGGAATCCGGCTGCAGGAGACCATATCCTTCAGCAGAACAGAGTGGCTTTTTCGGAATCCGAGAACCCTTGCATAGAGCGCCGGCCCCGACTGCTTCAGACGGTCCACATCCTTTTGCCGGATATCCAGCAGAATATGCATCAGTCCCCGGTCGATGCGGCTTCTGGTATATGCCGCTGTTTTGAGTTTTTGTGCCAGTTCCTGATAATCAGTACAGGTAAAATGGCAGGTCTTCAGCCGGTTGGCCAGTTCCGTTGGGAAATCAGCAAACTGTTCTGCGCATTCCGCCCCGGAAAGCAGTTTTTCCTTCAGAATCATCCAGAAATCCTCCGTATCCAGCGGATAGCTGCGGCAGAATCCCTGCTGCAGCAGTACTCTGGCCGGATTGTCCGGAAAAAAAGGAAGAGTCTCGGCTGGAAAACAGGGAGAAGACTCGTTCTGAATCTGAAAATGCCTGTTTTCTATCAGTTCTTTCCGAAGCGCGGAAGCACTGGCATACTCCTGATTCAGTCCGGTGCTGTGAAAACTGCCGATTCTGGAAACAGTCACCGGCCGGATCGAGCTGTTTTGTTTTTTTAACGCCATCAGATAGGATATTCCAAGAATGTTGTTGGGCAGATCCAGAAAATCCCCGTTTTCTCCGGAGGCCGATTCCCAGGCCGCTTTCCTCGCCTTTGGAAATGATTTTCCGCGGGAAAGCTGGTGTCTCAGTTCTTCACGGAAAGCAGGAGGTTCTTCCAGAAACAGTTCGGCAGCCCGTTCCAGAAGGGGCAGTTCCCCGGCTTCAGAGCCGAAGCAGAGATAATCGACACAGCCAAGCGCATCAAATATGGAAACCGCTCCGTCTGCAAAATCTGCTGCAGAAGCTGTGGACATCCACACAGGCAGCTCCAGAATGCAGTCTGCGCCGCCCTCCAGCGCAAGACGGGTACGCAGATATTTATCCATCACAGCCGGCGCACCTCTCTGAACGAAATCACCGCTCATGATGGCTGTTACATGATCGGCACCTGTCATCTCCCGGGCACGGGCAATCTGGTAGGCGTGGCCGGTATGAAACGGATTATATTCAGCAATGATACCTACTGTGCTCATAAAACAATTCCTCCAGTATTCTTGTTATTGGTATTCCCGTTTTTGTAAAAGTTTATCACAACTGTGGAAATACTTCCACCGGGAAATCTTTTTCCCACTGCTTGACCTTTCTTTTTTTCCATCATACAATGATGAAGAAACGGAAGCGGCGGAAATTGGATTCTGCCATATGGGAGGTAATCATTGTGAAACTGGAAAAACATATCGTAGATACACTGAAGGAATGGCAGCTGAAGCTGGGCAGCATAGATCAGCATATTAACCTGTATTATCCGGTGGATTCTATCTGCGATTATATGGAACTGGAAAAAATGCCTGAAACAAAACAGGAAAAGAAAGCGCTTCTTCATACTGTAAAAAAATATTTATCAGAGCAGGCCGCTTATCTGGGCGATGTCACACTGAATGATACTGACAGCAGAATTGGTATCGAAATCCCGGCAGAAGGCTGCCGCTACGTGGCAGACAATGTAAAAACACCGGAATTTCTGGAAGGATTTCTCAAAGTCCTGGAACAGCAGGACCTGGAAAAAATCAAAACATTTTTCCGTGAATACGCAGCGCACTGCGGCGGAACCGTCGTGGAAGAAACCGACACGGAGGACATGGGCACTGTCCTGTACTTTAAGCAGGAAGAAATAGACCCGTATGTATACTGCATTGATCAGGATGTATTCGGCATAACCTACCATCGGTTCGCAAGAACTGATTATGAAAAGCTTTTATAACAAAACGAAAACTTCTGTAAAATACGGAACACACATGCTGTGAATGTACAAAATGCATGCGGGACCTGTTTTTACATTGACAATTAATGGAACAGAAGATATACTGATGCGGTATTTAATATATCAATGTTAATGATGTGAGCAACGGCGTTTACTTATTTAGGTAAGCGCCGCTTTTTTGTTCACGCAAAAGGGAGGAAACATATGAAGGCAAATGTAATCAGGAAAATTATGGGATTAACGCTGGCATCGGTTATGGCAGTTTCCATCTTGGCAGGATGTGGTTCTTCTGCGGGAAATGGAGAAACAGAAAAGTCTGAAGATAAAGAAGTGCTGCGTGTCGGTATGGAGTGTGCATATGCTCCGTTTAACTGGACACAGGAAACGAAAGAGCTTTCCAATGGTGACGAGGCGGTTCCGATTTACGGGACAAGCTTTTATGCATATGGTTATGATGTAATGGTAGCTCAAAAGCTGGCTGATGAGATGGGTATGGAGCTGGAAGTACATAAAGTAGACTGGAATTCTATTGGTATTTCTCTGGATGCCGGTGATTATGATGCGATTATTGCAGGTATGGGCCGTACAGCAGACCGTGAATTGTCCTATTCCTTTACAGAACCGTATTATTACAGAGATAACTGTATCGTAGTGAAAAAAGGCGGCGCCTATGAGAATGTTACAAAGTTATCAGAGCTGGCGGGAACAGGCTGCAGAGTGACTACACAGCTGGGAACTGGCTGGGTTCCGCTTCAGGACCAGATTGAAGGCGCTGAACTTTCAGGTAATTATGAAACAACTTCCGAATGCTTCATGGCTATTTCCAATGATGTGGCGGATGTCTGTATCGTCGATCTTCCCACGGCAGAATCTGCTGCTTTGACCAATGATGACCTTGTAATTATCAAGCTGGATGAGAGTGATACGTTTACCGGCGATGATGAAATGGTTAATGTATGTATTGCAACCAGAAAAGATGATACCGAATTCAGAGATAAGCTTCAGGATGCGATGGATGCGATCGGCTGGAATGACAAAGAAGAGATGGATAATCTGATGGAAGAAGCAATCACATTGCAGCCGGCAGCTAACTGATATAATTCACGCATGCGGCATGCAGATTCTGCCTGCCGCGTGTAAATCTGAAAATGAGAATTAGGAGGAATAATGATGGTATCAGGACTCTTACTGGCGGCAGAACCCGCCACTTCAATCGAGTGGATGATATTCCTGGCCGGAAAATATGCGGGAATGTTCCTTCAGGGAACATGGATCACATTATATATTGCGATTATCGGTACGATTCTCGGTTTTATTCTTGGATATGCAGTGGGCATTATTCAGGATATCAGAATCAGCAGAGAAGACACTGCTGTGAAGAAAACAGTTATCAGGGCAGTCAAGGCAATCTGTGTCGTATATGTGGAAGTGTTCCGCGGAACACCAATGATTGTTCAGGCCATGATCGTGTATTACGGACTTCGCCAGTCAGGCGTGGAGATTACACCTGCCGTTGCAGGTATACTGGTAACCCTTTTGAATACAGGTGCATATATGGCGGAAACTGTCCGCGCCGGCATCAAATCCATCGATGTGGGTCAGCGTGAAGGTGCATGGGCAATGGGCATGTCACCTATGAAGACCATGTTTTATATCGTACTGCCTCAGGCATTTAAGAATATTATTCCGGAAATGGCCAATACATTTTTGACAAATCTGAAAATGACTTCCGTATTAAACGTTATTGCTGTACAGGAACTTTTCATGGCAGCCAAAACGGCAGGTGGAAATTATTATAAATACTTTGAATCGTATCTGGTTATCGCGGTTATCTACTTTGTACTGTGCTTCCTGTTCAATCGTCTGTTTTTACTGATCGAGAAGAAGATGCAGGGAAAAAATGATTATGTACTGGCAGTTGAATACATGGATAATCAGTAGGAGGTGCTGTTATGGGAGAGACAATTCTTGCAATTGAAGAATTAAGTAAGTCATTTGGCGATCATGAGGTATTGCGAAAGATTGATATCAAAGTCAGTAAAGGTGAAGTAATCTGTATCGTTGGTTCTTCCGGTTCCGGCAAATCCACACTTCTGCGCTGTATCAATAAACTGGAGAAACAGACCAGCGGAAAAATCCTGTACCACGGAAAAGAGATACGTGACGTGCAGAAAGAAATCAACGAATACCGCTCCAGAGTGGGAATGGTTTTTCAGTCTTTTAACCTGTTTAATAATATGACAGTGCTGGAGAACTGCATGTGCTGTACCAGAAAAGTACTCCATCTGTCAAAAGAAGAGGCTTTTGACCGCGCAATCACACACCTGAAGAAGGTTGGAATGGCCCCTTATATTAATGCGAAGCCGTCTCAGCTGTCCGGCGGTCAGAAACAGCGTGTGGCCATTGCCAGATCCCTGTGCATGAATCCGGAAATTCTGCTGTTTGATGAGCCTACCAGTGCGCTGGATCCCGAAATGGTTGGTGAGGTTCTGAATGTTATGAAAGATCTTGCCCAGACCGGTTTGACCATGATGATTGTTACACATGAAATGGCATTTGCCAGGGATGTGTCCACGAGAACGATTTTCATGGATAAAGGATATGTAGCAGAGGATGCAGCCCCCGGCGAGTTGTTTACCAATCCGAAAAATCCCAGAACAAGAGAGTTTTTAAGCAGATATCTGGCCGGATAGGAAAGGAGAACAGAGATGAACGACAATTATGTAGTCACTTTTGCAAGAGGATTCGGTACCGGTGGAAAGGAAATCGCGTCAAAACTGGCAAAAGAGCTGGGAATTCACTGCTATGAAAACCGTATTCTTACGCTGGCAAGCCAGATGAGCGGTCTGGATGAGAAGCTGTTTGAGGAAGTGAATGAAAAAATCAGATCTACCGGTGGTTTTTCCAATTTTATGAGAGGCCTTCCCAGAGCAAAAAGCTATATTGCAAGAAATGAAAAGTTCGTATCGGATGACAAGCTGTTTGATTATCAGAAACAGATTATTGAAAATCTGGCCGATACGGAATCCTGTGTCATTGTGGGAAAGTGTGCTGACTGGATACTGCGCGGACGCCCCAATGTGGTCAGTATTTATATAGAAGCGCCGAGAGATTTCTGTGTTAAGCGTACCATGGATCACATGGGGGTAACAGAGGAAGTGGCCAATGCCACCATCACCCATACAGATAAATACCGAGCTGATTATTATGAGTACTATACCCATGGGAATTACTGGACGAATCCTGTGAATTATGATATGGTATTAAACAGTGAAAAAGTTGAGGTGGATAACTGCGTACAGGTGATCAAAGCTTATCTGAGAATCAGGGGACTGATTCAGTAAATCAATAACCTGCTCGAGATTGAAGTTACAGAAATTATTGTCTGAAAACGCCGGGTAAATGCCCGGCGTTTTCTGCGTGTGCGGCTTATTAATTACTGCGCTGATTGCTGCATTGAATCAGCTGCGCACTTTCCCCACAGACGCTGCATAAACTGCGCATTCATAGTTTTTTTCTGCAGAAGGGCCGGGCAGGAATCCCAGCAGTTCATCAAGACATTCCTGGTCGTAAGCTCCGATGGCGCAGGTCCCGCAGCCGATGGCTTCGCAGGCGAGATAGAGATTTTCGCAGGCGTGACCGGCGTCCAGAAGGATGTATTTGGCGGCTTTGAGTCCGTATCGCCATTCTGTCCGGTAGGGAACGGCACTCCAGATAAATACAACAGGTGCGGCGGCGGCAAAATGCTGTCCGCAGAGTGCCCGGGTCAGCTCATCTTCAAAATCATTGTCCGCATCCAGACATTCCAGTTCGGACTGAGCCGGCAGATAGTGATAAAGCCCTGCGGGAAGTCCTTCTACCCGATTGATGAAAAGATACGTCTCCAGAGGATGTCTGGAACCGGCCGAAGGTACGGTTCTAAACGTAATCCTGGGATTTTCTCCCGTGAATCTGCGTATCCCCTGGGAAGCCCACAGGAGAAAGGACAGCTCTTTCAGCGTCAGTTCCCGGTCGTCGTAGTTTCTGTGGCTGACACGGTTTTTAAGCAGCTCCGGGAGAGAAAAATCACTCACAATATCCATAAAATCCATGGGAAGAGTGATGGTTCTGGTGCTTTGCCGTTCCTTAACCGGCGCAATGCCCGGCAGCTTCTGCTGCTGGTCCGTCGGTTCTGCTCCCACATCCCAGGAACCGTGTCCCTTCAGAAGTTCACGGTTCTGCATGATTTTGTACCTGGTTGAATCATTCATATATTCATACACCTCTTTTTTGCGCATGTCTGCTGTACAGAAACATGCGGATATCATATTTTCCGGTAACTATCAGCGAAGGATAAGGAATGTCTGCGGATAGTTACGTTGTCTGTATTTAACCATAGCACAGGATATATTCAATGTCCAGAAGTTTGCCTGAAATGAAAATATATGTTATAGTAGAGCAGCTGCAGGTTATTCAGTTAATCAGAAAGGAATCAGGAGTATGAATATGAATATCAATACGAATATCTGTAAGTGGAATATTGTCAGTAAAGCCCGGTCGGATTTGTTTGGCCTTTCTATTATCAGTATTATTATTTTTCACTTTTTTGAAGATGTAGTCAGTTCCGGAAAGGGAACCGCTTTTTACAGAACCGCTGAGAATTACAACCATCTGCTGGGAAGCATGGGTGTTGATGTTTTTCTTTTTCTTTCCGGTGTTGGACTCTGGTTTTCTCTGACGGAACATTATGATTTGAAACGCTTTTATCTGAAAAGAATGAAACGGGTATTGATTCCCTACATCATATGGGGAGGTCTGTTCTGGTACATAAGGGATGTTATGATACAGGAAAAATCTTTTTATGATTTTTTCAAAGATTACAGTCTGCTTTCATTCTGGACCGAAGGAAACCGGTCCCTGTGGTTTATTGGACTGATCATTCTGGCATATGCTGTTTTTCCGATACTGTATCATTTATTTAAAGGTGAAGCAGTAAAACGGTTTTCTTCACTGGCGGTGCTGTCTGCTGCCAGTATTACATGTATTCTGTTATTGGAAAACCATGCTTCGTCATTTTATGGACATGTGGAAATTGCTCTGCTTCGTATTCCCGTTTTTTTGCTGGGAATTTACTGTGGTGATAAAATATACAGAAATCTGCCGTTTAATCTTATTGATTTGAGCATAGTATGTCTGGGGCTGATTTCGAAAATACTGGTGTTTGTGGCATGGAAAAATAAACTGCCGTTTTATAAAATACTTGGAACCAACAGCAGGCGTCTGCTGGTCAGTTTGTTTGCTTTCTCACTGATTCTGCTCCTGTCGTATCTGCTGGTCAGAATGCATTCAATAAGGCTGCATGTATTTTTGTGCTGGTTTGGAGGTATTTCTCTGGAACTTTATCTGACCCATGTTACGATTCGGCATCTTATGAAATTACTGGGAATGGAAACCTGCAGACTCGATCAGTACATGGTCTGTATTGCAGTTTCACTGATCTGTGCGCTGGGACTGAAAGCAGCTGCCGATGCTGTTGATAAAAAGCTGTTTCATTTTATCTGACAGTCATTCAGACTGGTCTCTTATCGTCAGGGCTGAAATTCGAACAGCAGCCTGTATCAGTCTGAACAGTAACTGAATTTGAAAAAATGCAAGATTTTTTGTTGTCACTTATTGGAAAATGCAGTATAATCGAATCATGAATGTCCGATATTTCACAAAGGGCATAACTTTTCGTTGAAGAGTAGAAAGGAGTCATAACCAATGGGATTTATTGACACAATTAAAACAAGAGCTGCTGCGAATAAGAAAAAAATCGTACTTGCAGAAGGCATGGACAGAAGAATCTATGAAGCTGCCGCCAAGGTAATTGCAGAAGATATCGCTGATATCGTGATTCTGGCAAGTCCTGAAGAAGTAGCTGCTAATTCTGAAGGACTGGATATCTCCAAAGCTACAGTTATCGACCCCAAAACATCCGATAAGCTGGAAGCTTACGCTGTTAAACTGGCTGAGCTGAGAGCTAAAAAGGGTGTTACCGTTGATCAGGCAAGAGAGATGATGACATCCGATTACATGTTCTATGCATGTATGATGGTTAAGATGGGCGACGCTGACGGTGTTGTTTCCGGTGCATGCCATTCAACAGCCAACACACTGAGACCTTCACTGCAGATCGTTAAGACAAAACCCGGCTGCAAGCTGGTTTCCGCATTCTTCCTGATCGTAGTGCCTGACTGCGAATATGGCGAAAAAGGTACGTTCATCTTCGCTGATTCCGGTCTGGAACAGAATCCCGATCCTGAAAAACTGGCTGCTATCGCTGCATCTTCCGCTGAATCTTTCGAACTGCTGGTAGGTGTTGAAGCCAAAGTTGCAATGCTGTCTCACTCCACAAAGGGTTCTGCAAAGCATGCTGATGTTGATAAGGTTGTTGCTGCTACACAGATCGCAAAAGAAACCTATCCCAACATCAAACTGGACGGCGAATTACAGCTGGATGCTGCAATCGTTCCCAGCGTAGCTGCTTCCAAAGCTCCCGGCAGTGATGTAGCAGGTCAGGCTAACGTTCTGATCTTCCCCGACCTGGATGCAGGTAACATCGGCTACAAACTGGCACAGAGACTGGCTAAAGCAGAAGCTTACGGTCCTGTTACCCAGGGTATTGCGGCTCCCATCAACGATCTGTCCAGAGGATGCTCTGCAGACGATATCGTAGGCGTTGTAGCAATCACGGCTGTACAGTGCATGGCTAATTAATCACTTTCAGACTGCAGTGTAGTTACATTCTTACATAATTTTTAATTTTATATGAATTTTTCGGGCTGACTTTGTAACAAAGTCAGCCTTTTTTTCGTTTAAAAAGTGCATAATCCGGATACACTATGCAATATACCGTCGAATATACCTGATATGAGAGAGGAGAGGTTTGTTTGAAAACGAAACTGGCAGGGTATATAACGTTCTGCTGCCTGTTATCGGCAGTTATGATCATTTTATGTCATACGGGCAGGTATGGTTTGCATGCCCAGGCACAGGAAAGCCAGGCTGTGTATACGGTTCCTGAAGTTGAGGCTGGAATGCAGGTTTATCTGGGAAAAAGCACACAGCCGCAGGAAGAGTCGGTTCAGGATGCATTCTGCAGGCAGGTAAAGATGATTGAGGCAGAGCCTGCTGCGAAAAGTGTACAGGTAAATACTTCTGAAATCCATCTGAATGCGTCTGATTATGAGTGCCTTCTGAAAATTGTGGAATCAGAAGCCGGTATCTGTGACCGCAAGGGAAAAATTCTTGTGGCAAATGTGGTACTGAACCGTATGAAAAGCAGCAGCTTTCCTGATACGGTGACAGAGGTTGTTTACCAGAAAAATCAGTTTTCACCGGTGGAAAATGGTTCCATTGATCAGGTTACGGTCAGCGATGAGACGAAGCAGGCGGTTTCCATGGCGCTTTCCGGTACAGATTATTCTCAGGGAGCTCTGTTTTTTGCAGCCAGAAAACTGGCAAGTGAAGAAAATATGGAGTGGTTTGACAACAGTCTGAAATATCTGTTTGAACACGACGGTCATGAGTTTTTCACTTTGAAATAAAAGAAAAACGGAAGAAAATGGCGAATCTTTCATGAATTTCTTTACAGAAATCTTCTTGTGTGCTATGATTTATTCGATTCTTTACCGCATAAAAGTTATTCAGATATCATTTACAGCGTATTTATGCGGACAGGGTGAGGTCACACCCAATTATTGAGGATAGCAGGGAGATATAATATGAAAGAAATTTTATACAGAAGTACACGCGGCGGTGCCTGTGGTATCAAGGCCTCTGAAGCAATCCTGCAGGGACTTGCTGAGGACGGCGGTTTATTTGTTCCTGAAACCATGCCGGTTCTGGATGTAAAGATTGAGGAACTGGCCGGTAAGAGTTATCAGGAGATTGCATATGAAGTGATGAAGCTCTTCCTGACTGATTATACGGAAGAAGATCTGAAGTACTGTATCAGCCATGCATACGATTCCAAGTTTGATACGAAGGAGATCGCTCCCATTCGGGAAGCTGACGGTGCTTATTATCTGGAGCTGTTCCACGGCTCAACCATTGCTTTTAAGGACATGGCGCTTTCCATTCTGCCTTATCTGATGACAACGGCGGCCCGTATGAATCATATTACGGATGAGATTGTGATTCTGACAGCAACCTCCGGTGATACAGGAAAAGCGGCTCTGGCCGGTTTTGCGGATGTTCCCGGTACACGGATCATCGTATTTTTCCCGGACGGCGGTGTAAGCCCCATTCAGAAAAAGCAGATGGTAACACAGAAAGGTGCCAATTGCAAGGTTGTTGCGGTAAAAGGCAATTTCGATGACTGCCAGACCGGTGTGAAGAATATTTTCAATGATAAAGCTGTAAAAGCGGAGATGGCAGAGAACGGCTTCCGTTTCTCCTCCGCCAATTCCATCAATATCGGCCGTCTGGTTCCCCAGATCGTATATTATGTATACAGCTATGCAACCTTACTGAACCGTGGTGTGATGAAAAACGGCGACCCGCTGAATGTGGTGGTTCCCACAGGTAATTTCGGCAATATACTGGCAGCTTATTATGCAAAACTGATCGGTGTACCGATTGGAAAGCTGATCTGTGCATCCAATGAGAATAAGGTTCTGTTTGATTTCTTCCAGACAGGAGAATATGACAGAAACCGTGAGTTTATGCTCACCAGTTCACCGTCTATGGATATTCTGATTTCCAGCAACCTGGAACGTCTGATTTTCCGGATTGCAGGCGATGATGCGGATAAGAATGTGGCTATGATGAATGCACTGAGCAAAGACGGAAAGTATGAGATTACCGATGAGATGAAAGCACAGCTGTCCGATTTCCGTGCCGGTTTTGCCGATGAAGCGCAGACAGCGGAGGAAATTGCCGCTTTGCACAAAGATGCGGATTATATCATCGATACCCACACAGCGGTTGCCAGCCACGTTTACCGCAGTTACCGCAGGGAGACCGGTGATACGACGCCTGCAGTGATCGCTTCGACGGCCAGCCCCTACAAGTTTACCAGAAGCGTTATGACTGCTATCGATAAAAAGTATGATGCCCTGGGAGATTTTGAACTGGTGGATGCTCTTTGTGCCCTTTCCGGTGTTGCGGTTCCCCGTGCGATCGAAGAGATTCGCAGTGCGGAGGTGCTTCACAATACCGTCTGCGAAATCCCTGAGATGGAAGATGTGGTAAAAGCTTTTCTTGGACTGAAATAGATCTGCATCAGGCAGTTGCTGATAAAAAGCAGAATAAATGACATTTTATCCTGCAAAGGATTTTTGTTCAAATTTTCTAAAGAAATTATTTCGTATCAGTTTTTTTAAAGCATTTAACAGAGATGTGCGAAAAAAAACACAAAATTGCCTCATGCACAATGTATAATAAAAAGTAAAAAAAGGACTGCCCTTTCACTTTTTGTATGGGAAAAAGGGCGTCCTTTTTTTCTGATATTTTCAGGCAAAAGGGCAATCTGTTGACTTTTTTATCCTTTTGTGAGAAAATATGGACGTTATATTTTGATGAAAAATATATAAGGAAATGAGGTAATTGTAAGATGGCAGATATTAATTTAAAAGAATATGGTATTACCGGAACTACGGAGATCGTTTACAATCCTTCTTTCGATCTGTTATTCGAGGAAGAAACAAAATCTGACCTGGAAGGCTTTGAAAAAGGACAGGTAAGTGAACTTGGTGCTGTTAACGTTATGACAGGTATTTACACAGGCCGTTCACCGAAAGATAAATTCATTGTTATGGATGAGAATTCAAAGGATACCGTCTGGTGGACTTCCGATGAATACAAGAACGACAATCATCCTGCTACAGAGGAAACCTGGAAAGCTGTTAAGGATATCGCTCTGAATGAACTTTCCAATAAGAAACTTTATGTAGTAGATGCATTCTGCGGTGCCAACAAAGATACACGTATGGCAATCCGTTTCATCATGGAAGTGGCATGGCAGGCTCATTTTGTTACCAATATGTTCATTCAGCCCACAGCTGAAGAACTGAAGGATTTCAAGCCTGACTTTGTTGTATACAATGCTTCCAAGGCAAAAGTTGAAAACTATAAGGAACTGGGCCTGAACTCCGAAACAGCTGTTATGTTCAATATCACAAGCCGCGAGCAGGTTATCGTTAATACATGGTACGGCGGCGAGATGAAGAAGGGTATGTTCTCCATGATGAATTACTATCTGCCTCTGAAGGGCATCGCTTCCATGCACTGCTCTGCTAATACAGATATGAATGGTGAGAATACCGCTATTTTCTTCGGTCTTTCCGGTACAGGCAAGACAACTCTTTCCACAGATCCCAAGCGTCTGCTGATCGGTGATGACGAACACGGCTGGGATGACAACGGTGTCTTCAACTTTGAAGGCGGCTGCTACGCAAAGGTTATCAATCTGGACAAGGAGTCTGAACCCGATATTTACAATGCAATCAAACGCAACGCTCTGCTTGAGAACGTAACTCTGGATGAAGAAGGTAAGATTGATTTTGCTGATAAGAGCGTGACAGAGAATACCCGCGTATCTTATCCTATCGATCATATTGAGAAGATCGTTCGCCCCGTTTCTTCTGCACCGGCAGCAAAGAATGTTATCTTCCTGTCTGCAGATGCTTTCGGCGTACTTCCTCCGGTTTCCATCCTGACACCCGAACAGACACAGTACTACTTCCTGTCCGGTTTCACAGCTAAGCTCGCAGGTACAGAACGTGGTATTACAGAGCCTACTCCCACATTCTCCGCATGTTTCGGTCAGGCGTTTCTGGAACTTCATCCTACCAAATATGCAGAAGAACTGGTTAAGAGAATGGAGATGAGCGGTGCCAAAGCATATCTGGTTAACACCGGATGGAACGGCACAGGCAAACGTATCTCCATCCGTGATACCCGTGGTATCATTGATGCTATTCTGAACGGAGATATTCTGAACGCACCTACCAAGAAGATTCCTTACTTCAATTTTGAAGTACCCACAGAACTTCCCGGTGTAGATACAGGTATTCTGGATCCACGTGACACCTATGCAAGTGCTTCCGAATGGGAAGAAAAAGCAAAAGATCTGGCGCAGAGATTCGTTAAGAACTTTGCAAAATACGAAGGCAATGAAGCCGGCAAAGCACTGGTTTCAGCTGGTCCTCAGTTATAATTGATAAAGCAGAATCACAGATTCCTGTGAATATATGGCCGGAAACCGGAAAAGGTTTCCGGCTTTTTTGAAATTTTCGTAACGGTTCAGAGCCAGGCAGATTCAGATTTTAAAAAAAGTGATTGACAAATCCGAAAAAAGGTTTATACTATAACCAGTTAGCACGACAACGCTTTCCATCTGAAAAGTGAATTGTTGTGAAGATAAGATTTAACAGAATATCTGCTGAAACCTTTGAAGCGGAGATAAAAACAGAACATGCACTTACAGAGAGACCGGGCAGGTGAGAGCCGGACAGTATACAGTCTGTTAAATGGACCGCGGAGGGCGCCTAATAAGCGACGTGAGGGCATACGTCAGTTGCCGGGGATATGTTAGTATCCTGATGAGAGCACAGCTGTGATGCAGCTGTGAATCAAGGTGGCACCACGGAATATTTTCGTCCTTGACAAAGTATTGAAACCATACTTTGCCAGGGACTTTTTTATATACCAGGAAATTGCATTTCCTGGTATATAAAACGCTCCGCGAGGATCGCAGGGTCTGCCCCAGCGAAGCGAGGGTACTGCGGCGGAAAGGAGTATGTCACTAAAGTGACCCGCCGCAGGCGGAGAATCTCGCGGAACGAGATTCTTTTTTGAACAGTTACGAAAGAGGTAACAGTTCAGCAGACATTCGTAATTTTCTGTAAGATTTAAGGAGGCTTTAACTATGAGACCATCACCTGATGAAATTAAAGCAATTGCAGCTTCGGATTCTACTTACCGGAAAGTACCGGTCTGCATGGAACTGTTTTCGGATTTCACGACGCCCATTGAAGCGCTTCGGATTCTGAAAAATATCAGCGGGCACTGCTATATGCTGGAAAGTATGGAGGATAACAAAAACAGAGGACGGTACACTTTTCTGGGATACGATCCGATTCTGGAGCTTACCTGTACGGACGGTCTGCTTCGAATCAAAAGCGGGACATCTTTTCAGGTACAGACGGAGCATCCCGAGGAGTATATCCGCCAGATTATCAAGGAAAACAAAAGCCCCCGCATCATCGGCTTTCCGCCCTTTACCGGTGGTCTGGTAGGATATTTTTCCTACGACTATATCAAATACAGTGAACCGTCACTGAATCTTGATACGGTAAATCTGGACGGCTACAAGGATGTGGATCTGATGCTGTTTGATAAGGTAATTGCTTTTGATAATCTGAAAGAGAAAATCATCCTGATCGTCAATATATCCATTGATAACATCGATACAGAGTACAACAAAGCCTGCATTCAGCTGAAAATGATGGCTGATTTGCTGAGAAACGGAAAAAAAGCTGAAATTGCTCCCGGTCATTTAAAATCGGATTTCAAACCCGGATTCAGTAAAGAACAGTATTGCAGCATGGTGGAAAAAGCCAGAGATTACATTCATGAAGGTGATATTTTCCAGGTGGTGCTGTCCAACCGGATCGAAGCAGACTATGAGGGCAGCCTGTTTGACACGTACCGGGTGCTGAGAACCACTAATCCTTCCCCCTATATGTTTTATTTTTCCAGTGATGATATTGAAATTGCAGGAGCTTCGCCGGAGACACTGGTCAAGCTGGATCAGGGAGTGCTGAATACTTTTCCGCTGGCGGGTACAAGGCCGAGGGGAAAGAATGCCGGGGAGGATGCCAGACTGAAGGCGGAACTGCTTTCGGATGAAAAAGAGTGTTCCGAACACAACATGCTGGTGGACCTGGGAAGAAATGATCTGGGCAGAATCAGTCAGTTTGGTTCCGTATATGTTAAAAATTACATGGATGTGCTGATGTATTCCCATGTGATGCATATTGGTTCCACGGTGGAGGGAAAGCTCAGGGAGGATATGGATGCACTGGATGCCATCGGTGCAGTGCTTCCCGCCGGAACCCTGTCGGGTGCTCCGAAAATCCGGGCCTGTGAGATTATCAGTGAATTGGAGCAGAATCGCAGAGGGATTTACGGCGGTGCCATCGGCTACATCGATTTCACCGGCAATCTGGATACATGTATTGCTATACGAATCTGTTTTAAAAAGAATAATAAAGTATTTATCCGCTCCGGAGCCGGAATCGTCGCTGACAGCGTGCCGGAAAAGGAGCATCAGGAGTGTCTGAATAAGGCGAGGGCGGTCATTCGGGCACTGGAAATTGCAGATGGAGGGCTGGACTGATGATTTTGCTGATTGATAATTATGATAGTTTTTCCTATAACCTTTACCAGTTGGTGGGGACACTGAATCCTGATATCAGAGTGGTACGCAATGATAAGATTACACTTTCTGAAATCGAAAAAATGAATCCTTCTCATATTATTCTGTCACCGGGGCCCGGAAAACCGTCTGATGCGGGAATCTGCAAAGACTGTGTTACATATTTTGCCGGTAAGATTCCTATTTTGGGAGTTTGTCTGGGGCATCAGGCCATTTTCGAAGCCTTTGGCGGCACTGTTTCCTACGCCAGACAGCTGATGCACGGAAAACAGTCTCAGGTAACGGTGGATCTGGAATCGGCTATTTTCCGGAATATGAATTCCACCATCGGAGCTGCCCGGTACCATTCTCTTTCCGGTCTGAAAGAAACGACCCCGGATTGTCTGAAAATCGTGGCTTCCAGCGATGATGGCGAGATTATGGCAGTGGAGCATAGAGAATATCCCATATTCGGGCTGCAATTCCATCCGGAGTCCATACTGACATCCGATGGAAAACAGATCCTGGAAAATTTCCTGAAAATACAGAATTATAATAGAAAGAAAGCAGATGGAGGTACACTGATGATTAAAGAAGCGATTATTCAATTAACTGATAAAAAAGACCTGAGCTATCAGATGGCGGAATCTGTTGTGGATGAGATTATGAGCGGAGAGACTACCGAAGTTCAGACCAGCGCATTTTTAACGGCTCTGGCCATGAAAGGCGAGACCATTGAGGAAATCACCGGCTGTGCCAATGGTATGAGAAAGCATGCTCTGCATTTGAATCATGATTTTCCGGTTCTGGAAATCGTGGGAACCGGTGGAGACCGTTCCAATTCCTTTAATATCTCCACCACATCATCTCTGGTGATATCGGCTGCCGGTGTTCCGGTTGCAAAGCACGGCAATCGGGCCGCTTCCAGCAAATGCGGGGCAGCCGATGTGCTGGAGGCTCTGGGTGTGGACATTACCATTCCTGTGGAGCAGAGTGAAAAGCTGCTCAACGACATTGGAATCTGCTTCCTTTTTGCTCAGAAGTATCACACTTCCATGAAATATGTGGGTCCTGTCCGTAAAGAGCTGGGAATCCGTACCGTATTTAACATTCTGGGACCGTTAACCAATCCGGCAGGCGCCACCATGCAGGTCATGGGCGTATTCAGCGAGGAAATGGTTGTTCCTCTGGCACAGGTTCTTGCAAAGCTTGGTGTTAAGAATGGCATGGTTGTCTACGGACAGGATGGTCTAGATGAAATATCTGTCAGCGCTCCCACCACGGTCTGTGAGATCCGGGACGGAGAATTCCGCTCATATGTGATTACACCCGAGCAGTTTGGACTGAAGCGTTACACAAAGGATGAACTGGAAGGCGGCAGCCCCGAGGAGAATGCTCAGATTACCAGAGCGATTCTGAATGGAGAGACAGGAGCAAAACGCGATGCTGTTCTGATGAATTCCGGTGCAGCGTTGTATGTGGCAGGCGCTGTATCCACCATGGAAGAAGGTATCCGACTGGCAGCTGAAATGATTGACAGCGGCAAAGCGAAGGAGAAACTGAATGCATTCGTCCGGGAATCCAACCGGGGTGCGGCATAGATGAATAATTAACAGATGGACAGCTACAGGTACACAGCCAATAGATGTAGGGCTAACAGGTACACAACCAATAGATGTAGAGTTAACAGGTACACAACCAATAAATGGACAGTTAGCAGAAAACAGGAGTGTCAGAATATGATCTTGGATGAAATAGCAGCAAAAACAAGAGAGCGGATTGCAGCGGAAAAGGAAAAACGCTCACTGGATGAAATCAGGGCTCTGGCAGAGGAACTTCCGATCAGCCGGGAATACCCTTTCGAGAAAGCACTGGCTAAAGAGGGCATGTCTTTTATCTGTGAAATCAAGAAAGCATCTCCTTCCAAAGGTGTCATTGCAGAAGAGTTTCCGTACCTGCAGATTGCCGCAGAATATGAGAAAGCCGGTGCGTCAGCCATCAGCTGTCTGACAGAACCGTATTATTTTCAGGGTTCCAATCAGTATCTGAAGGAGGTGTCGGAAGCAGTTTCCATACCGGTGCTGCGAAAAGATTTTACAGTGGATCCTTATATGATTTACGAGGCAAAGCTTTACGGTGCTTCCGCTGTTCTTCTGATTTGTGCCATTTTAAATGACGAGGAATTAATAACGTATCTTAATCTGGCACACAGTCTGGGTCTGTCGGCTTTGGTGGAAGCTCATACAGAAGAGGAAGTTGAACGGGCGCTTACAGCCGGTGCGCGCATCATCGGTGTCAATAACCGTGATCTGAAAACATTCACGGTGGATCTGAATACCAGCATCCGCCTGCGCAGTCTGGTTCCCCGTAATCTGTTGTATGTATCGGAAAGCGGGATTAAAAATGCGGAGCATGTTGCAGCGCTAAAGGAAAAACATGTGGATGCTGTTCTGATCGGAGAGACTCTGATGCGCAGCCCCGATAAAAAAGCAGCACTGGATGAACTGAAAGGAATGACAGGATGATTCAACGGAAAAAGACCGGAAAAATTAAGATCTGCGGGCTCTGCAGAGAAGAAGATATTCATTTTGCCAATGAGATTCAGCCCGATTATGTGGGATTTGTATTTGCACCCAGCAGGCGCAGGGTTACTGTTGAAAAGGCACAACAGCTGAGACTGCTGCTGAAGCCGGAAATTCCTGCTGTGGGTGTCTTTGTCAATGCATCAGAGGAAGAGATTCTGGAGCCGGTACGCAGGCAGGTAATTCAGATGATTCAGCTGCACGGTCAGGAAAGTCCGGATTTTGTCCGGAAAATCAGGGAAAAGACTTCATTGCCGGTGATTCAGGCAGTCTCTGTAAAGAGCCGGGAAGATATTCTTCGATGCAGAGAACGGAATGCTGATTATCTGCTGTTTGATCAGGGAGCAGGAGGTACAGGAAAAATGTTTGACTGGGCGTTGCTTGCCGGGGAAAAGGGCAGTGATGAACCCGAAAAAATTATAGGAAAACCATTTTTTCTGGCAGGCGGTATTTCCGCACAGAATGTGGAAGAGGCGCTTGTCCGCTTTCATCCCTATGCAGTGGATGTCAGCAGCAGTGTGGAAACTGACGGTGTAAAAGATTTTGAAAAAATGAAAATACTGACGGAACTGGTTCATGGAATATAATCAGCCCGAAAATTTATAAGTAACGAAAGGATAGACCAATGTCAAAAGGAAGATTTGGAATTCACGGTGGTCAGTATATACCGGAAACATTAATGAATGAAATAAACCACCTGGAAGAATGCTATGAATATTACAGGAAGGATCCGGAATTCAATGCAGAACTGGATCAGCTGCTGAAGGAGTATGCCGGACGCCCTTCCCTTCTGTATTATGCGGAAAAAATGACAAAAGATCTGGGGGGAGCAAAAATCTATCTGAAACGGGAGGATCTGAATCACACCGGTTCTCACAAAATCAATAACGTGTTGGGACAGGCGCTTCTGGCAAAGAAGATGGGAAAAACCAGGGTGATTGCGGAAACCGGTGCCGGTCAGCACGGGGTAGCCATTGCCACGGCGGCAGCGCTTCTTGATCTGGAATGTGAAGTCTATATGGGCAAGGAAGATACAGATCGGCAGGCACTGAATGTATACCGTATGGAACTGCTGGGTGCGAAAGTGCATCCTGTGGAGACAGGTACAATGACCCTGAAGGATGCGGTTAATGAAGCCATGCGTGAATGGGTTTCAAGGGTGGATGATACCCTTTATGTGCTCGGCTCTGTAATGGGACCTCATCCTTTCCCTACGATGGTGCGTGATTTTCAGTCGGTCATCAGTAAGGAAGCGAGAGAACAGATTCTGGAAAAGGAAGGAAAACTGCCTTCAGCAGTACTGGCCTGTGTCGGCGGCGGCAGCAACGCCATGGGAATGTTCTATAATTTCATCAATGATAAAGATGTGAAACTGATCGGATGTGAAGCTGCCGGAAGAGGAATTGAAACCGGAAAACATGCAGCTACCATCGCAAAAGGTCAGCTGGGTATCTTCCACGGCATGAAATCATACTTCTGTCAGGATGAATCAGGCCAGATTACGCCGGTTTATTCCATATCTGCCGGGCTGGATTATCCGGGAATCGGCCCGGAACACGCTTATCTGCATGACACCGGTCGGGCGCAGTATGTACCGATTACCGATGATGAGGCAGTCGAAGCGTTTGAATATCTGGCAAGAACGGAAGGTATCATCTGTGCAATCGAAAGTGCCCATGCAGTTGCCCAGGTGAGAAAAATTGCACCCACCATGGGAAAAGACGAAATCATTATCTGCTGCCTGTCCGGCCGCGGTGACAAAGATGTGGCAGCCATTGCCAGATACAGGGGGATTGATCTTCATGAGTAGAATAAATAAAGCATTTGAGAATAAAAAAGCATTTATCGGATTTTTAACGGCCGGGGACCCCAGCCTTGATAAAACAGAAGAATTTATCCTGACCATGGAAAAAGCAGGTGCTGATCTGATTGAAATCGGAATTCCATTCTCAGATCCCATTGCGGAAGGTGTAGTCATCCAGGAAGCCAATATCCGCTCCCTGAGTGCAGGAACCACGACTGAAAAAGTATTCAAAATGGTGGAATCGGTCCGCAAAAAAACAGACATTCCGCTGGTTTTCATGACTTATGTAAATCCGGTACACTATTATGGATATGACGCTTTCTTCAAACGCTGCAGTCAGGCAGGACTTGACGGAATCATCATCCCCGACTTACCCTATGATGAAAAAGGTGAACTGGCCGACATCGCGCAGTCTTACGGAATCGACCTGATCTCCATGATTGCACCTACTTCTGCCCAGCGGATTCAGATGATCGCAGGGGAGGGTAAAGGCTTCCTCTACATCGTATCTTCTCTGGGAGTAACCGGTGTCCGCAGCAACATCACTACGGATCTGGATTCCATCCTGAAGCTGGTAAAGGAGGCGACCGACTGTCCCGCAGCCATCGGCTTCGGTATCAGTACACCGGAACAGGCTCATACCATGTCACAGATCGCCGATGGTGTCATCGTGGGAAGTGCCATCGTAAAAATCATACAGAAGTATG
This sequence comes from Lachnospiraceae bacterium, assembly GCA_051879195.1. Lineage (GTDB taxonomy): Bacteria > Bacillota > Clostridia > Lachnospirales > Lachnospiraceae > TWA4. Next base: position 23,844 of record JBJELO010000143.1, read on the forward strand.
GTGCAGATGCAGGCGGACCGCTGTATGAATACGTAAAAAGTATGAAAGATGCCACAAGATAATGCAGATATCATAAGATAATGCAATTGCTGCGAGCAGACCTGACACAGCTGTTTACCGGAAATGTCCTGAAAAGGATACTGTCATGCTCTGCTGACAGCTGCAGCAGATTACAGAAACTCTGTCATATGCTTTCGGTACCAGAGAGGAAGATGGGTCCGCTGACAGGCCGGGTTGGTCCGGGCCTGAATGGCAATGGTTCGGTGAAAGGCTTTGAAGCAGGCTTCCCAGTCTGCTTCTTTTTTGTCTTTTTTCAGAACCTGCCGGAATTCTTCCTCATCCATGGGTGCCAGATACCAGCCGGAATCTGCGGGATGAATGGCAGCCAGATCAAAGGTATCGGCGAATATGACATAATTCTCGGAAGGCAGCCGGTCAGTGAAATAGGGCGCTATCAGCGGCAGAACATTGCTTTTAGGAGAAATCTGAGAAAACAGAATCCCCTGCTGTGACTGGCTGAACCGGAGAAATTCTCTGAAATAATGGGATTCATTGTTCACATTCCTCTGAAGCTCAAACAGATCGGCAACCTCCGGAAGCGCCAGCATATCGCAGACGCGCCCGCCATACCGGAAGCCGGTCAGCATGAAGCGCAGTACAATATCCCCCCGGTCTTCCCGGTCAGAAAGCAGACCACTGTAAACCATCTGTCCAGCTTCTATGGAAATCTGAAAATTTACTGCGTCCATCACCTTTACTGCCGAAACGTAATCCGAGGCAGTCTCCCGGTATTCGGCAAACAGTTCGTAGGCAAGCTGCTTATGAGTACGGATACGGATGCTGCGAAGAGGCGCTTTCTCCGCATTGGCCTGATAGATGGCACTCAGAATCCCGTCGGGTGTATCTTCGCAGAGATAGATGATATTGCTCATGTGCGCACCTCCAGATTGCAGTCCTGAAAAAGCGACAGCTGCTGGTAATTCATATCCTGGGCAATCTCCCAGTTCTTCTCATGTTCATTGCAGATCAGACTTCGTGTGATGGAATCCTGATCCATGCGAACGGGATACATCATCTTCCCGCCGCAGGTGATGAAATAGTGGGCTCTTTTCAGGACAACTCCCATGCGTTTTAAAGAAAGAAAATCCAGAGTGCAGTCTCTTCTGGCGGCCAGAATCCTCTTTGCGGACTTCACGCCGATTCCCGGCACCCGAAGCAGGGTATAATAATCAGCCATCGTAACGTCCACCGGGAACAGCTCCAGATGGCGCAGCGCCCAGTCACACTTGGGATCAAGAAAAATATTGAAATTCGGCTTTTCCGCTGACAAAAGCTCTCCGGAGCGGAATCCGTAAAAACGCAGAAGCCAGTCAGCCTGATACAGGCGGTGCTCCCGAAGAAGAGGGGGCTTCTGACCGGGCGCAGGCAGAGAGGAATCTTCATTCACCCCCACATAGGCAGAGTAGAAGACCCGCTTCATATCATACTGGTCATACATGGACTCCGCAGCAGTCAGTATCTGATAATCTGTCTCCGGAGTGGCTCCGATGATCATCTGCGTACTCTGTCCTGCGGGTACAAAGGCAGGATTGGCAGATGAAACGGTCAGAGCCTGGTCCTTCCGGTGGGCCGGTGCCGGCTCCTGAAAACCGGAGCTCCGGCAGATCAGATCCGTGTCCGCACCGGATAACATCATATCTTTTTCGGTCTGACTGTCAGGATTGCAAACGGTATTGCCTGCATGGCTTTCGTACCAGTCTCCGGTGCCGGAATTCTCTCTTACGGCATCAGGCAGACCGGGACGGGAACTTCCGGACAATCTTTCGTAAGAAGAACCGCGGTTCATTCTGTCAGTATGGATCTGTTCCTGTATGGAGCGCATGGGCTTCAGTATGGAAGAGGCAGACTTATGGGGGCAGAGCTTCTTCAGGCTGCTGCCGGTGGGCAGTTCCATATTGACACTGACGCGGTCAACCAGATAGCCCAGCTGCGTAATCAGTTCCTGAGGTGTGCCCGGGACAATCTTCACATGAATATAGCCGTTAAAATGATATCGGTTCCGGATCAGCCAGATTGCCTGATAGATCTGCTCCATGGTATAAACCGGACTTTTCAGAACGCCGGAGCTCAGGAAAAGCCCTTCAATATAATTACGGCGGTAAAACTCCACCGTCAGCCGGGCAATCTCTTCCGGCGTAAACGCTGCTCTCGGAATATCGTTGGAGACGCGGTTGATGCAGTACTTGCAGTCAAATACGCACTCATTGGTATACAGAATCTTTAAAAGAGAGATACATCGTCCGTCAGCAGCAAAGCTGTGGCATATGCCGCAGGCACGGGTATTGCCCAGCTTTCCTGACTCGCCTTTCCGGTTTACCCCGCTGCTGGTACAGGCCGCATCATACTTTGCTGCATCTGACAAAATCGTCAGTTTTTCTTCCAGTGTCAAAATCATCACCACACAATCGAATATTTGTTCTAATCACAGTATAACCGGTTCGCAGGCATCTGTCAATAGAAAAAGAACACATATTCCGAAAATATGTTTGCAAATCGATTTCCAGTCATTACCTTGTCAGACATTACCTTGTGTTTGCCAAAATTTTGTCTTGATAATTTTCTGAAATTGTTATATACTAATCACAACAAAAGAGAGCGAAGCCTGGAATGTTCGATACGGTCCTGCTATTTTGAACCTACATTACTTTAAATGGGATTCCTATATTTTAAGATGGATGTCGGGCCTCCTTTGAGTGGATGGCTGAAGTCTTAGTGCGGTTGCCCACCTGGCGCTAGCTAGGAGTCAAAGTGCAGGATGCGGCATTTCGGGTGATATCCATTGTGTAACGTATCGGTTTCCGATGCAATATGGATAAGAAGAGAACAGGTATACAATGTATGCCTGTTCTTTTTTTCGATTGTGCTGCGGCACAGACTTTTATGGCTGCTTCCGGGCAGTATTCTGTTCGAATGAGGCAGAATGAGGCATGAGAAACGCTGTGTCGTGATAGAATAGAAAGAGCACAGAATTGGTTAGGAGATTCAGTGATGAGCAGGCGGTATATTTCAGCGGTTTCGTTTGGAACGAAGGTATGTTTTTTCATTTTTCTTATGCTGATGATAAAAACCGTACTGGTGTATTCGGGAGCATGTCAGGTTTCAGAAGAAGCGTCCGGCAGCTGTGCGGAAGCTTTGCAGCGTGCAAATCAGGCGGCAGAAAAAGCGGATGTGGCAGATAAAGAGAGTACAGAGGAGGAAAGCCGTGTTTCTGTGATACATAAGCAGACAGGGGAAGAACCGGAGGTATCTGTGCTGATTACGAATTCAGATGGAGGAAAAACGCATAAATCCCTGCAGTTTTCCGCATTAAAGGCTTTTTCTGTGGTTTCCGATGCTGGAACCGATATTTTTTCTGACAATGAAAAAGTGGACCTGGCTGCTTATTTTTCTGAAAATGGGATCGACAGCTGCTGTGTGTCGCTTTACGATGATTCCGGAGAGGTGTTTGGTATTTCGGGGACTGAGAAAGAGGCTGCAGTGGAAGGAATCCGGGTTCTGTCTCTGAAAAAGGGAGGAAGTGTTCCTGTTTATCCGGGAACTCTGCTGGTTTACCGTCCTTCGGGGCAGAATTTTTTTTATCTGGTCAACAGAGTCAGACTGGAAACGTATCTGCCCGGGGTGGTATCCTCCGAGATGCCGGATGATTTTGGAGAGGAGGCTCTGAAAGCCCAGGCAGTCTGTGCCCGTTCCTATGCCATGTATGTTCTGGAAAAGGAAAATGCAGAAACGGCGGAAGAGAAAGCTGTTTTCTGGAATCTGGAGGATACAACAGACGACCAGGTCTACCTGTCCGGTCCGGTGGACGTTCGGGCGGTAATAGCCTGTGAACAGACCCGGGGACAGATCCTGTATCAGGATGATGCGCCCTTGAAGCCACATTACTATTCCACATCCTGGGGCAGAAAAGCAGACGGAGCAGTTTTTGGCATGGAAGAAACACAGTTTCTGGAGGCTGCTGCAGTAGTGAAAACGGATTCGGATATTTCGGAGATGAACCGGGATTTTATCAGCACTTATGAAACTTTGTCGGCTCAGAATACGGGGGAAAATGCACCATATGACCGGAAATCCCCCTGGTTTCGCTGGACCTGCGAAATTCCTTTGAAACAGCTGTCGGACCGGAAAATCAAAGAAATCACAGTTACGAAGCGGGGAACCGGAGGCTATGTGTCTGAACTGACTGTTTCCTGTGCAGACGGAACTGCAGAACAGATACGGGGAGCCGGATCGGTCCGCAGTGAACTGGGATTTTCCGAAACGGTATACCGGCTTCAGGATGGCAGCACAAGAACCGGCCTTTCCATTCTGCCCAGTGCATTTTTCTATGTGGATGAGGTGAAATCGGCAGATGGAGTGCAGACGGTGACGCTTCATGGCGGAGGATTCGGACACGGTTTCGGCATGAGCCAGTACGGAGCGGCGGAAATGGCAGATGAAGGCTATGGTTATGCGGATATTCTTGCCTGGTACTATGAGAATGCCAGGCTGACAGAAGTTTACTGACATTTCAAAAGAAATATTTTATCAGCTGCCGTTTTTTATGCTCAGTGAGATTGGATACGGATTCTTCACATTGATAAATTTATAAAAATTTTATATATTTCATTTTCATTTTATAAACAAATCACAAACCGACCAATAAAATATCACAGTCTCCTAATATACTACTGAAAACATCAATGAAAAGGAGACATCTCATATGCAGAAATTGAAAACCTTGATGAAAAGACTGGGGGCCTGTATTTCAGCGGTTCTTTTAACAGGAATGCTTGTATGTTCAGGTTCTGTTCCGTCTTATGCGGCTGGAAATCTTGACATGAGCACGGATTATCCGGGAATTACGGTGAAAGCCGGAGAAATGGTGAATTTCGGACTGGATTTTTCCAGCAGCTCTTCCTGTGATGCTTCGCTTTCAGTGGAAAGCATACCGAAAGGATGGAGCGGTTATTTCCGCGGAAGTGAAAGCCAGATCAGCAAAGTTCATGTGAATGCCGGCTCTGACGCTGCAGAAAGCAGTCTGGCCACGTTCAGTCTGACGCTGCCCGATGATGTGAAAGAGGGTAATTATATAGTTCGTCTGAAAGCCGATGCAGGAAACGGGAATTCCGATATGCTGGAGCTGGAGATTACGGTGAATCAGGAAGAAACAGGTCAGAGTAATTTTACTGCAGAATATCCGGAACAGCAGGGTTCTTCCGGAACCAGTTTCAGTTTTGATACCACGCTGGTCAATAACCGGGGCACAGAACAGTCCTACAGTCTGTCAGCAGAGACTCCCAGCGGATGGGAAGTCGGTTTTACACCATCGTCCGAGAGCAGTCAGGTAGCCAGCATCACCGTTGAAGGTGGTTCCAGCCAGGGACTTACGGTGGATATCACTCCTCCGGAAACCATTGAAGAAGGTGAATATACCATTCCCTGTACGGCAGTTTCTGCCAATGAAACACTGAAACTGGAACTAAAGGTTAAAATCACAGGTAAATACGATGGGGAAATCTCCACGGAAAGCGGCAATCTGAATGTGGATGCCTATGCCAATTCAAAAAAGAAGGTAACACTCACCGTTAAAAATACCGGCAATGTGGAACTGAAAGATCTGGAACTGTCCTCCTCGGCTCCTTCCAACTGGGAAGTGGAATTTGAAGAGGATACGATCGAGACACTGGAAGCAGGCGATTCAAAGGAAGTTACCGCGTACATCACTCCGGACAAAGATGCCATGACCGGTGATTACATGACAACCATTACCATCAAAAATGATGAGATTTCATCCGAGGTGGAACTGCGTATTTCCGTGAAAACACGTACGGCATGGGGATTTGCAGCTGTCGGTATCATTGCTGTGCTTCTGTGCGGACTGAGTTTTCTGTTTAAAAAATACGGAAGAAGGTAGCCTATGGAATCCAAAGAATCGATTATCATAGAAACCAGAAATCTCACAAAAAAATACGGGGAAAAAACAGCTGTCAACAAGCTGAACCTGCTCATTAAAGAGGGCGAGATTTTTGGTTTGCTCGGACCCAACGGAGCAGGTAAGACTACCACGATTCTCATGCTTCTGGGGCTGACGGAGCCTTCCTCCGGAAGAGCTTTCATCAACGGAAAAAACTGTACCAGAAATCCCATCGAAGTAAAAAGCATGGTAGGATATCTGCCGGATCATGTAGGTTTTTATCAGGATATGACCGGCCGGCAGAATCTGGTATTTACGGGAAAACTGAATGGTCTGAGCGATCAGGAAGCTGTCCGGCGGGCGGATGATCTTCTGAGACGGGTGGGTCTTGTGAACGCAGCGGACCAGAAGACAGGGACGTATTCCCGGGGCATGAAACAGCGGCTTGGTGTAGCTGATATTCTGATGAAAGATCCGCAGATCATCATTATGGATGAGCCGACGCTGGGAATCGACCCAGAGGGTATGCGGGAACTGCTGCAGCTGATGAAAGAGCTGTCCAAAGAGGACGGCAGAACCCTTCTGATTTCTTCCCATCAGCTCTATCAGATTCAGCAGGTGTGCGATCGTGTGGGGATTTTTGTAAATGGCAATCTGATTGCCTGCGGAAAAATCGAGGATCTGGGAAAACAGGTACAAAAAGAAAATCATTATACACTGGAACTGAAAGTGGAACCTCTGGACGAAACGATTCTGGAGGAAATCCGCCGGCAGCCAGGAGTCAGCCAGGTCGATACGGAATCGGATATGCTGTCTGTACAGTCAACCACCGATATACGGGGGAGCCTGACTGCTTTCCTCGGAAGTAATGGATATACGATTTTACACATGCATCAGCGCGGCGGTGATCTTGATGAAATTTATCGATTATATTTTGAAAAGGCAGGGTTGAGTGATGAAAACAATCGCAGTAAAAAGCAGGATCGAAAGCATTTTGTGTTCCCGATCCGAAGAAAATTCAGAGAAGAAGAAAGCTGATGCCGGATTGAAAGCCCTCTATCATAAAGAACTGGCAGATCATCTGAACAGCAGGCGTTTTCTGATCATTCTGATTCTGATTTATGCCACCAGCTTTGCCAGTCTGTACGGAGCATTATCCGGAATCAGCGATGCGCTGGAAAATGATACGAATTTCATTTTTCTGAAGCTGTATACCACCAGTGGGAATTCCATCCCCTCTTTTATGAGTTTTATTGCTCTGCTGGGGCCTTTTCTGGGGCTGACGCTGGGTTTTGATGCCATCAACAGTGAGAGAAACAGCGGAACACTGAACCGGCTCGTGGCACAGCCGATTTATCGTGATTCCATTATTATTGGAAAATTTCTGGCCGGGAGTACAGTGATTGCCATTATGGTCTTTTCCATGGGAATTATCATCGGTGCAATCGGTGTTCTGACCACCGGTCTTTTTCCCGGGGCGGAAGAAGTATTTCGAATCCTGACATTTCTGTTTTTTACTACTGTGTATATTGCGTTCTGGCTGGGACTGTCCATTTTTTTCTCAGTGATCTGCAGGCATTCTTCCACCTCTGCGCTGGCAGTGATCGCTTTATGGATTTTCTTTGCCATTTTCATGAGCCTTCTGGCCAACATTATTGCCAATGCGGTTTATCCGGTGAACAGTCAGTACAATGCCATGGTCAATTCACTTAGTAATTATACTCTGGAACTGAATCTGAACCGGTTGTCGCCCTACTATCTGTACAGTGAGGCTGTATCTACAATTATGAATCCTGCGGTCCGTTCCATCAATGTGGTAACTGTCTCTCAGCTGGAGGGTGCTCTTTCCGGCTATCTGTCTTTCGGACAGAGTCTTTTGCTGGTCTGGCCGCATCTGACGGGGATGATTGCGCTGATGCTGGCTTCTTTTACCGGGTCTTATGTGGGATTTATGCGTCAGGAGGTCCGTGCAGGTTGATGACGTACGGTGCGGAGACATTATTGAGGGTATGATAGCGGATATTATGGCGGGAAGGAGCTGTGGTTATGAAGATTCTCTCGATTATCAACGGAGTAAGCGATCCGGAGCTGTATGACATGGTGGAGCAGTATGCGTTTCTTGATGGTTTTCAGACCTGTGACCTGCATCTGATGCTGACAGGTAAAAAGCAGGAAACGGAAACCCCGGTGCTTCTGTTTCTCGATTACCGGTCGCTGGAAAATTTATCAAAAGAGCTTCTTTCCATCCTGAACATGAAATTTCCTGTAGCCATTATTCCGAAAAGCCGGACCGATATGATAAAAGGCTGCATGGAAACGGAAAGCTCTTTTATTCATTTATCATGCCCTTTTTCCCGCAAGGCGTTTCGCAGTATTTCCCGTATTTATATCGAGAAAGAGCTGATGGAGACGCGCGCTCTGTGTTTCGGGCAGATGTGCATCGATCAGAGCCGACGGGAAATCACGGTTCGGGGAGAGACGATTCGAATCGGTGGATATAGCTATGATATTTTTCTTCTGTTAATAGAGCATATCGGGGAGGTCATTTCCCGGGAGGAAATCAACCGGAAACTCCCCGAAAGACAGCGTCATTCCACCAGAAATGTAGATACTCACATTAAGCAGATCCGGAAGCATCTGCAGACTCGGGATCTGATCAAATGTATCCGTTCCGTGGGATACTGCATACCGGCAGAACCGTTTTACAGAAATATGAGTTCTTCAAAGGATGCTGGAACTGGCGAAATAAAGATTTTTGGAAAAACTGACTCACTTCGCAATACTAATTGACAAATTTATCGCAGTTGTTCTATAATTGGGACTTGAATAAGGAAATAAATGTAAAGGATACGGGCTGCCGTAACCAACGGTTCTGTATTCTGAAAGGAGTCTTATATGGAGAAAATCAAGATGATTACTCCCCTGGTGGAGATGGACGGCGATGAAATGACAAGAATTCTGTGGAAGATGATCAAGGATGAGCTGCTGCTTCCCTTTATCGATCTGAAGACAGAGTATTACGATCTCGGACTGGAATACCGTGAGCAGACAAAAGATCAGGTTACTTTTGATTCTGCCTATGCAACCAAAAAATACGGTGTTGCTGTTAAGTGCGCAACAATTACTCCCAATGCAGCCCGCGTGAAGGAATACAACCTGAGCCAGATGTGGAAGAGCCCCAACGGAACAATCCGTGCGATTCTGGACGGCACCGTATTCCGCGCTCCCATCCTCGTAAAAGGACTGGATCCCTATGTTCCCACCTGGACGAAACCGATCACGATTGCGAGACATGCCTATGGTGATGTTTATCGTGCGGTGGAGATGAAGGTTCCTGCAGCCGGTAAGGCAGAACTGGTATTTACCGATAAGGATGGCAATGAATCAAGAGAGACCATACATGAATTTGACGGCCCCGGCATCATCCAGGGTATGCATAATATTGACAAATCCATCGAAAGCTTTGCGAGAAGCTGTTTTAATTTTGCACTGGATACGAAGCAGGATCTCTGGTTTGCTACCAAAGATACCATTTCTAAAAAATATGACCACAACTTCAAGGATATTTTCCAGGATATTTTTGATGCAGAATATAAGGAAAAATTCGACGCAGCAGGCATCGAGTATTTCTACACGCTGATTGATGACGCTGTTGCCCGCGTGATCCGTTCCGAAGGCGGCTATATCTGGGCATGCAAGAACTACGACGGCGATGTTATGAGCGACATGATTGCGACTGCTTACGGTTCTCTGGCCATGATGACCTCTGTACTTGTATCACCGGAAGGCAATTATGAGTATGAAGCAGCTCATGGCACCGTTCAGAGACACTACTACAAGCATCTGAAGGGCGAGACCACTTCCACCAACTCCGTAGCCACAATTTTTGCATGGACCGGCGCGCTGAACAAGAGAGGCGAGCTGGACAACCTGCCTGAACTGTGCGACTTTGCGAAGAAACTGGAAAAAGCGACCATTGATACCATCGAAAGCGGTCATATGACCAAGGATCTCGCATTGATGACCAAGCTGGACAACGTAACCGTAGAAACCAGCGAAAGCTTTATTAAGGCAATCCGTACCAATCTGGAAGCAATGCTGTAGGATCAGGATACTGATATTGTAAATATAAAGGCGATTCCGCTTGAAAAAAGTGCGGAACCGCCTTTTTTGTAAAAAAATTCATTTAATGTATTGACAAAGGAAAAAGAAGTGCTATAATACAGTCAAAAATAAATAGTTTAATATAAAACAATCATTCCTGCGAGTGATTGTTTTTAAAAAAACTCAAGCTGGCACTCAACATTTGAGAGTGCTGACAGAATAAAGAAAGGCAGGTTTTCATTATGAAATTAAGACCATTGGGAGACAGAGTTGTTTTACAGTATCAGGAAGCAGAAGAGAAGACACAGTCAGGGATTATCCTGCCGGACAGTGCCAAAGAAAAACCGCAGGAGGCAGTTGTAATTGCAGTTGGCTCCGGTACCGATGAAAAGGGCAAAGCAGTGGAGATGCATGTGAAACCGGGTGATAAAGTCATCTATTCCAAATATGCAGGGACAGAAGTGAAACTGGATGAGGAAGAATATATCATCGTAGGACAGAGCGATATCATCGCTGTCGTTGAATAACAGCTGCGCAGCTGCTGATATACGGCTGATCCGACGATTTTTTACAGAAGAAAAGACAGATAGAAGAAAAGTATCTTATACAGGAAAGAAGGATTTTGAATTATGGCAAAGGATATTAGTTTTGATATTGATGCAAGAAAGAAAATGGAAGCCGGTGTCAATAAACTGGCAGACACTGTGAAGGTTACCATCGGTCCCAAAGGCAGGAATGTGGTTCTGGATCAGTCATTCGGCAGTCCGCTGATCACCAACGACGGTGTGACCATTGCTAAAGAAATCGAACTGGAAGACCGTTATGAGAATATGGGCGCTCAGCTGGTTAAAGAAGTTGCCACCAAGACAAACGATATTGCAGGTGACGGCACCACAACCGCTACCATTCTTGCACAGGCTCTTGTCAATGAGGGAATGAAGAATATCGCCGCCGGTGCCAATCCGATTATTCTGAGAAAAGGGATGAAAAAAGCCTGTGATGCAGCCATCGGATCTCTGGAAGAGATGAGTCAGCCGGTCAGCGGTAAGGACCATATCGCCAAAGTGGCTGCCATTTCCGCCGGTAATGAAGAAGTTGGCGAGATGATTGCCGATGCCATTGAAAAAGTCGGCGAAAACGGTGTCATTACCATTGAAGAGTCAAAGACCATGCAGACGGAGATCGCAGTTGTGGAAGGGATGCAGTTTGACCATGGCTATCTTTCCGGTTACATGTGTGATGACAAGGAAAAGATGGTTGCCAATATGGACAATCCATGTATCCTGATTACTGATAAAAAGATTTCCAATATTCAGGATATTCTGCCGATTCTGGAGCAGACTTCCAGAATGGGCAAAGCTCTTCTGATCATTGCGGAAGATGTGGAGGGCGAAGCGCTGACCACACTGATCGTCAACAGACTGAGAGGTACACTGAAGGTGGTTGCTGTAAAAGCACCCGGATACGGTGACAATCGCAAAGCCATGCTGGAGGATATCGCTGTACTGACAGGCGGACAGGCGATTCTTGATGATCTGGGCCTTCAGTTAAAGGATACCACACTGGAGATGCTTGGAACTGCAAAATCTGTTAAGGTTACAAAGGAGACCACAACTATCGTCGGCGGCGCAGGAAAGAAAGAAGACATCGAAGCGCGCATTGGCTCCCTGAAGAGACAGCAGGCTGATACCTCATCCGAATATGACAGGGAGAAACTGTCAGAACGTGCAGCTAAATTAAGCGGCGGCGTGGCAGTAATCCGTGTTGGTGCCGTTACCGAAACAGAGATGAAGGAAGCCAAATACCGTATGGAAGACGCCCTGAATGCTACAAGAGCAGCTGTAGCAGAAGGAATCATCGGCGGCGGCGGTTCCGCATACATCCATGCACAGAAGAAGGTTAATGAACTGTCAGGCTCTCTCTCAGGCGATGAGAAGACCGGTGCCGAAATCGTGGCAAAGGCTCTGGAAGCACCGCTTCATGCAATTGCGGAAAATGCAGGTCTGGAAGGTGCCGTTATTATCAATAAGGTAAAAGAAAGCACTCCCGGTACCGGCTTTGATGTAATCAGCGAACAGTATGTAAATATGTTGGAAAAAGGTATTATTGATCCTGTCAAGGTAACAAAGAATGCACTTGCCAATGCAGTAAGTGTAGCTGCAACGCTTCTTACAACGGAAGCAGCCGTAGCCGATATCAAAGAAGCGGCTCCCGCAGCTCCTGTAAACCCTGATATGGATTATTAATAAATGATATAGCTTTCACAAAACTCCCTTTGACAGCGCTTCTGCTGATGCTTTTGCCGGCAGAGGCGCTGTTTTACTGTCACTGCTTTGTTTCTGTTCGGATTGCTGTGTTTCTTCAGCGTGAAATTGTTTCCCTGAGTCACCCGATAATAAAAAAATTCTTTGCAATAAAAAAGATTTATTTGACAAATCACCGTAACAGAGTGTATAATAGCGAAAATGAGTTACAGAAATTTAAGATATATTTCATAGAATCTTAAGACAAAATTAAATAAAAGCATTTTGAAGTTAGAATAACTATTTAAAAGTATTGTTTATATAACTGTGTAGATTGAGTGAAGATATTATTAAAATGCTGAGAAGTTTGAATAAATAGAATTGGATATCAGTATAGCAGAGGCAACGGCGTTTCTTTCATCATGGTTTGTAAGGGGCGCTTTTTTTGTTTTTGCGGTTAGTGAGGGAATAGATATGCATTTTCGCGATATGCCGTATGCGCGTGTTGTTTATGAAGAGGTGGAGAAGCAGTATCAGGCACTTTTTCAGAAACTGAAAGAGGTTTCCTGTGAGGAGGACTGTCGGCTCATTTTAAAGGAGCACAGCCGGCTGCAGGATGATATGACATCCATCAGCCTTTGTATGGTTCATCATGATATGGACCTGAATGATGCGTTTTATGCGGAGGAACAGAATTATTACGATGAAATCGGGCCGAAGATTACCGATTTGGAGAATGAGTTCGGCAGGCTTCTTACGGTGTCACCTTACAGTACCTGTTTTGAAAAACTGATGGGTTCATTTTCTTTTTCCATTATACGGATCGGTCTGGAGGGTTATGACAGCTGCCTGATCTCTTTGGAGCAGGAGGAGAATGCTCTGACAGGACAGTACAGCAGACTTACTGCCAACGGAAAGGCAGACTATAACGGCAGAATGGTCAGCCGTTCCTCTCTGACTGCGGAGGCGGAATCTCCGGACAGGGAGGTTCGCCGCAGCGTTTCCGAAGCGCTGGCCCGGTCGTGGGAAGCACAGCATGAGGAGCTGGAATCCATCTTTGACCGTCTGGTACAGAATCGCGATGCACAGGCCCGGATGCTGGGATTTGAGAATTATGTATCTCTCGGATATCTGCGCATGAGCAGGATCGGATATACGCCGGATGATGTAAGGTGTTTCCGGGAACAGGTCAAAAAATACATTGTACCTGTGGGGGCAAAACTGTATGATCAGCGCAGAAAAAGGATCGGACTGGAGCATATGTACGGATATGATTCTTCTGTTTTCTTTCAGAAAGGCAATCCGGTTCCTCTGGGGGATACCCGGTTCTGCCTGGAGATGACCCGGGAGATGTTTACGAGGCTTTCTCCGGAGACGGAAGAATTCATCCATTTTCTTCTGGACAATGGTCTTTACGATGTGGAAGCCCGGGAAGGGAAATTTACGGGAGCCTACTGTGCGCAGTTTGATGCATACCGCTGTCCGTTCATTCTGGCTGATTTTGACGGGACAAGCGAGAATGCGTATGTGATGAGCCATGAAGGCGGACATGCATTTTATTTTTATCTGAAACGTAATGAAGAAATCCGGGAGCGGGGCTGTTATACTTCCGAGATGGCGGAAACCCATGCCATGTCCATGGAGTTTTTCCTTGCCCCTTATATGGAACTGTTTTTCGGGGACAGGGCCGATGATTACCGGAAGATGCATCTGGAGAACGCGGTGATGCGGATCATTTATCAGTGTCAGCAGGATGAATTTCAGGAAATCATCTACCGTAATCCGGAGCTTACGCCTATGCAGCGCAATGAAGTATGGGAAAAACTGGAAAGCGAATACTTTCCGTTCAGAGAATATACCGAAGAAGAAAGGCGGAGAATCGGCCGCCGCTGGCAGCGGATTCCGCATACCTATCTATGGCCTTTTTATGCCATTGACTACGGTCTGGCTCAGGTGTGCGCACTGGAATATTGTCAGTGGATGAATGAAGATTTCGATGCGGCCTGGAAAAGCTATCTGACTTTCTGCGAAAAGTCCGGGAACATGAATTTCCCGGAAGCAGTAAAAGCTGCAGGTCTTGGCAGTCCTTTTGAAGAAGGAAGCCTGGAAAAACTGATGATCTGGCTGGATAAACAGCTTTGATACATAATATTAAGGAGGACAAAAAGATGAAAAAAAGGATTGTATCCTTATTGCTGGCTGTATGCATGATCCTGTCACTGCTTACCGGCTGCGGCGGTGACAAAAAGAGCTCAGACAGCAATACCGGTTCCGATGACAGCGGAACCTATACCTACCGGCAGACATATTCAAGTGTCAGCACATGGAGCCCCACTGACTGGGAGATTTCTTCAGAATGGGATCTGCTGGCTTACACCGCATCCGAATTCTATGGATTCTGGATGAATGAAACAAAAGACGGCTATGATATCGTCTGCGAACTGGCTTCCGAGTTCCCCATTGACAAGACTGCCGATTATGCTGGCAATGAAACATACGGTGTGCCTGCCGATGCTACAGAAGGCTATGCATGGCAGGTTTCCATCCGCGATGATGCAACCTGGGAAGACGGAACACCCATTACTGTGGATGATATCGAATATTCCATCCAGCAGTTCCTGAATCCGGAGATGAAGAATTACCGTGCATCTCTGCTTTATTCCGGTTCTGTAGGTCTTGCCAATGCAGAAGATTACTACAATAATGACAAGGCCGGAAAAGCCAAACTGACTGTTGCAACCGATCTGGGCATTGCCATGTCCGATTTAAGCGCCGGCAGTGACGGACAGTATGCGGACAAAGACGGCAACAAAGCCTACTTTGGCTGGAGCGGAGCAATCAACAATGACTGGATGCAGGGGGCAGCTCTGACCGATTATGCGGATTACATGACAGAAGACGTATACAGCAGTCTGGATGCACTGGCCAACGAAGACGGCTACATCCCCATGACTGATGAATCCATCAAGCTTCTCCATTCTTTCACAGGAAGTGACGACTGGGGCAATGAATCGGAAGAGGATCTGATCAACTACGCTTATCGCGAAGACGGCATTACAGAAGAAACTCCTTGGGAAAATGTCGGTTTTGTTAAAAATGATGACTATACCTTCACTCTGGTTCTGAAAAATCCCACTTCATTATTCAACTTTGAATCCGAAATTGATAATGTGATTCTGGTAAAGAAAGATCTGTATGAAGCAAACAAGCAGGAAACAGGCGGCATCTACAAATCTTCCTATGGTACTGCTGTTGATAAATTCAGTTCCTATGGTCCCTACAAGATTACAAGCTATCAGGAATCCAAGGAAGTAAAGCTTGAGAAGAATGAAAACTGGTACGGCTACAAGGATGGAAAACATGAAGGTCAGTATCAGACAACCAATATCCTCTGGCAGCAGATTGATGAACATACCACACAGCTTTCCATGTTCCTGCAGGGTAATCTGGATATCGTAGGACTTGCCAGTGATGATATGGAAAAATACGGAACCAGCGATTATGTTTACTATACTCCTGAATCCTATACATACTATCTGGCTCTGAACACCGATTTTGATATGCTTAAGAGCAGGGAATCAGAGGGTGTCAATAAAACAATCCTTACTTATGTTGATTTCCGTAAGGCAATGTCATTTGCCATTGACCGAAACGATTATGTCAAGAGCTGTACTGCCGGCTGCGACCCGGCATACGGATTGCTGAATGATGCTTATATCTGTGACCCCGATTCAGGTGAAACATACCGCGACAGCGAATATGCACAGAAAACGCTGTGTGATGTATACGAAGTGGATGATCTGGACAACCTGACCGGTTACGATAAGAAGAAGGCTTCCGAACTGCTTCAGTCTGCTTATGATCAGTGTAAGAAGGACGGCAATATTTCCGATTCCGACGTGGTTGAAATTGATTATCACAGCTATGGCAGTGAATCCATTTACCAGAAGAGAGTAGATTATGTTCAGGATGCGCTTCTCGAAGCAGCAAAGGGAACTTCCCTGGAAGGCAGAATCAAGATCAATCTGGTGGAAGATCAGGATCTTTACAGCACCATGAAAGCAGGACAGGATGATATGATCCTGGGCGCATGGGGAGGCGCTGAGCTTGATCCTTACAGTATGATGATCTGCTACACCGATCCCAACTATGTTAATGAATACGGTTTTGATCCTTATGGGAATCTGACCATTTCTGTTCAGGGTGAAGAGATTACCATGAGCTTCTACGACTGGTACAACGAGCTTTATACAGGTACTTATGCAACTGCTGAACTGGATGTCAGAAATGAAATTCTGGCGGGTATGGAAAAAGGACTGCTGCTGAATTACCATATGATTCCGATTGATTCTTCCTGTGCAGTCAGCCTGTACTCTCAGAGAGTCATTCCCGGCAGTGAAGAGTATATCAATGTAATCGTTCAGCGTGGCGGTATCCAGTTCCTGACCTACACCATGAATGATGAAGAATGGGATGCATACTGCAAGGAACAGGGCAATAACCTGAGTTACTAAATAATTTTACGCGTTCATAATACCAGGAATGTCCCCGGGGATAGTTTACAGGCTGTTTTCCGGGGACATTCCATAGCAGAGGAGAAATTAACAGATGGTTAAATATGTATTCAAACGTATTGGCCTTGCTATTGTCAGCGCAGGTATCATCATGACAATGCTGTTTGTACTGATCCGTATGCTGCCAAACCCTGTTATCCAGGTTACAGGCGGTTACGCGCAGCAGCTGGAGGACATGCGCCGGGCATGGGGCTATTACGATCCCCTGATCGTACAGTACGGAATTTTCCTGAAAAATATTTTTACGGAATTTGACTGGGGATTCTGTACCACAGTGGGAACCTTCCTGCAGCCGGTTACCGATTATCTGGTAAGCAAGCTGCCGGCAACTCTTTATGTGAATGTCTGCTCACTGATCTTTTCCATCCCCATGGGCATCATTTTCGGTGTAATTGCAGCAATCTTTAAAAATAAATGGCAGGATCAGGTAATCAATGTATTTATTATGATCTTTATCTCCATCCCATCATTTGTATATGCAGTGCTGCTGCAGTACTGGGTGGGATTTAAGCTTGGATGGGCACCGCTGGTTATGAAGAGCGGTACGGACTATTTTACGTGGACCATGTTCCATTCAGCCATTATGCCGATCCTGGCGCTGTCTTTCAGTACCATAGCCGGTGATATGCGTATGATCCGTGCGGAACTGGCGGAAACGCTGACCAGTGAGTATATGCTTCTGGCACGGACCAAGGGACTGACCCGCGCACAGGCAACCATACGCCATGCGTTCCGGAATTCTCTTGTACCGATTCTGCCCTATTTTATGTCCGATGTCATCTATGTAATCAGCGGCTCTCTGGTTATTGAACAGATATTTGCTGTTCCAGGCATCGGCAAAACGTATCTGGCGTCTATCAACATGCGCGATTACAGCGTATTCCTGGCAATCA
>JBJELO010000144.1:0-11412 GCA_051879195.1 Lachnospiraceae bacterium
ATCAATCTTCGGACCGTAATAGGATATCATAAGGATGATATGAGCTACTGCTTTCTGGATGATTATGACAAGTAGTCTGCTTGCTGAATCAAATGTATCGTGCTAGAATAGAAACAATACAAAGACAGATACAGGAGGGTTTTATGGCAGTTACGGCAGGACAGAACAGTATAAATACAAAACAGTATAATCGAGGTCTGATTCTGAAACTGATTGCGACGGGAACCTGTCGCTCCAGAATTGAACTGGCGCGAACCACCGGCCTGACGAAGATGACGATCAGCAATATCATTTCAGAATTTATGCAGGGTGAAGTTATAGAAGAATATGAAGTGGAGCAGACGGAAAACTGCGGGCGTAATCCCATTGTCCTGCGGGTTTCGGAACATGCTCCGAAAATCATCGGGGTTCTGGTTTTCCGTGGCAGACTGGAGGCGATTATCAGCAGTATGACGCTGGGAATTCTTTACCGTGAACGGTACGATCTGGAAAGCGATCTGACTGCGGAGCGTTTAATGGAACATATTTACGGATTGATTGAACGGTGTCTGGAGAGGGAACATAATGTGATTGGCATCGGTGTGTCGGTGATCGGACCGGTGGATCTTAATCGTGGAATTCTGCTGAATCCGCCCCGTTTCTACGGCATACAGAACCTTCATATACTGGAACTGCTGCGTCAGCGGTACGACCTGCCGGTTGTGCTGGAACATGATAATAACAGTGCGGCACTGGCGGAAAAGATGTTTGGTCATGGGAGAGATGCCAGTGATTTCATTTTTCTGGGCATATCCAATGGTATTGGTTCCGGGGTGATTTTAAACGGAGAGATTTTCCATAATGCGAAAGGTCTCGCACCGGAAATCGGATTTATGACGATTAACAGAAACGGGCCAACCGGTAAAGCCGGCAAAAGGGGTTATCTGGAAATGTATGCGAGCACCGGTGTGGTGGAGCAGCAGCTGCAGCTGGCGTCCGGAATCAATGTTTCATTTTCAGAATTCTGCAGGATGACAGACCGGCAGGAGGTGGCTGATGTCTTTGAAGAGCTGGTGGAAAATGTGTCCATTGCACTCGTTGATGCCGTTAATCTTCTTCATCCGGAGATGATAATTCTGGGGCATGACTGCATTGACTGGGATGACCGGTTCGTAAAAAAACTTGAGGAGTTGGTCAATAAAGGGAAAATCGCACAGGATTACAGGAAGATACCGATTTGCAAGGCATTTTTCGGAAGAGACGCCATGCTGACCGGCTCTGCAGCAGTGATATTGGATCGGGTTTTCAAAGGACAGCTTCCGCTGATGTAATAATAAAGGTACAGATGAATTGTATGCCATGTTGCAAACAGAAAAAAATTCATAATCAGGAGAGACAGCAGTCGTTCGACAACATATCGGACCGGCTGCTGTTTTTATATGTAAAGGTTACTGTATAGCGCCGGTTTCGAAAACACTGAAAGCTCTGGATACCGAAAATGCCGGTCCGTGTATTGATTATTGTGCATCTTTATAGTAATAGTGCTGGGGAAAAACGCGATTTTTAAGCAAAAAATGACAAATATTAAAAAGGGGATTGACATAAAAAGATATCCTGTTATAATAATGGTAAATTAAATTTACTAATAAAAGCTGAGCAATGGGAGAAACCGCGGTAACCTTTTTTGTTCAGCAAATATTTTCGAATTAATAGTAAATTTAATTTACCAATACTTCTCTAATGCTTTTTTTCATGCGGGCGGCCGACCGCAGTGGGAAAGAACAGTATTTTGGCATACAGAGATAACGCAATGGAACTGTAAATAAAAAGTAAAGGACGAACTGTTCAGAGTCAGCCCCTGAGAATACCATATGATTTTCTGAACAGATATAGAATAAGGAGAATAAAGATGAACACAACGGAATATGCAGCAGTAGTAACAAAGGAACTTACAGATACTCTTGCAAAGGTATCTCCTGAAGACGGTGAGAAACTGGCAGACCTGATTCTGAATGCAAAAAAGATTCTGGTTGCAGGTGCCGGACGTTCCGGTTTTGCGGCAAAAGCGTTTACCATGCGCCTGATGCATATGGGATTTGATGCGTATGTATGCGGTGAAACCGTAACTCCCAATCTGGAACCGGAAGATCTGTTCATTGTTGCATCCGGCTCCGGCAGTACAGGAAGCCTGGTAAGTATGGCACAGAAGGCAAAGAAGATTGGTGCACCGATTGCCACAGTTACCATCTGCCCGGATGGGCCCATCGGTCAGCTGGCAGATGTTGCCGTAGAAATTCCTGCTCCCACACCGAAGGCTGATGTAGATGCCAGCCTGAAATCCATTCAGCCCATGGGTTCCCTTTTCGAACAGAGTACATTACTTTTCCTGGACTCCATCATTCTTCGCCTGATGGAAAAGAAAAATCTGAATTCTGACAAAATGTTCACCAGACATGCAAATCTTGAGTAATTTTCCGAATATTTGGAGGTTTCATTATGAGTAAAAAAGCAATTGTGATCGGTGCCGGTCAGATCGGCCGTGGATTTATCGGAGAGAGACTTTACGAATCCGGATACGAAATCGTATTTTTCGATGCGGTTCAGGCATTAATCGATGAGATTAATGACAAAAAGGAGTATCGTGTCATTATTTTGGGAGAAGAAGATCAGAGGAAAATGGTGAAAAACGTGAGAGCCGTTTCTTCTCTCAGTGAGGCAGCTGTCACTGAAATTCTGGATGCGGATGTGATTGCAACGGCTGTGGGCGCCAGAATTCTTCCCAAAATTGCTCCCCTTATCGCAAAAGGCATTTCCATGAGGATGCAGCAGGAGATTACGAAACCCCTGGATGTAATCGCCTGCGAAAATATGGATGCGGGTACATCTCACCTGTTCGGCTGCATTAAGGAACATTTTGGTGAAGAGGAACTTGCATACTGTGAAAAATATGTGGGATTCCCTGATGCGGAGGTTTCCAGAATCGTTGTGCCCATCAAGGCAGAGGAAGCGCTGACCGTCAAGGTTGAAAAATATATGGAATGGGTTGTGGATGAAACCAGAGTAAAAGGAAATCTGAACGATATTCAGGGTCTGAAGATATCCGCCGATGTGGAAGCCTATGTGAGGAGAAAAATTTTCACCCTGACAGGTCATGCCATGCTTGGGTATCTGGGATATGAAAAAGGCCTGGAGTTTATCTGGAATGCCACCACGGATCAGGAGATTTTTACAATCGTATACCATGCGCTGGAGGAATGCGGACAGGCATGGAGCCATGAATATCATCTGCCTCTCAGCGAATTCATGGAATACTCGTCCTACATGCTGATCCGTTTTGCCGATCAGAGAATCAGAGATTCCGTGACCAGACCCTGCAGAGAGCCCATCAGAAAGCTTTCCGCTGCCGAGCGTTTCTTCGGTCCTGCGCTGGCAGCGCTGGATGCAGGAGTGGAACCTGTCAATATTGTAAAAGGAATCAAAGCTGCATTGAAATATGATTATGCGGACGATCATGAAGCAGTGGAACTGCAAAAAAGGATTGCAGAGAAAGGTATTGCCCGGACTCTGGCAGAAATCACCGGTTTACCGGAAACCCATAAATTGATTCAGATGGTAACAGAATAAGGAGGAATTATCATGAAACTTCAGCTTGCATTGGATATTTTCAGTCTGGAAGACTCTCTGGCACTGACAGAGAAGGTTAGAGATTACGTGGATATTATTGAAATCGGTACTCCCTTTGTCATTGAAAGCGGCATGGAAGCCGTAAGACAGTTCCGGGAGAGATTTCCCGAAAAGGAAATTCTGGCGGATACCAAGATCATGGACGCCGGTGAACTGGAAGCAGCATCCGCATTTGAAGCAGGTGCCGATTATGTAACGGTTCTTGCCGTAACGGATATTGCAACGGTGGAAGCCTGCGTTGCCACTGCCAATAAATATGGAAAAAAGGTTGTTATGGATATGATCTGTGTTCCGGATATTCCCGAAAAAATTGCACAGCTGGAAGCTGTCGGTGTTCATGGTATTGCTGTACATACCGGAGTGGATCAGCAGAAGCAGGGCAGAACTCCCATGGATGACCTGAAGGTGATGAAACAGCATGCAAGGAGTGCGGAAATTTCCGTTGCAGGCGGTATCAATTACAATACAATTCCGGAGTATGCGGCTCTGAAGCCGGATGTGCTGATCGTGGGCGGCGGCATCGGAAATGCAGCAGACCCTGCAGCGGAAGCGAAACGTATCTATGAGAAAATCCAGGAGTGCAGTAAATAAGGGGTATTGTAAAGGGGAATTTATATTATGAAAACAAAAGCTGTCAGACTTTACGGAAAAGATGATGTGAGGCTGGAAGAATTTGAACTTCCGGCAATTAAAGAAGATGAACTGCTTGTGAAGGTGATTTCAGATAGTATCTGCATGTCTACCTATAAGGCAATCAAACAGGGTGCGGCTCACAAGCGCGTGCCGGATGATGTGGCGGAAAATCCCATCATTCTGGGACACGAATTCGAAGGCGTTATTGTGGAAGTCGGTGCAAAATGGGCAGACCGGTATCAGCCGGGACAGAGATTTGCTCTGCAGCCCACACTGAACTACAAAGGAACCCTCTGGGCTCCGGGATTCCTATCCTTATTACGGAGGCGCCTGCACTTACTGTATCGTACCCCATGAAGCGGTGGAACTGAACTGTGTTCTTCCGTATGCAGGGGAAAACTACTTTGATGCGTCTCTGTGCGAACCGCTCAGCTGTGTGATCGGGGGATTCAATTCCAACTATCACACCAATAAGCAGAATTATGAGCACGCCATGGGTACGAAAGCAGGTGGGGATATCCTGATTCTCGGCGGCTGCGGTCCCATGGGTCTGGGTGCCATCAGCTATTCTCTGGCCATGAAAAACAAACCGAAACGGGTTGTTGTGACGGAAGTCAATGATGACCGCCTGAACAGAGCGAAGGAACTGCTGACTCCCGAAGCAGCTGCGGAAAAAGGCATTGAACTGCTCTATGTCAATACGGCAAAAATGGAAGATGCAGAAGCTGAGTTAAGGGCTCTGACCGGCGGAAAAGGATATGATGATGTATTTCTGTTTATTCCCGTGCAGTCCGTAGCGGAACTGGGCAATCGTCTGCTGGCATTTGACGGCTGCATGAATATTTTCGCAGGTCCCATGGATTCGAAATTCAGTGCCAGTATCAATCTGTATGATGCTCATTATTCATCTGCCCATGTTATGGGTGCTTCCGGCGGTCTGACCATAGATACCATTGAGGCCGTGGAACTGATGGAAAAAAATGAGCTTCTCCCTTCCGTCATGGTTACCCATATCGGCGGTCTGGACAGTTATGCGGATGCGGTGCTTCATCTTCCTGAAATCAAAGGCGGAAAGAAACTGATTTACACCCAGTTTGACATGCCTCTTACAGCGATTGAGGATTTCCGCGAAAAAGGAAAGAAGGATCCTTTTTATCTGGAACTGGCAGATGCATGTGATGCTCATAAGGGACTCTGGAATACGGAAGCGGAAAAGATTCTGTTTGCCCATTTCGGTGTGGAATGAAAGGTGGTGCCGTGATGAAGCATGTGCTTTGTATCGGTGGAATCACAACGGATATCCTGGTAAAACCGGTGGATGCACTTCCCGAACCGGGTCAGCTGATGGCAGTGGGATCACTGAAAACCACCGTTGGCGGGTGTGCCGCCAACGCCGCCATTGACCTGGCAAGGCTCGGTGTACCGGTGGCGGTCTGCTGCAAAACAGGCCGCGATGCCAATGGCGACTTTGTTGTCAGGGAAATGCAGGAAAACGGAGTTGATATCTCAGGGGTTGTCCGGACCGACACGCCCACATCCACCTCAATTGTTACCGTAAATTCTGCGGGTGAGAGAAGTTTTATGTATTATCCCGGTTCCACCTCTGAACTGGGGAAAAACGATATTTCAGAACTGCTGCTTGTGAAAAGTGACATTGTGTTTATTGCTTCTGCCATGCTGCTGGACCGGTTTGACGGGGCCGAAGCAGCGGAATTTTTGAAACAGTGTCAGGAACTGGGAAAATACACGGTTATGGATACAGTATGGGATTTCAGCGGCAGATGGATGGATAAGATCCGACCGTCTCTGAAGTATCTGGATCTGTTTATGCCCAGCATCGACGAGGCCGCCAGACTGACCGGAGAAACGGACATGGACAGAATTGCAGACGCGTTTTTCTCCGAGGGTGTGAAAAATGTGATTATCAAAAATGGAAGCAAAGGAGCGTATATCTGCGAGAACGGCAAAAAACGGTATACGGTGCCTGCCTTCTATCAGCCGAATCCTGTGGATACCAACGGAGCAGGCGATTCATTCTGCGCAGGTTTCCTGTGTGGCCTGGCCAGAGGCCGGGGATATGCGGAAAGTGCGGTATTTGCCAATGCCGTAGGAAGCCATTGTGTTATGGGTGCGGGGCCTTACAGCGGTATCGTTCCCATGGAACAGATCGATGAATTTCTGATGAGAAAAGGAGGGACTGCACATGAGTGAATATCTTGTGGAAATGGAACATATCGTCAAGACATTCCCCGGGGTAAAGGCCCTGAATGATGTGCAGTTCCATTTGAAATCAGGCGAGGTAATGGCACTTCTCGGGGAAAACGGTGCTGGGAAATCTACTCTGATGAAGATTCTGAGCGGTGTTTATACAAGAGATTCCGGTAAACTGGTAATTGACGGTAAGGAATACGGCGATCTGAACCCGAAGCTGGGCCGCGAGGCAGGTGTTGCCATCATTCATCAGGAATTGAATATGTGCCGCCATCTGTCTGTTGCGGAAAATATGTTTCTTGGCAGAGAAATCAAAGGCAAAGTGGCGTTGAAAACCGCCGACATGGAAGCGGAAGCAAAGAAGTATCTGGATGAACTGGGTGTGGATATCGATCCGAAGCAGTGTGTGGGAGATCTTCCCGTATCAAAACAGCAGATGGTTGAAATCGCCAAAGCCCTGTCGGTTCAGGCCCGGGTTCTGATCATGGATGAACCTACCTCCGCTTTGACCTCCCGTGAGATCGAAGAGCTGTTCAAGATTATCCGTCAGCTGCGGGCAAAAGGATGCGGAATTGTGTACATATCCCACCGTCTGGAGGAACTGGCTCATATCACGGATCGCGTGACCATCATGCGTGACGGACAGTTTATTACGGAAGGCGAATTTCAGGATTTTACCATGGACCGTTTGATCGCCAACATGGTAGGACGTGAGATTAAAGAGCAGTTCCCCCGTGTCCCCTGCGAAAAAGGTGAAAAAATTTTTGAGGTTAGAAACCTGAATGCCGGAAAGATGGTGCGCGACATCAGTTTCTCATTATACAGCGGTGAAATTGTGGGATTTTCCGGCTTAATGGGTGCCGGGCGAACTGAAACGACCAGAGCGATTTTCGGTGTGGATCCGAAAAATTCCGGTCAGTTTATTCTGGATGGAAAAGAAGTAAAAATCGACTGTCCCAGAGATGCAATCAGGGCAGGCATTGTACTGGCTCCGGAAGATCGGAAGAAAGACGGACTCTGTACAAAACTGAGCATTCGTCAGAACTTTTCTCTGCCGAATATGGATATGGTATGCGGCAGAACCGGTATCGTCAATGCGAAAAAAGAAGAAGAACTCTGCAGCAGTGCAGTGAAGAATCTTCTGATCAAAACGGCGAATCTGGAAGTGAATGCAGAGACACTTTCCGGCGGTAATCAGCAGAAGATCGTGGTTGGAAAATGGCTGGCGAGAAATTCCAGAGTTGTGATTTTCGATGAACCCACCAGGGGTATAGACGTAGGCGCTAAGGTGGAAATCTACAATTTGATGAATCAGTTGAAACAGCAGGGAATCGCGGTTATGTTCGTTTCATCGGAAATGCCTGAGGTACTGGGAATTGCAGACCGGGTGATTGTAATGTGTGACGGAAGAATTACAGCAGATCTTCCTGCGAGGGGACTGACACAGAATGAAGTCCTGAAATACGCAACACAGTTTGAAAAGAAAATTGAAAGCGGTGTTGGCCGCGGAGGGGAGCAAAGTAATGAAACAAAAGAATAACAAGTTCAGGCAGATCCTTGCTGTCCGTGGCATGGGAGCAGTACTGACTGCATTTGCAGGATTAATTATCATCTATCTTGTCTTCGGTATGATCAATCCGCAGGTATTTTCGTCACAGAACAATATGAATGTGCTGCGTTCCATGTCAAAATACCTTCTGGTGGGTATCGGACAGAGCTATGTCATGATCACCGGCAACGTGGATCTTTCCATCGGCTCCATTGTGGCCATGAGTGCCATGACCACATCCACATTAATGACCAATGGTGTTTCCGTTGTTCCTGCTCTGCTGATCTCCCTGATTCTGGGTATGATCGTGGGTGCAGTTAACGGTTTCCTTGTAGGGAAATTCAAACTGCCGCCGTTTATTGCCACATTGGGTACCATGTTTGCTGCAAGAGGTGTGGCTTACATCGTAAACGGAAACCGCAATACGGATAATATCGGAATCGTTCTGGGCAAGGATGTGGCTGACCGTTTTCAGAGTTTCTTTTATTATGGAAGCTTCCTGGGAATTTACAATACATTCTGGATCGCGCTGATTATTTTTGCCATCTTTTTCTTTATTCTGGCTAAAACAAGAACGGGCCGCCATATTTATGCGGTAGGTTCCAATGCGGATGCGGCCAGATTATCAGGTGTCAACGTGGTCATGACCACTGTCAAAGTTTATCTGGTCAGTGCATTCTGCTCCGTTGTAGTCGGATGGATTCTCTGTGCGCAGGCCGGTATGGGCAATATGGAAGCCGGCAACACGTATGAGATGTACGGCGTTGCAGCCGGTGTTATCGGCGGCGTTTCTCCCATCGGCGGTTCCGGTATTTTGCTGGGAACCTTCGTAGGCGCTGCGGTATGGCAGGTTCTGGAAAACGGATTGAACATGATCGGTGCGCAGGTTGGTATTCAGCGAATCGTAATCGGTGTAATCGTAGTCGTTGCCGTACTGCTTGATGTAATTGTAAGAAATGGTAAAGGCACAAAAAAAGCAAAGAAAAAATAAAATACGGATAGGAGATAGGAAAAGTATGAAAATAATGAAACTGGCAGCAACAGCATTATGCATAATGGCATTGTCAGGAATGATTCTGACAGGATGCAGTTCATCTGAAGAATCCGGTTCCGTGCAGGAGAACAAAAGCTGTAAAATTGCTCTGATCACCATGGATTCCATTGATCAGCACTGGGTCTCTCTGAATGAAGGAGCACAGGAAGAAGCGAAGAAACAGGGGGTAACCGTTGATTTCATGTCGCCCGATACGAAAGATGACTCGAAACAGATTGAATGTGTCAACAATGCAATCGCAGGCGGTTACGATGCAATTATGGTTGCGGCAAACGGACCTGATGCAATTTCCGGTGCGCTTCAGGAAGCATCCGGCTCCGGAATCAAGATCGTATATGTGGATTCTGCGGCTAATGTGGAGGCGGAAGCAACTTTTTCCACTGATAATACGGCAGCAGGTAAAACAGCCGGCGAGCAGATGATCGAGGAACTGAATGCAAAGGGTATCACCAGTGGAAAAATCGGTATTGTCAATGTTAATGTTTCCACTGCGTCCTGTGTATCCCGTGAAGAAGGGTTCCGCAGTGCTTTCGAGGGTACGGATTTCACACTGATGGAGACCCAGTACTGCGACGGTGATGCGGCAAAGGGACAGAGCATTGCTGAAAATTATATTACGCAGGGGGTTGCAGGCATGTTTGGTGCCAACGAAGGCGCCACAACCGGTATCGGAAATGCTATCAAAGCCTCCGGAAACAGCAGCATTGTTGGCGTAGGTTTTGACAAATCAGATACGATCAAAGGTCTGATCAGAGATGGCTATCTGCTGTGCACCATGGCCCAGAGACCGGAAACTATGGGCAGTGAAGGCGTAAAAGCCTGCATTGACGCAGTGAACGGAAAGGACCTTGGCGGCACAGTAACGGACACCGGTGTAGATGTGCTGACAAAAGATAATATTGAATAAAGACGGAACTCCGTGGAAGGACCGTGACAGAGAAAACTGGATTATGTCAAGAATGTGCCATGTGTACAGCATTGGCACATTACTTGGCTTTCAAGGCAGCGGAGAAGATGAAAAAGTACTCGATCATGAAAATGGTTCCTGGTATCATCAAATGAGTCTGAATCATCAGCTTCTGAACACGGTATGGCCCGGTAAATCCGATCTGTATCATGCACTGCAGTCTATGCTGATTCCTCAGTGGAACCGGATCTTTCTATCGCAGTAGCCGTTAAAAAGAGTGGAATGCAAGATTTTTTTGAGGTGAGTTTATGAAATTTTTTATTGATACAGCAAATGTAGAGGATATCAGAAAAGCCAATGACATGGGTGTGATCTGTGGCGTCACTACAAACCCTTCCCTGATTGCAAAGGAAGGACGGGATTTTAAGGAAGTTATCAAAGAAATCACCGGTATTGTGGGCGGCCCCATCAGTGGGGAGGTGAAGGCTACTACCGTGGATGCGGAAGGCATGATTCGTGAGGGACGGGAGATTGCTGCCATCCATCCCAACATGGTGGTAAAAATCCCCATGACTGTGGAAGGCCTGAAAGCATGCAAGGTGCTTTCCTCCGAAGGCATCAAAACCAACGTCACCCTGATTTTTACAGCCAATCAGGCCCTTCTGGCTGCAAGAGCAGGCGCCACTTACGTATCTCCTTTCCTGGGACGTCTGGATGACATCAATGTACGCGGTGTGGATCTGATCTCTGAAATTGCACAGATTTTTGATGTAGCAGGTCTGGATACACAGATTATTGCTGCAAGCGTGCGCAATCCCATTCATGTGACGGACTGTGCGCTGGCGGGAGCCCATATCGCAACGGTTCCCTACAAGGTAATCGAACAGATGACAAAGCATCCCCTGACCGATGCGGGAATTGAGAAATTCCAGCAGGACTACCGGGCTGTTTTCGGGGAATAGTTACAGGAGGGAATATCAGCAGATTCTGAACAGAAGATCCAGACAAAATCAGGTCCGATCAGTGATTCTGAATAACCAATTCCGGAAGGAGCAGAAATGAGTTTAACAGAACAGAAAATAATAAAATTGAGATATCATGCGAATGAGGTGCGTAAAGGGATCATCCGCGGTGTTCATGTGGCAAAGTCGGGCCATCCCGGCGGATCCCTGTCTGCCACAGAGTTATTTACCTATTTATACATGGAAGAGATGAACGTGGATCCGAACAATCCCCAGGATCCCGGCAGGGACCGTTTTGTCCTGTCAAAGGGTCATACTGCTCCCGGCTATTATGCCACTCTGGCGGAAAGAGGTTTTTTCCCCATGGAAGATATGGAGACCCTGCGCCACACCGGTTCCTACCTGCAGGGCCATCCCGACCGGAAGCACATCC
>JBJELO010000145.1:0-2530 GCA_051879195.1 Lachnospiraceae bacterium
GTAACCTCTTCTGCCATGGCCCGTTTCCACTCGCGGATCAGGAATTTTTTGCTGACGCCCGCATCGATGAAATCCCAGGGGAATATCTCATCGAGACTGCGCTCTCTCGTTGTATAAAAATGGTAATCAAGACCGCAATCAGAAAGCACCTGCATCCATTTATCAAAATCAAACTGCTCCGTCCAGGAGTCATACAGACAGCCGGACTTATAGGCTTTCAGAATGGCTTTGCCAAGCCGTCTGTCGCCCCGGGCAAATACGCCTTCCAGAATGGAAGCCTCCGGAGAATGCCACTGGTAGCTCAGACGCTTATGATTCAGCTGATTCTTCATGGCGTGCTTTACAGTCTGTGCCTTATCAATATAGTCCTGCACCTCGCACATGGGGGCCCACTGCAGAGGCGTAAACGGCTTGGGAATAAAGAAAGACGTACTGGAAGTAATGGATACCATTCCTTTTCGCTCCGGTTTGGGAATCGCATCGAAATATTCTGCCGCGATTTTGTTGGCCAGCCCGGCAATCCCTTCCATGTCCTCCTTCGTCTCTGTGGGAAGCCCCAGCATGAAATACAGCTTCACCTTGGTCCATCCGCCCACAAATGCCTTTCTGGCGCCGTCCAGAATATCTTCTTCTGTCAGCCCCTTGTTGATCAGATTGCGCATTCGCTGGGTTCCTGCTTCCGGTGCAAAAGTCAGGCTGCTCTTTTTAATGTCCTGAACCTTGCTCATGATATCCAGTGAGAAGGAATCAATACGCAAAGACGGCAGGGACAGATTTACATGATGCTCGTTACAGGCCTCAATCAGCCCGTTCACCAGCTCACCGAGCCCGGAATAATCACTGGAACTTAAGGAACTTAAAGAAATCTCTTCATGTCCTGTATTCTTCAGGATTTCCTCTGCAACCTGCAGAAGCTCCTTTGCATTGCGTTCCCTTCTGGGACGGTAAACCATACCTGCCTGACAGAAGCGGCATCCGCGGATACAGCCGCGCATGACTTCCAGTACAGCCCGGTCCTGCGTTACCTTAATAAAAGGAACCAACGGCTTTTTCAGATATTCCGGTTCTGTCATATCCTCCACAACGGCTTTCACAACAGTGGCGGGAGCTTCCTCACAGACCGGAGTAAAGGAAGCAATGGTCTGATCTTCGTTGTAGGTCACCTCATACAGGGACGGCACATAGATTCCCTGCAGCCCGGCAGCCTTTTTCAGGAACTCACGGCGGCCGAGACCTGCTTTTTTACATTCCTGATACAGATCCACCAGCTTCAGATTGTTGACTTCTCCTTCTCCGATATAAAATAAATCAAAGAAATCTGCCAGCGGCTCCGGGTTGTAGACGCAGGGGCCGCCACCCATGACAATGGGATCATCATCCGACCGGTCGGCAGCCAGCATGGGAATCTGCGCCAGATCCAGAATCTGCAGAATATTGGTATAGCACATCTCATACTGAATGGTAATTCCCAGAAAATCAAAATCTTTCACGGGGTCCTGAGACTCCAGCGCAAACAGTGGAATTCCCTCTCTCTTCATGATTTCATGAAGATCGGTCCATGGTGAAAACACACGCTCACACCAGATATCATCCCGTTTATTGAACATATCGTATAAAATCTGCATCCCCAGATGGGACATCCCGATCTCATACACGTCCGGGAAACACATGGCGATACGGGTCTTTACCTCATCCGGATTTTTCAATACGGAATTATATTCCCCGCCGATATATCGGGCAGGTTTGTCAACTTTTAACAAAATTTCTTCGCTTAACGCTAATTTATTCATGTTTTTTCGCTTTCTATTTATGCATTTTTTCTACCTCTTCTGAGGCCCATTTTTCCGCTTCGGCGACAAGATGATTCTGTTACAGTTTACATTCAAATATGAAAAACGTCAATGATTTCATGTGAATTCACGTCTTTTGGTTGTTCAACAAAGACAATTATTCTATTTGATCACTCCTGGAATAATTGACCAGGAAGTTTCAATTTTTCTTTAACCGGAAACTCCTTATCGAATGTTTCCACCTCTGCTTCATCCACAAAATATCCCTGTGGTGTTGCATACTCACCTGTAATCCCATCTAAATATCCCGGAATCAATTCCCTGCATAAAAAGAAGGATGCATCTTCGCCTTCCGGCAGGCCATGATAACGAATGCCGAAGGTGCTTGCCGGGGCAAATCCACTCTTTCCATAAAAATCAATGTTTCCTTCAAAACAAACCGCACCACAGCCAAGCTCCTTCGCTTTTTCCAGGGTGTAATCCAGTAAAACTTTTCCATATCCCTTTCTTTTAAGTTCAGGGGTAATGCAGATCGGTCCCATCGTCATGATTGGTATATCTCTGCCATCATCCGCTTTAATATTTGCTTTCATAAACATGTTCTGACCAATCAGTTTGCCGTCCTGTTCCGCGACAGAATGCTCCACCGCAGCATTCTCCTGCGTACTTAAGTACATAACAAAATCAAGTTCCGGAACAAATGCCGGATCATTCCGAAGCTGATTCAGTACATAATGCTC
>JBJELO010000146.1:0-11380 GCA_051879195.1 Lachnospiraceae bacterium
CTTTAATCTCTTGAACACTTCTCAGCGTCAATTGCCAGTACAAACATCAGCGCATAAAGTGCATCCTGTGGATTACAGACATCAATTATATAGGTATCTGTCATGTGGAAAAGTTCTTTGCTGATATATGCAACGGGGGATCCGCTTTGATCAACAATATTGTAATCCCATTCCATGAAAGAGCCGTCAATATGCCATCCATTGTAATCAATATTGTAATGCGGCTGAAAGAAAGAAAATTCCTTGCTGATGCACCCGATGTAATTGCCTCTTTCATAAATCTCGAATCCGGGAAGAAATGTCAGCACTTTCTGAACAACCATACCAACTTCGTTACCGGCAGCATCATAGATTACCAGTTTGTGTCCCCAGGAAAGCTTACCCTCTACAGTGTATGCAACATTACCTGCTTCATCATAAATATCATAACTGTCAAACCATGAGAAAAATCTCTGTTTAAATAATAATTTCATATAATTCACCGCTTTCTGTATATGATTTACTGTACTGTCTTAATATTTATAATAGCAGGAAAAACTAAAAAGAAAAAAGAGCCCGGATTCTGTTCATCCGAGCTCTTGTTGCTGCGATTTTGGATTTCTTTTGCAAATTCTCTTGCAGCTCCATTTTTACCTGTAGAATAAATATTTACTGTTATTTCTATGTATGTACTTCTGCTTATCGTCCCATCTTCTTTGCGAATTTTGCCAGCTCCTCAGGGATGTGGATCGTCTGCGGACAGACCTTTTCGCAGCTGTGACAATTGATGCAGCATTCCGGCTGTTTGTCAGCATCTACAGATGCCAGAGCCATGGGCGCGATAAACACACCGGAGCCTGCCACCATCGCTTCGTTGTAAAGCTTAAGAAGGAACGGAATATCCAGGTGCTTCGGACATTTCGTCACGCAGTAATGACAACCGGTGCATGGAACGGTTGTCTTCGCGATCATCTCATCTGCGATTCCAAGGATCAGATCCATTTCTTCTTCATTCAGCGGTTTATTTTCTTCATAGGTTTTAATGTTATCCTGAAGCTGCTGCATATTTGACATACCGGACAAGGTCATCGTTACACCCGGAATAGCCTGCAGGAAGCGGAAAGCCCAGGCAGGCACCGCCTCATCCGGTCTTACTGCTTTCAGTTTAGCTTCTGCAGCTGCAGAGAGAGAGGCGAGCTGTCCGCCTCTTACCGGTTCCATGACCCAGACGGGGATATTCCACTTATCAAGCAGTTCTACCTTGCCCTTTGCATCCTGGAACTTGTAATCAAAATAGTTCAACTCGATCTGGCAGAACTCCATATCCTTGCCATATGCTTCAAGGAATCTTGTCATGCAGTCGATATCACC
This sequence comes from Lachnospiraceae bacterium, assembly GCA_051879195.1. Classification (GTDB taxonomy): domain Bacteria; phylum Bacillota; class Clostridia; order Lachnospirales; family Lachnospiraceae; genus TWA4. The sequence goes on from JBJELO010000146.1 coordinate 1,351, forward strand.
ATGGGCAGAAAAACCAAGATGTCTGATGCGTCCATTTTTCTTCTGTTCCATGAGATAGTCGTAAATGCCGTATTTCGGATCCAGGTAATAATCGATATTCATCTCACAGACATTGTGGAAGAGATAGAAATCGAAGTATTCCACCTGACATTTTTTAAGCTGTTCTTCAAAGATTTCCTTTACTTTTGTCATGTTGGAAAGGTCATAGCCGGGGAATTTGGAAGCGAGATAGAAGGTATCTCTCCTGTATGCTTTTAACAGTTCTCCGACAACCAGCTCCGACTGCCCGCCATGATAACCGTAGGCGGTGTCATAATAGTTGATACCATGCTCCATGCAGCAGGCGATCATCTTTTTGGCAGTCTCCACATCGATACGACTGTCATTGCCATCCAGAACAGGCAGTCTCATATTTCCCATTCCGAGTGCTGAGAGTTTCATTCCCTGAAAATTGTTATAGATCATTTCAAATTTCCTCCTGTTTTCTATCTTCCGAAGTATTCCTGAATCTCTTTCATGCGTTTCATCTGATCAACTGCAAACGGACAGCGGCTGCTGCAGTGACCACAGGAAATGCAGTCGTCTGCTGTCTGGTCCAGGGTCAGATAATGCTCCTTTGCAAGCACATCCCCAAGCCTGGCCAGATCATAGTATTTGTTAATCAAACCGATATCCAGTCCCACCGGACACGGATGACAGTGCTTGCAGTAGACACATTTTCCTTTGGTCTCTGTCGGTGTAAATGAGCCTATCACAGAGTAATCCCGTTCTGCCTCATCTGCCTCAAGAAAGGAAAGGTTCTGCTTCAGCTGTTCAATATCTGCAGCGCCCTGCATGACTGTCAGAACACCGGGACGGTCCAAAGCATACTGAATGCACTGTGCCGGTGTCAGCGCCTGTCCAAAGGGGGACTTCTTCGCGTCCAAGAGTTGTCCCGCATTGAACGGCTTCATGACCGATATGCCGACGCCCTCTTTCTCACATCTGGTATAAAGTTCATATCGTTCTGAGCCGGAGCCGATGGAATAATCCCCCTGCCCGTAGTCATACATGGGATTGATGGAGAACATCATCATGTCGATGATGCCCCTGTCCAGCACCTTATTTGCCAGCTTCGGCGCATGGGTGGAAAGTCCGATGTGTTTCACCACACCCTGGCTTTTCAGATCAAGGATCAGCTGAAGTACACCGTTTTTCTCATAGGTCGTAAGGTCTGACAGTTCGTCCAGGCAATGCATGAAACCGAAGTCGATATAATCAATTCCAAGGTTCTTCATCTGCCAGTCAACTGATTTCTTTACACCATCAAGGCTTAAATTCCATCCGTATTCTCCGGAGGTATAGTCTGCGCCAAAGTGGACCTGAAGCATGGCATCCTTCCGTCGTCCCTTCAGGGCCTTTCCCATTCCCGGAAAGATCGCCGCATGTCCGCCCGCAAAGTCAAAATAGTTGATCCCGTGATCCATGGCATAGGTGAAGATTTCCGCAGCCTTATCTGCGGAAATCTCACCGGCAACCGAGGTGCCCATGCCGATCACGCTGATCTGTTCACCCCCGTGGGGAAGTTTTCTGTATTTCATATTGCTGTTCCTTTCTTTTGGTTCTTATTGTTCGTGGACTTCCGTTAAGAACAAGTATCTTTATTCGGGTTTCCTCTTAATTCTTGCAAATATTCTTAATTGCTGGTAAGCTATGATTAGTATACAGCCTGAACCTGACTTTAGGTCAAGTATATAACGCATTTTATTTTCGGAGGATTTCTATGTATACGATAGGACAGGTTTCTGAGATGTTTAACATTCCCGTTTCAACACTGCGATATTACGACAAGGAAGGGCTATTTCCGGGTATGAAACGTGCTTCTGGTATTCGTCAGTTTTCAGATAGCGAGATCGAGGCACTGCATGTGATCGAATGTCTGAAAAAATCCGGACTTGAGATCAAGGATATCAGGTTATTTATGTCATGGTGTGCAGAAGGCCCCGCCACCTACGAGAACCGGAAAAAGCTGTTTGAAAACAGAAAAGCCGCGCTTGAAGCGCAGATGCGGGAGCTTGAAAAGAATATGGCCATGATCAGGTTCAAATGCTGGTATTATGAGCAGGCAATTGTCGATGGCAATGAGGAACGCCTCAGTACAATGATACCGGATGGCCTGCCGGAGGACATCCGGAAGCTGTATGAATTGGCGCACTCCTGATGAGCCTTTACATGAGCAATTACGCAAAAAAAGACCACCAGCAAAACAGAGGGCCTATACGTATAGGAATTCTGTTTTGTCGGCAGCCTCTCATGTTTGTATGGCTTTACGGAATGAAAAAACTCTCCATACAAATATTTTGATACAGTTTTAGAGTTTACATAGCACTAGTCTGCCAGAACCTCTGTAATTCCTTCACTGAAAGTCGGGTGCGGTCTGATTACTGAACGCATTTCTTTCATTGTCATGCCGCCTGCAATTGCGGTTCCGAATTCACTGATCATATCTGTAGCCCGCGCGCACATCATCTGTGCACCAAGGATTTTTCCTGTGCTTTCTTCTGCAACAACTTTGATAAAACCGCGCTCCTGATTGGAAAGAACCGATTTACCATTGGCAGTCATGACATATTTTTTACTGATTGCCGCAATTCCGGCCGCATGGGCTTCCTCCTTTGAGAGACCAACCGTGGCGATTTCCGGATTAGTGTATACACAGCTCGGTATTACTTCTATATTAACAGGAAGTTTTTCGCCTGCCATATGAGCCACTGCATTTAATCCCTCTGCTGTCGCCACATGTGCAAGCTGAATTCCTCCTGTTACATCGCCAATGGCATAGATATTGGGTATATTCGTCTGATAATTCTCATTAACGAGGATTCTGCCGCGCTCCATTTCCAACGCTGCGGATATATCCTCTCCGAGAAGCCCCTCCGTTTCCGCACGTCTTCCTGCTGCGACAAGGATTCCATCCGCTTCTACCTCCTGCAGCGTATCCTTTTCCGTGTAATGACAGATCAGGTTTCCGTTCCTGCCTTCCTCGATTTTCTCAACTTTTGCCCTGGTATGGATATCCACATTTCTCTTTTTCAGAATCATTTTCAGATTCTGTGATATTTCTTTATCCATATTCGCCAGAATTCGGTCTAATGCCTCAATGACCGTCACCTGACAGCCCAGTGCACTGTAAATGGATGCGAACTCCATTCCAATCACACCGCCGCCTATTACAACGAGGTGTTGATAGACTTCTTTCCTATCTAAAAGTGCATCACTGTTGACCACATTTGCAAGATCTATTCCCGGAATCGGCGGCATTGCCGGAACAGAACCGGTAGCAATCAAAATCTTATCTGCAGCCAGTATCTGAGTTTCCGTCCCACGTACTTCCACCTCATGTGGAGATGTAATCTTACCGGAACCTTCCAGGACAGTAACCTTATTCTTTTTCATCAGCATGGCAATGCCATTCCGCAGCTGGCTCAGTACTTCATCTTTTCTTGTCTGTATTTCTTCCATATTACAGGAAGCTTCTTTGACGTGAACCCCCAGATGCTCACATGCCTGAATCTCAGCATAGAGCTCTGTGGAGTGCATGATTGTCTTTGTCGGAATACAGCCACGGTTTAAGCAGGTACCGCCAAGCTCTCTGCGTTCTACGAGTGCTGTCTTCATTCCTTTTTTTGCTGCTGCAAGCGCAGCTTCATAGCCCCCCGGTCCGGCTCCGATGACAACCAAATCAAATGTCTCTGCCATGTTACACCTCCGTCTTATTCGAACTGATAGCGAAGTACAGGATTTCTTGCTGCCTGCACTTCATCCGGTCTGCGGATATATCTGGATACCGGAGCTTCATGCATTTCCTCGGGCTGTGCATTTGCTTTCTCGTAAATCTCGCGGAAGACTGCGATTGCTTCGTCAAGTGTCTCTCTGCTTTCCGTTTCCGTCGGCTCTACCATCAATGCCTCATGTACAATCAATGGAAAATACATGGTTGGCGGATGAATCCCGTAATCCAGAAGAGATTTTGCAATATCCATTGCAGACACATCAATATCATGCTTCATCTGTTCCAATGTCATGACAAACTCATGCATACAGGTTTCCGAATATGCCATCGGATAGATGTCTTTTAATTTCTCCATCATATAATTTGCATTTAAAACTGCGTTTTTCGATGCTGCCGGAATTCCTTCTTTTCCTAACATAAGGATATAGGTAAGAGCCTTTACAACTACAAGGAAATTTCCGTAAAAAGATTTTACATTTCCAATTGATTGCTGTGGCTTTTCAAAATAAAGTTCATCTGTTCCGATTACACGGCTTCCCGGAAGGAATTCCTGTAAAAATGCTTTACAGCCAACCGGACCACTTCCCGGACCACCACCGCCATGCGGAGTGGAAAAAGTCTTATGAAGATTGATATGTACGACATCAAAGCCCATATCACCCGGTCTTACCACACCCATAACGGCATTCAGATTTGCACCGTCATAGTAGCAAAGTCCCCCTGCTGCATGGACAATTGAGGTGATTTCCAGAATGTTTTTATCAAACAGACCAACAGTATTCGGATTTGTCAGCATCAATCCTGCAGTATCTTCTCCTACCGCCTCGCGAAGTTTATCCAGATCCACACAGCCATCTTCTCTGGACGGAATACTTACCACGGTAAATCCTGCCATGGCGGCACTTGCCGGATTGGTTCCGTGCGCAGAATCCGGCACGATAATCCGGGTTCTCTTCGTATCCTTTCTGCTGTCATGATATGCTTTGATCAGCAGAAGGCCCGTGAATTCGCCGTGTGCACCTGCTGCAGGCTGTAAGGTCATGGCATCCATACCGGTAATCTCGCAGAGATATTTTTCAGATGTTTTTAAAACTTCCATGCATCCCTGTACTGTATGTTCCGGCTGCAGCGGATGAATCTGTGTAAATCCTTTAAAGGATGCTGTCTCTTCATTCACCTTCGGATTATATTTCATGGTGCAGGAACCCAGTGGATAAAATCCGTCGTTTACTCCATGTACCTGTTTTGCCAGTTCCGTGTAATGTCTGCTCAGTTCATTTTCAGACACCTGAGGCAGATGAAGTGCTTTTTCACGCTTCGGTACCGACAATTCTGTTTTGGGCACATCACACTCCGGAAAAAGTGTACACTGTCTTCCTTCACTTCCCCTTTCAAATATTAATTTCATCCCTCACACACCTCCTTTACGATGCCGGCGGTCTGATCCATCTCTGCCTTTGTATTCTTTTCGGTTGCACACCACAGAATATCATAATCATTTAATGGCAATCCACCCAGAATTCCTTCTTTTTCAAGTGCTGCCAGAATGATTTCTGCTTTAACGGAAGACGTTGTAACGAATTCATGGAAATACGGCTGCTGATATTTTACCTGCAATCCTGCCTTTACAAGGACATCCTGTAAGTAATGTGCCTTTGAAACGCAGAGTTCGGCAACCTGCCTCATGCCGGCTTCCCCCAGGGCCGCCATATATACTCCGGCTGTCAATGCGCAGAGCGCCTGATTGGAACAGATATTGCTGCTTGCTTTTTCACGGCGGATATGCTGTTCTCTTGCCTGGAGTGTCAGTACGTATGCACGTTTTCCTTCCTTATCCACTGTCTCACCGACAATACGTCCCGGCAGTTTTCGCATCATCTTTTTCGTGGCTGCCATAAATCCGAGATAAGGGCCTCCAAAGGAAAGTTCCATACCAAGCGGCTGTCCCTCTCCGACTGCAATATCTGCACCGCATTCTGCAGGAGTCTTTAAAAGTGCGAGAGAAATCGGGCTGCATCCCATGATGTATCTGGCACCTGCTTCATGTGTAATGACTCCGAGTGCATCTGCATCTTCTATATTTCCATAGTAGTTTGGCTGCTGCATGTAAAAACATGCACTGTTTTCTCCTAATGCAGCTTTCAATGCCTCCATATCCGTCACGCCGTCTTTTTCCGGAATGATTTCTAACGGAGTACCGCTTCCGTAACAGTAAGTCTTTATTACTGAAAGCACCTGCGGGTTAACCGCAGCAGATACGTAAGCTGTCGTTCTTTTTCTTTCCTTACACATGGCAACCGCCTCCGCTGCCGCAGTGGCGCCATCGTATACAGAAGCATTGGAAACATCCATACCTGTCAGCTCACAAATCATCGTCTGATACTCGAAAATTGACTGAAGAATTCCCTGGCTGATTTCCGCCTGATAGGGTGTATAGGCCGTTACAAATTCCTCTTTGCTGACTACGCTTCCCACGATTGCAGGAACATAATGATGATAGGCGCCTGCTCCGCGGAAGATATGTCTGAATATTTTATTTTTCTCCGACAGCTGTTCCATTCTGTCGTATGCCTCCATCTCACTTAAACCGGACGGAAGCTTCAGTTCTTTTACCTTTACTTCATTGGGAATGTGTGAAAACAAAGCATCAAAGCTGTCGAATCCAATTTCCTTTAACATCTCCTGCTGTTCTTTGTCAGTATTTGCGATAAAAGATCCCACACGATTCACCTCCTGATTCCATACTGTTGAATTATTCTGCTTCGCTGGCTGCAAACTCCTCATACGCATCTGCGTCCATTAAGTCATCCTCTGTCTCTGTAATATTTTCCACTTTAATGAACCATGCATCGTATGGATTATCATTGATGGTCTCCGGTGCATCAAGTAATTCTTCATTGACTTCAGCAACAACACCGGAAACCGGGCTGTAAATATCCGATACGGCTTTTACAGATTCTACATCTGCAAATGTGCTTCCCATTGTTACCTCGTCTCCCTCTTCCGGAAGATTTACAAACACGATTCCTCCGAGAGAATCCTGCGCAAAATCGCTGATACCGATTAATGCTGTTGATTCATCGATAAATTTAACCCATTCATGTGACTTTCTGTACTTTAACTCCTTTGGACAATTCATAATTAATTCCTCGCTTTCTTTTAATATTTGTTTGTATGATTATTTAAAAATAATACACTATGGTCTGGGCTGTCCCTTTTTGTAGAACGGAAGAGCAACGATTTCGGCTTCCACACGTCTGCCGCGGACATCTGCCTCTACTACGGTTCCAGGTTCGGTATATGCCGCATCCAGAAGTGCCATGGCAATCGGATATCCAAGATACGGACAATGCGTACCCGACGTCGTATGTCCGATTTCTTTTCCGTCACAGTATACGGTACAGTGCTCGCGCACGATGCCCCGACCGGTCACCTTAAGTCCGACACGCTTTCTTTTCAGGTCTCCCATTTCCTGCATCGGCACCTTACCGATGAACTCTTCTTTATCCATTTTTACAAAAGTACCCAGTCCTGCTTCTTTCGGTGTAACCGTGTCATCCATCTCATGTCCGTATAACGGCATAGCTGCTTCCAGTCTTAAGGTATCTCTTGCTCCCAGTCCGCAGGGAATCAGTCCTTCTTCCCGACCGGCTTCCATCAGGATTTCCCAAAGCTTTGGGCCTTCTTCTGCTGAAAGGTAGATTTCAAATCCATCCTCCCCGGTATATCCTGTCCTGGAGATCACGCAGTCCATATCGGCGATCTTTCCGCTAAAGCATGCACTGTAATATTTTTTCGGGATGTCTTCTTCCTTTGCAACCTTTTTTAATATCTCAAGCGCTTTCGGTCCCTGCAGTGCAATCTGTGCTGCCTCAGATGAGATATCCTTAAGCTCTACATCTCCGATTTTGTGTGCCTGCATCCAGGCAAAATCCTTATCTTTGTTTGCTGCATTCACAACAATGAAATAGTGATCGTCCCGTACTTTATAAACGATCAGATCGTCTACGACGCCGCCCTCTTCATTACACATCGGGCTGTAGCGTGCCTGTCCGTCATACATCGCAGTATAATCATTGGTCAGCAGATGATTTAAATACCTGACTGCATCCGGTCCGGTGCAGGTGATTTCTCCCATATGGGAAACATCAAATATACCGCAGGCAGTACGTACTGCCATATGCTCTGCGATTACGCCCGATCCATACTGTACCGGAAGCAGATATCCTGCAAATGGCACGATTTTTCCTTTGTACTTTACATGTGTGTCATATAGTGGTGTTTTTAATTCCATCTTTTTTCTTCCTTTCTTTTGTTCTCTGGTTTGATGTCTGCATTGATTGTCCCCGCTGTCAGCGGAATAATAAAAAAAGCGCATAAATAAGCATACTCCATGCTTTATTTATGCGCTCTGTCTTGTGACCTGAAATATTCTCCCTCATTCATACAACATGAGAGATTGATTCGTTGGTGCCCCTTTGCTCTCCAGAGTGTCGTCCAAACTCAGTCCTTTTGCCTGAGAGTTTTTGCTATTTCCCCTTCGGCGTTACTGTACCGGACAGATACTTTGTAATCTCTCCCGAGTCTTTCTTCCGACGTATGAAATTGTCAAAATGCGAAACAACTTTTCTGTTCGCATCGTAGCACAGGAAATTTTGTTTGTCAATCATTTTTCAAATTTTTCTTGACAAATGCAAAATGGGATGATATCATGCCCCTCAAGCAAGGGTGCTCGAAATGAAGAGCGCCCTTTTTTATTTTTCTGAAAGCGAGGTACATGTTATGAGAGAAATCATCTCCAGCCCCCTGTTACTCACCCTGGTCAGCATCGGTCTGATCTATATCGTAATTTTTTCACTCATCTATCTGAAAAAAGCCTGCACCCGTTGTCTGGAAATGGGGATCACAAAAGAAGAACTGAAAAAAGTAATTAAATCCAGCGTTGTATTTTCCATTGTCCCGAGTTTATCCATCGTTGTCGGTCTGTTTGCGTTAATCTCAGTATTAGGCGTTGTATGGTCCTGGTGGCGGCTTTCAGTTATCGGTTCTCTCTCCTACGAGTCTCTGATTGCCAGCAGTGTTGCATCTGCCATCGGTTTTTCCTCCAGTGCGGAAATGCTTGCAGGTGCTACAGGAAGAGAATTCGGTGTCGTAATGATTCTGATGAGTATTGGTATGCTGAGCGGTTTCCTCATTCTGATCCCGTTTGGTAAAAAGCTTTCCATGAGCGTAAATAAAACAGAGACTTCAAGCACCTGGAAATATGTATTGAGCGGAACCTTTATGCTTTGTCTGTTCGCTGTTTATGTACCTGTATTGCTGTTCGGCGACGCGATTCAGGCAGCTGTTATGTTAACCGGTCTGGTAATTGCAGTCGTTCTCGGCATCCTTGCCTCAAAGAGTCCGAAGCTGCGCTGGTTAAATGAATTTATCATGGCATTTTCCATGATTGGCGGTATGATTTCATCCATTCTCTGGACAAAGCTGTTTTTATAATACACAGGAGGAACGTATTATGAGCAAAGAAAATAAATCCACACAGACATTAGATTCTTTTCAGGCATGGTCCCATAAATGGGGACGTTTTGGTACAGTTATAGCCTTGATTTACATGATTGCGCTGCCTTTTATCGTACTCAAATACTATGATGCGATTCCGTCCTTTGGCGAAGTGATCAACCTGTCCACAATCAGTATTTTAATGATTTATATCCCGGTAGGTATCTCGGAAGCTCTCAGCTATACCCCGATCCTCGGCTCCTCTTCATACCTTACTTTCATCACCGGAAACATTATGAACTTAAAACTTCCGTGTGCGGTAAACGCTATGAAACTTGCAAAAAAAGAAGCAAATACACCGGAAGGTGAAGCAATCGCTTCCGTGGCAGTTGCAGTCAGCTCTATCATGACCGTTTTCATCCTGGCACTTGCTGCACTGTTCAGCACATGGATCAGCCCTGTATTTGAACTTCCGGCTGTAAAAACAGCATCCGACTATATTATCCCTGCATTGTTTGGCTCTCTGGCTCTCGGACTGTTTTCGAGTACAAATGCCGGAAATAAGGTAGTCAAAAACGGTATTATGGGCGTTGTTCCGGTTCTTATCATCGTATCTGTTCTGTCAATCCTTGTACGTGTGACAAGCGGCGGTTCGCTGTTCGGTATGGTTGGATTCCTGATTCTGTTCATGCTTCCGATTGCTCTGATATCTTCCCGTATTATGTGGAAAAAGGGTATCATCAAAGTTGTGGACAAGGA
>JBJELO010000147.1:0-11357 GCA_051879195.1 Lachnospiraceae bacterium
ATTACTGACTCCGAAAGTTCCACATACAGTTTAATATAATTTGTCGGATTGCGCAACCGGGAAATGGAAGTGCTGTTTCTGTAATCTTTTATGCCCAGTTTTCTACCTGCAATCCATCCACCCGGTTAAATTCCTTTGTATTGTTGGTTACCAGAATAAGTCCTTCTGCCTTCGCGTGTCCCGCAATCAGCATATCCATCGGTCCGATAGGCGTCCCCTTTTTTTCAAGATCTGCCCGGATTTTTCCATATTCTTCTGCAGCGTTGGCATTAAATTCAAGAATTGTAATTGGAGAAAGAAATAAAGATATCGCCAGACGGTTTTTTTCAATTGCCTGACTTTTTTCGACTCCGTGCATCAGCTCTGCATACGTTATGGCTGATATGCACAACGCATCAGGTTCTTTTTCAAGGAACTTGCGGATTACAGATTCCGGCTTTTTCTTAATAACATAAATACAGATATTTGTATCCAGCATATATTTCATAATGTTTCTCTCTCCTGTGCAACGAGCTGATCACGTTCATCTTCCATGAAGTCATCAGAAAACAGATTCAGACTTTCCATGAAACCGGCCCATTTTTTTTCTTTTGGAATCAGTATGACAATTTCGCCGATTTTATTCACTGCTACTTCTTCTCCCTGGAATCTGCATTCTTTGGGCAATCTGACTGCCTGACTGCGGCCATTCTCAAATAATTTTGCTGTCATCATTGTATTGACACCTCCTTTATAATATAAGTATATATCGTGATATATATTACGTCAAGTCTGCAGCCGCTGTTCATCCTGAGATTAAATGTCACTGTTCAGAGAGAATTATCGAATTTCGATAATAATTATTGACAAACAATAATTCTGACAATATAATGAAGATACAATCATTCAGGCGAGGTGGTAGTTTTGAAGAATTATTTTGAAAAGATGGATTCCGGCGCGGTGAGGCTGATCTGTGTTTATGCGGCGGAAGCTGTGATCTGTCTGCTGGCAGTGGTGATGTTTCTCAGGGCAGATGCAGGAGGCTCCGGGTATACAGGAACTACGGTGAATACAGGAAGTGCTGCGGATACATGGAACCTGCTGGCATTTCCCTGGGCACAGATCGGCATGATGCTGCGCAGGCTGTCGGTGAGCGGTGCTGCGGGCAATGTGCTGGCGTGGATCTTATATACTCTGATTTCCCTGATTCCGGCAGCAGTATGGATGGGAATCAGGCGCGGGAAAAGGGAAAAGAAAGCAGATCTTTTCCTGCCGCTCTTTTCCCTGCTTCTGTTCGGACTTCTGTATCTGGCGGTCAATCCGGCATTTCTGTTCCGCCTTACGGGGGCATCTGCGGCGCAGACCACATCTTCCGTGCTGCTGGCATCCTGTGCGCTGGCTGCGGATTCTCTGCTGATTCTGTATCTGGTGGTCCGTCTGCTTCATTCATGGAAGAACATGGAAAGTCGGAAGCTGATCCGGAATCTGCGGTATTTTTTCTATCTGTTCGGATTTGTGATGGTGATCCTTGTATTTGCCGGGGGTCCTGCTGATTTTATGAGTGCTCTGCAGAAGGTACAGGAAGGTAATACCGCAGATGTGGGTGCAACGACCCGTTTCCTTTTGGCAATGAAAACTCTGGCGTCCTGTCTGCCCGATGCGGCACAGCTGCTTCTATCTGTTCTGGCTGTTTCTCTGCTGGGTGCCATGGAAGAGGACATTTACGGGGAAAAAACGGTGCACAATGCAGAACTGCTGGCCAGAGTCTGCGGGATCTCGCTGGTGGTGAATCTGAGTTTTCTGGTCTGCTGCAATGTGCTGAATCTGATGCTGCAGTCGGGCAGCAGCGACAGCTCCTTCACAGCAGGAATTCCGCTGGGGTATATCGGATTTTCGCTGATACTGACACTGATCACCAGAAGCCTGAGCAGCGGGCGGGATCTGAAACAGGATTATGATCTGTTTATTTGATATCAATGTTTTTTCGAGGTGAAACATGGCAATCAAAGTACATCTGGACGAGGTTCTGAAGAAAAAAGGGATGACATCCAAAGAATTGTGCCGGCTGATTCCTATTACGGAAGCGAATCTGTCCATTCTGCGAAGTGGTAAGGCCAAAGGCGTCCGTTTCGAGACCATCAATAAAATCTGCTATTATCTGGAATGCGATGTGGGAGATATTCTGAAATTTGACGGCCAGCTGGGCGATGAAGAGGAGAAAGAAATAGAGCAAAAAAGAGAAGGAAAGTGAGGCGGTATCGATGAAAAAGACAGTACATTCAGCAGTATCGGTTTTCCTGCCGCTCGGCCTGCTGGCGGGGCTGCTGGTCTGTCAGCTTACGGGCTGCAGTCTGGCTGCGGAGGATGGAATTTCGGAAAACGGCGGCGACCGGCTGGTGGGGATGTTTCTGACCACCGAATATGTGGATGCAGTTGACTGGGATCATGTGGATATTTCTGCCCTGATGGAAGACGGAACTGTTTCCGGCGGCGAGGAGAAAATCTACGGAACCTTTGATCAGGAGAAGGGGGAATATGTTTTTGAAGGACTGGAGGGATACAGTCTGGGTGTGATAAATCTGAAAGATGAGGATGGTGAGGCGTATCTTGCCTCTGTTGCTTCGGATTGTTTTTCAGATGTGCACCTGAATATGGGAGACCTGGAAAATACCTGCTCGGGAGTTTTGTATTTTGACCGGACGCAGATCGGCTCCGAATATGTGATTTACGAGGATGAATCCTGGAAGGAAATCTATAAAGGACAGGATATCGTGGTTAATAATGTGATACAGGAGGACGGATCGGAAGCTTATGAGGTATGTGCGGATGGGAAAGACCTGCAGCTGTACGGCAACGCGGTATATGAAACGCAGGAGGGAGCGGTTTATCTGGTGCCGGGCAGCGGCGTGCGGATTACTGATGCAGAAGGTGACTGGTCCGTGACATTATCCGATACAGTAACCGAGGTGAATAACGGAAAGAAAACGGAAGCGAAAAATACCTTTCAGGCCACATACCGTGGCGTCTGCCCGGCTCAATCGGTGAAATTCAGCTGGCAGGATGAAAATGGGAACGTACTGAAGGAAGAATGTTATGCAGCAGACAAGATCCCTGCCTCCATCAAATGGGGACGGGAAACAGCATACATACTGGTTGCTCTGCAGAAAACCGACAAAACAACGGATTATGATCTGATCCGGGGAGAGGAGGAAACGTACATGCTGTATACAGAAAAAGAACCGGAAAACGCTTTGATCCTTGAAAGCATGGCAGTAGAGGTGGAGCGATAGATGCCGTTCGGATTCCGGGCCGGGAGTGAAAAGCCGGATTGTACAGGGAGTACATATATTTGAGACGGCTGCTGTTTAATATTGAAGGCTTGATGAAATTCTGTCATCGTATTTCTGAGATTTGCATTGACAATTCTCAAAGACTAAAATATAATTAAATTACTATATTTTTTAAGTTAATTTAATTAAACGGAGTTTAATTAAATGCAAGGAGTTATGATGTCAGTTTTTTATGATGAACAGCAGAAAGTATTTGTACTGAATACCCCTGATACCTGTTATGCGATCGCAGTTGTGGATGATGGATATCTGGGGCATGCGTATTATGGGAAGAAGGTGGATACATCCTGTATCCGGTACCTGATGCGGGAGGATGAAGCGCCCTTTGTTCCGGGAGTGAATCAGAGAGAGAAGAATTCTTTCCTGGATATGTTTCCCATGGAATATCCCGAGACGGGGATGGGGGATTACCGGGAAACGGCTTTCTGTGTCAGAAGTTCTGCCGGTCACCGGGCAAGTGAACTGAAATTTGAACGGTATGAGATTGAGGCGGGAAAGCCTGCTCTGGAAGGACTGCCGGCGACCTGGGGGAAGGAAGATGACTGTACCACGCTGAAGCTGTTCTGCAGAGATGCGTTTCTCAATCTGCAGGTATGTCTTCTGTACACGGTTTTTGAAGACCTGGATGTGATCACCCGCTCCGTAATTGTGGATAATCAGGGAACAGACAGTATTTATCTGGAAAAGGTCCTGAGTGCCTGTGTGGATATGCCTGACCGGGATTTTGAGATGGTCAGCCTGATGGGATCCTGGGCGAGAGAGCGTCATATGGAACGGGCTCCGCTGCGGTACGGACGGCAGAATATTGCTTCCTTCAGAGGAACCTCCAGCCATCAGGAACATCCTTTTATGGCCCTTGTGACTCCGGAGACGACGCAGGAAGCCGGAGAAGTCTACGCCATGAATTTTGTTTATTCCGGCAATTTTCTGGCACAGGCGGAGGTGAATCAGTTTGATTCCGTGCGAATGACCATGGGCATTCATCCGGAAGGATTTACCTGGAAGCTGGAGCCGGGTGAACAGTTTACCGCTCCTGAGGTGGTTATGATCTATTCCGATGCCGGACTGGGTAAAATGACGCGTACCTTCCATGATCTTTACCGGAATCATCTGATCCGGAGTCCGTATCTGAATCAGGAACGTCCCATCCTGATCAACAACTGGGAGGCTACCTATTTTGATTTTAATGAACAGAAGCTGATCGACATTGCCAAAGAAGCGTCTTCCCTTGGCATTGAAATGCTGGTCATGGATGACGGCTGGTTCGGCAGAAGAAGCTATGATGACAGTTCTCTGGGTGACTGGTGGGTGAATGAGGAAAAACTGAAGGGCGGTCTTCCTTATCTGGTTGAGGAAGTGAAGAAAACGGGCATGAAATTCGGTATCTGGTTTGAACCGGAGATGATTTCACCGGAATCCGATCTGTTCCGTGAACATCCTGACTGGGCGATTCAGATTCCGGGCAGAGAGATCACCCAGAGCCGTGCCCAGTATGTACTGGATCTTTCCAGACAGGAGGTTGTGGATGCCGTATTTGACATGGTAGCTGCAATTCTGCATTCTGCGGATATTTCCTATGTGAAATGGGATATGAACCGTCATCTGACCACGCTGGGAAGTGCCTGTCTGCCCGGTGACCGTGTGGGAGAACTGATGCACCGTTTTACGCTGGGTGTTTATCAGCTGCAGGAGCGTCTTGTCCGGGAGTTTCCTGACCTTTTGCTTGAAAACTGTTCCAGCGGCGGAAGCCGTTTTGATCCCGGCATGCTGTATTACAGCCCCCAGATCTGGTGTTCCGATGATACGGATGCCATCGAGAGACTGGCAATTCAGGAAGGAACGGCGCTGATCTATCCTCTTTCCTGCATCGGAGCCCATGTGAGCGTCTGCCCGAATCACACGGTGGGGCGGAATACTCCTTTCGAAACCCGGGGGCATGTGGCGCTGGCCGGAACATTCGGATATGAACTGGATATTACAAAGCTGTCAGCAGAAGAAAAAGAAATGGTAAAAGAGCAGACCGCCCTGTATCACAAATATCATAAACTGATCGCAGAAGGCGATTATTACCGTCTATCTTCCTGGTCGCAGGAAGGAAAGCCGGACAGCTGGATGATCGTTGATAAGGACAAGAAAAAGGCGCTGCTGTTTTATGTGCAGGTTCTGGCCGGAGCCAATGCAAAGAGCAGCTTCCTCAGACTGCAGGGACTTCTGCCGGATCAGAAGTATCAGGTGAATGGAAAAGTGTATTCCGGTGATGTGCTGATGTATGCCGGTATCCGGATTCCGGTGTTGAACGGGGATTTTCGGAGTCTGCTGGTGGAAATCCGATCTGCAGATGAATAATGCCGGTCTGATGGCTGATCAGAAAAAGTAAAGAACCATATTGTGATATTTTATATATGAAAACGCAGCTTTGGACGCGGAGTCCGCTGCGTTTTTTATATTTTGCCTGTATTCCATAGATATATATTGGACATTTCGCTTATTGACAATATAAAAAAGTGAATTAAAATAGAGATGAAATTAAAATATTTTAAGTTACTTTAAATACTTTTTAGGGGAGTTTACAGAGTGGGAAGGAAAAAAGAGGTAAAGCTGGAGGATATTGCGGTCAGTTTGGGTGTCAGCATCGTAACGGTATCCAATGCTTTAAAAGGTAAAAAAGGAGTCAGCGAAGAGATGCGCAGCCGGATCATGGAAGCGGCTGAAGCTATGGGATATCAGGTTCAGAAAGAGGAAGAAAAGCGGGAAAGTCAGTCATTTATGATTGGTGTGGTAGTGGCTGAGCGGTATGTGAAAGAATTTCCGTCGTTTTATATGGATATTTACAAGTATGTGGCGCAGGAGGTAAACCGGAAAGGAAGTCTTACCGTGCTGGAGATTGTGGATGAGCGAAAGGAAAGAGAATTCGGTAATATGCATATTTTCTCCGGTGTTGAGGTGGACGGGATTGTTCTGATCGGTCAGATGAAAAAAGAATACATTACCAGAATGAAAGAAGTATGCGGAGTTCCTGTTGTGTGTGTGGACTATTACGATGTGGATACGGATACAGATTATATTATTACAGATGGATATAATGGCATGTTTCAGGTGACGGATTATCTGATCAGGCTGGGGTACCGGTCATTTCAATTTGTAGGAACACCGCAGGCAACCCGCAATATCATGGATCGTTATATGGGATATTGCAAGGCACTGGAACTGCATAATCTCCAGAGCCAGCAGCAGAATATTCTCAATGACCGGCGCAGCAAAGGTTATGATTATCAGCTGGATGCGGAGGTTCCTGAAAAGCTGCCGGAAGTATTTGTATGTAATTGCGATAAGATTGCCGGGATACTGGCTGAAAAACTGGAAAAGAAAGGAATACGGATACCGGAAGATATGGGTATTACCGGGTTTGATAATTTTCACGCGAAACTTTCGGATGGACGGATGATTACCACCTATGAGAATGACGGTAAGGCGATTGCGCAGATCAGTGTAAATACATTGTTCCGGAGAATAGCGGGAAAAGAAGCGGAAGGAATCCGTATTGTTGAAGGAAAGCTGATTAAAGGAAATACGGTCCGGGAGAAAGGGGAGATGGATTCATGGCAGAAATCAAATTGAGTGATATTGCCCGTGAGCTGCAGATTAGTGTGGTGACGGTTTCCAATGCTCTTTCCGGAAAAAAAGGGGTCAGTGAAGAACTGCGGGAGAAAGTTGTACAAAAGGCAAAAGAGCTGGGTTATGACTGTTCGAGATATGAAAAGAAGAAGAATACCTGCATTGGTGTTCTGGTGCCCGGGAAATATGTGGAAATCGGCGCATCTTTTTACTGGGAGCTGTATCAGCATGTGGCTTATTCCGTTTCTCAGAAAATGGGGAATACCATCATAGAGATTGTGGAATGGGAGGATGAAAGTGCAAACCGGATGCCGAAAATGCTTCAGGAAAAAGACATTGACGGGCTGATTATTGTGGGATATATGGAACATGAATATGTCAGCAGACTGGTGAAAAGTACAGGCAGCCCCATTGTCCTTCTGGATTTTAAATACCGGGATCTGCCCTGCGATGCGGTTGTTTCGGGAAATTATGTGGGCATGTACAAAATGACCCGATACCTGCTGGACCGGGGACATAAAAAAATTGCGTTTTTCGGATCGATACATGCCAATGAAAATATTATGGACCGCTATTTCGGCTACCGGAAAGGGATGGAAGAGTTTGGCATCAGTTACAGAGATGAATGGGTGATTGATGACAGAACTGTCACAACCGGTAAAGTAATACCGGTAAAACTGCCGGAATATATGCCCACAGCATTTGTGTGCAATTCGGATTTTTCAGCGGGAGTCCTTTATGACTGCCTTGTTGCAAAAGGATACCGGGTTCCTGAAGATATTTCCATCGTAGGTTATGATAATTACCTGTACGGTCATTCATTTGGAAAGGAACTGACCACTTATAATGTGGATATGCGGAAGATGGCGGATACGGCAGTTAAGATTCTGCGTTCCAGAATAAAGGGAAGCGAAAAAGCCTTCGGTACCCGTTATATCGACAGTTGTGTCGTTGAGAGGAGCAGTGTGAAAGTACTGGAAAACTGAACGGAATTTACAGTGATATTTTAATTCAGACAGAATATGAAAATGACAATAAATCAAAGATAAGGCCGGTGCGGCAGTCCGATGATGGATGCCGCATCGGCTTTATCTTTCTGTTTGAATATGTTTTTCAAGTGTCATTGAAAAAATGCTTAAAAAACTGATTAAATTAAAAACAAAGATTAATAAATTAAAAAAATGTTTAACAAATTAAAAAATGAATTAATATGGCAAAATGACGTAAAGAACGCTTTAAAATACAAAATATACCCAAAAAACACGGAATAAAGCTGTTCAAAAGGTAGAAAACAGTGCAACTTGTATAAAACACTTGAAATTAAAAAGAATTAATGATAAGATTAAAACAACTTAAATAAAGGAGGAAAACAACATGAAAAAACACAAATTTACCAGAGCACTTGCACTGACTCTGGCGTCTGTCATGACATTGTCACTGGCTGCATGTGGCGGCAGCAAGAGTGAACAGGGCGGAAGCCCCGAGAATGCCAATGTACCGACAATCGATCAGCTGAAGGTGGGTGAGGATTATCAGGATCTGACAGCATCCATCAAGGTTCTGACCAACAGAACGGATATCGTAAACACCGTATACAAGGGATACGCAGAAGAATTTATGAAGATTTATCCCAACATTACGGTTGAATACGAAGGTATCACTGATTACGAAGAATCCCTGAATCTTCGACTGACGACCGGCGACTGGGGCGATCTGTGCTTCATTCCCACTTCTGTAAAGAAGAATGAATTATCTACTTATTTTACCCCTCTGGGAAGCTTCGACACACTGGATCCCATCTACAATTACTGTGCAGAAAAAACTTTCGACGGAACCGTATATGGTATTGCAAACGGCGGTACAGCAGGCGGCGTTGTTTACAACAAGAGAATCTGGGCTGAAGCAGGAATTACAGAAATTCCCACCACACCGGATGAGTTCCTTGAAGACCTGAAACTGATTAAGGAAAAAACAGATGCAGTTCCGCTGTATACCAACTTTGCAGCAGGCTGGACCATGGGACAGTGGGATTCCTACATTGATATTGCAGCAACAGGTGATCCTGATTTCCGCAACAATATGCCTCATATGAAGGATCCTTTTGCAAAACGTGATGATATGACAGGACCTTATGCAGTTTACTACGTAATGTATGAAGCAGTAGCCCGCAAGCTGGTGGAAGAAGATCCTGCAAGCTCCGACTGGGAATCATCCAAGAGCGGAATCAACAAGGGCGACATTGCAACAATGGTTCTTGGATCATGGGCTGTTCAGCAGTGTAAAGATATGGGTGATACTCCGGACGATGTAGGTTATATGCCTTTCCCGATCACGGTTGATGGAAAACGTTATGCCGGAGCAGGCGGAAACTATGGATTCGGTATCAACAATCAGGCATCAGAAGACAATCAGATTGCTGCAATGCTTTATCTGAAATGGCTCCTGGAAGAATCAACCATTTACGAAGATGAAGGAAGTATCCCTGCACTGAAGGGCGAAGATCTCCCCGATGCACTGGCTGACTTCGAAGGCGTTGAACTGCTGGTTAACAATCCGGCACCTGAAGGGGAAGAAGACCTGTTTGATGAAGTGAATAACGAAAGTGAAGTTGGCATCAACAGCAACGACTATCCCAAGTGTGAAATTGTAGAAGCGGCACTGTACGGAACAAGAACTCTGGATGATCTGATGAGCGAATGGAATGCAAAATGGACATCCGCGCAGGAAAATCTTGGAGTTGAAGTTACAAAGTAGTTTATTCATTAAAGTCATTCATTAAAAGTTCATAAGACATCAAATTAACGAATTGTTAGCAGTTTACTGCCGGGGCAGCTGGCCGGGAAGGCGGCTGCCCCGGTGTGCGAAATAAGGAGAACGTAATGAGTAAATCAGTTAGTGTTCAGAAGGAAAAGAAGACCTTCAAAGAAATACTGCTCAGCAGAAAAGTTCAGAGAACTCTGGTAATTATAACCTTTATGTTTATTCCGTTGCTGCTGCTGCTGGTATTTACCTATATCCCTTTTGGTAAAATGGTTCAGTTCAGCTTCTACGATATGAAATATATCGGTGCACGGAAATTTGTAGGCTGGAAAAACTATATTGAAGTATTCAACAGGCCGGAAATTTTCAAAGCGCTGTTTGTCAGCGTTTACTACATGGGCGGTGCGGTTGTGCAGCTTGGTCTGGCTCTGTTTTTTGCAACCATGATGGTATTCAAGGTAAAGGGAGAATCCATTTTCAAAGCGGCTATGTTCTTCCCCTACCTGATCTGCGGTATTGCAGTTGGTTTCATTTTTAAATTCTTCTATGCAAGAGGCTTCGTCCTGGACTCCATTCTCCAGATGTTTGGTATGGAACTGGAGAATATACCAATGTGGCTGCAGAATACAAAAATCAACAATATCTCTCTGGTCGCAACATCTGTATGGAGATACATGGGTTCGAATCTGGTTCTTTTCCTGGGTGCCATGATGTCTGTAGATAACGATCTGTATGAAGCAGCTTCACTGGATGGCGCCAATAAATGGCATCAGTTCCGCTACATCATTCTTCCCAGTATCAAATCCATCGTTGTACTGAACCTGGTTCTTTCCATCAGCGGCTCACTGAGTGCATTCGAACCTCCCTACGTTATTACAAACGGTACCATGGGAACAGGTACATACTTCGTTATCATGAACCGTATTGCACATGAAAACCAGAAGGTTGGACTTGCCTGCGCTATGGCTATTGTTCTGCTGATCATCATTATCATCTGCACCATTGCACAGAATCTGTTCTTTGATTATGTCTTTGATGACGGAACTTCAGATGAGTCCAAGGCAGCTGTAAGAAAAAGAAAAAAACAGGAAAAAGCGATGAAAAAAGCAATGAAAAACGGAGCAGCCGGTAAAGGAGGCACAGCGGTATGAAAGAAAGGAAAGTAACATCCATTTTATTTTCAATATTCAAATATGCCTCTCTGATTCTGGCATCCATCGTTTCTCTGACGCCGGTCTGCGTATGTATTCTGACGGCGTTTAAGACGAATGAAGAGTATGCATCTACCTCCGTACTGGATGCACCTGCGTCATTCCTGAATTTCGAGAATTTCAAAATTGCTTTTCAGCAGGCAAACATGCTGAGAAGTTTCATGAATACCGGAATTATCCTGATCGTGGTATTAACCGTTTCGGTATTCACCGGTTCCATGCTGGCCTATGTACTGAACCGTTTTAAATTCAAAGGATGCGGAATCATTCAGAGTCTGTTTTTATTTGCATCCCTGCTTCCCGGTATTGCCATGCAGGTTACGATCTACCAGATCATGTATGCTCTCGGATTCATCAATCATTTATACGGATACATGGTCGTGCTGATGGGTACGGATATTATTTCCATCTACATCTTCCTGCAGTTCTTTGAAAATCTGCC
>JBJELO010000148.1:0-11351 GCA_051879195.1 Lachnospiraceae bacterium
CCATGCTGATTGACAGCTGAGTACTATGTTTTGAGAGAAACGACGGAAGTCAGGTGTTATAACATATATTCTAAATTTTTGCAACACTTTTTTGATAAATTCCACAAAAACAATTAAATCAACTGTATGATATCATAAAAATGCCGCACAGATTGATTAATTTCTGTGCGGCATCGACAACCCGGGCGGAAAAATCAGCTTTTTGGTACTCTTTCTGACACATTTTAAAAAAAGTTTTGCTAAAAACTCACAACGATCCCGCCGTCATTGGCATACATGGTGCCGACTCCGGCTGTATTGGTGACATATATTTCCTTGAAGTTCACTTTTTTTCTGATCTCATTTTTAACAAATTCCGCTCTGTCCGGGCAGTTGCAGTGGCTGATACCCAGAACACGATTTTCAGGATGATCCACGGTCTCTTCCACTTTGCTGACCAGCTTTTTCAGCGCTTTATTGATGCCTCTGGCCTGATCCAGCTTAATGATCACACCATGGTCGGCTCCCATGAGAGGCTTGATGTTAAGTGCGGTGGCCAGAATCGCCGCCAGACCGGTCAGCCGGCCGTTTTTCTTCAGCGTATCAAGGGTCTCCAGCACAAATAAAGTAGTCATATTGTAAATATAACTTTCCACCTGAGCACAGATATCCTCGAAAGAAAGCCCTGCTTCCTCCAGTTCCATGATCTTTTTTGCCACCAGTGTCTCACCGCAGCAGGCAGAATCGGAACTGAATACGGCAATCTGCTTGTTATCCCCTTCATGCTCCTCGTAATACAGATCTTTTCCAAGAGACGCACTGTTGAAAGAACCGCTCAGATGCTTCGACAATGTGATACAGTAAACCCTGTCTTCCGGACCTGCGTATGCCTGCATGAAAGTATCAGGTGAAGGACATGCGGAGCGTGGACACTCTTCCGATTCCTGAACCGCTTTGATAAATGCTTTCTGATCAAAAGTCTCATCATCAATCACACTCAGATCACCAACTTCCAGTATTAACGGAACAAGCTGAATCTTTCCGGTTTTCTTTATCTCATCATTACAGTCAAGACAACTGTCTCCTACTATTTTATAACTCATAACAATCCTCCGAACGCCATCTGGTTTTTATTACTACTAATAATAGCATACAGCAATACGTTTGAAAAGGGGGATATTTATATTTTTATTATTTCGGAACAGTTCCCGTTACTGCGCCATCATCATTTCTGTTATAAAATCCGTGAGAGCCTGCTGGTCAGCTGTTGCCATCAGTTCTCTGGCAGAGTGCATGGAAAGGATCGGCACACCCAGATCAAGTGTTCTCATACAGAGCTGTGCGCTGAGCATGGAGCCCAGGGTGCTTCCGCCGCGTACGTCCGCCCGGTTACAGAATGCCTTATGGGGAATGTCTGCCTTTCTGCATACGCCTTCCGCCAGTGCCACTGCCTGTATGTCGGTGGCATAGCGCTGGGAACTGTTCAGCTTTAAGGTTACGCCATCGCCCGGAAATACCCGGTTTGTCGGATCATTTTTATCGGGTCGGTTGGGATGAAGGGCATGAGAAACGTCACAGGACAGCAGAATTCCGTTCATGGTGCTGTCCGTAAAATCTGCATGACTGCCTCCCAGGGAAATCACTGTTTTTTCCAGAAGGCGGGCAAGCAGTACAGAATCTGCTCCCTGCTTCGTATTGCTTCCCACCTCTTCATTGTCAAACAGTATAATTGCAGAAAATGTATCGACCTGTACAGTGCGGATCAGCGCGGATACACACCCCTGTACGGAAGTCAGGTTGTCCAGGCGGGGTGCGGAAAGCATCTCCGTGTGTTCTCCGTAAAGGACCGGCTCATCCAGATTGTAAAATCCCAGATTCCAGGAAAGAACCGATTCCGGGTCCACCTGCAGTTCCTCCGCCAGAAGGCGGTGAAAATATCCGTCCTTTTTCCATTCCGGCGGCAGCACATCAAGAACCGGCAGCAGATCTTTCTGAGCATTCAGTTCCAGATTCGTATTGACTTCCCGGTTATAGTGAATGGCAAGGCTGGGAATAACAGCCATGGGGCGTCTGAAATCCACCAGACGTGTTTCGGGATGCATGGGATCTGCTCCTTTCAGGCATACAGCACCCGCAATGGAAAGCGGACGATCCAGCCAGGAATAAAAAACCGGTCCTCCGTACACCTCGATATTCAGCTTTTCATACCGTCCTTCCGTAAGCTCCGGGCAGGGCTTGATCCGCGGACCCGGCCAGTCCGTGTGGGCTACAGCTATTCGTACCGGCATACCGGCTTCATAGGAAACCGGAACATGAAACGCAAAGAGAGCACTGCCGAACACCTCGGTATAATAGCCCTTTCCTTTTTCAATCTTCCATGTTCCGCCCGCTTCCAGCCGGACAAATCCGGCTTCCTCCAGCTGTTCCGACGCCTGCTTCACTGTATGATAAGCAGAAACTCCTCTTTTCAGACAGCAGAGAAGTTTTTCTGTTTCATTATAATATATTGCCATGATTTTTCCCTCCATAATAAGTTTTCAGATTGACATTTCCAACCTGTTTGATTAGAGTATTAATAGCTGCTGTAAGAGCAGATATTGCCCGATAAAGTATAGTATGTTTACAGATAAATTTCAACCGGAGGAATCAATGATTGCTTTGACACTGCCTGAATTGAAAACAGCCACCAGCTGTATTTTTACCAAAGAAACTTTTGATTATTTCCTTGTGAAGGAAATTACCATCAGCACCAGCAATACCTTCCATGTGGACGGCAGGCTGCACCCTGATTATTATACGGATGAGGAGAAGGAGCTTCTGCGGGATCCTGTCTATTCCGATTGGAAATCGCTCCGACCTTTCTGCTACCAGTTGATCCGCGGGAAAAAACTGCCGCAGAGCTTCCGGCTCGTATTTCAGCTGTCAGAGTCCAATGTGGAGAAATTTTTAAACCAGTACCATATTCCCTGTCAGGTATCCGATATCGGTGGACTGTATCTGCATTTCCGTTATGAGAACCAGCTTCTGTCCGCTGTTTCCGGCACTTCTCTCAATTTTTTCACCCTTGATAAAACCATCGACACAGCCTGGGATGAGATGGTCAGGCGGATACTGAAGCTTGCCGGGATACTTTTTGCGGAAGCCTGAGCGGACGGCGCCGAAAAGCCGGACGCAAAAAAGGGCTCATGCTGTTGAGTAATCCCCCTGAGCAGGATTTTCACCCAACAAAAAGCGTATGACAGATCATGATGAAATGTCATACGCTTTTATATGCTGTTTCAATCAATCAGAGCAGCAGAGCCATCCTCGAAAGCACTGCGTGACTCTGAACAATTATTATTATTCGGCGTCTTTTGCTCTTGCCTCAATCTCACGTTTCTGAACATCGGCAGGAGCCTGCTCATAACGTGCAAATTCATATCTGAATGTGCCGATACCACCGGTCATGGAACGCAGATCCGTATTGTATCCGTATAATTCGGATAACGGAACTTCTGCAGTAATAATCTGCTGACCGCCTGCAACGTGATCCATACCGAGTACACGGCCTCTTCTCTTGTTCATGTCACCCATAACATCACCTGCAAAGCTGTTGGGTACCGTTACAGCCAGAGTAACAATGGGCTCAAGCAGTACAGGAGATGCTTTCATAAAGCCGTCTTTAAAAGCAAGGATCGTAGCTGTCTTGAATGCCATTTCGGAAGAGTCAACGGGGTGGTACTTACCATCGGTCAGAGTTGCCTTTACGCCTACTACGGGATATCCTGCCAGCGGTCCTTTCAGAACGGATTCCTGAAGACCTTTTTCCACTGCGGGGAAATAGTTCTTGGGAACGGCGCCGCCTACAACTCTTTCTGCGAATTCAAAAGGTTTCTCCAGATCGCCTGAAGGCTCAAAATCCATAACAACCACACCGTACTGGCCATGTCCGCCGGACTGTTTCTTATGTGTTCCGGTAACGGTTGATTTTTTACGGATTGTCTCACGGAAAGCAACCTTCGGTCTGCTCAGTTCCACTTCTACTTTATAGCGGTCTGCCATCTTGCTGACAGCCACTTCGATCTGCTGTTCACCGATACCGTAAAGCAGGGTCTGTCTGTTCTCGGAATCATTGACAGCTTTAAGGGTCTTATCTTCATCCATCAGTTTGGCCAGTGCGGCAGCAACCTTGTCATCGTCGCCTTTCTTCACTGCTTTGTAGCGCATGAATGTAAAAGGTTCGGAAAGTTCAGGTTTCGCATAAACAACCTGCGCACCCTTCAGAGCAAAGGTATCACCGGTAGCCAGAGAGGTCTTGGCAACAGCACCGATATCACCTGCGGAAAGCTCGGGCACTTCAATGGCTTCCTTGCCGCGCAGAACATACAGACGGGAAATTCTCTCTTCCTTTTCCTGATTGACATTGTAAATCGTGCTGTCGGCTTTCAGTGTACCGGTCACAACCTTGAACAGAGAATATTTGCCGATAAAAGGATCTACCAGAGTTTTGAATACACGGGCGCTCATATGTTTTGCACTGTCGTATTCCACGGGAACCATCTCGCCGGTTTCAACATCATTGCCGTAAACGAATCTGGTAACGGGTGAAGGCAGATACTTTCTGATAACGTACATGAGCATCTTCATACCCTGGGCATTGGTACCGGAGCCCATCAGAACGGGAACGATGGAACCGTCAATCACATTGCTCTTCAGCGCATCCTGAATCTCTTCGTATGTAAATTCATCCCCTTCAAAATAACGTTCCATCATCTCTTCGCTGGTTTCCGCAACTGCTTCCAGCAGGGAATCACGGCTGACAGATACATGATGTTCCAGATAATCGGGAATATCGCATTCTTCAAACTCGCTGGTGTTGCCGATGAACCGACGTCCTTTCATCTTAACCAGGTTAACGAAACCGACGAACTTTTCGTTCTCACGCATGGGCACATAGAACGGAGCAACCTTTCTGCCGAAGGTTTCATTGAGCTGCAGCATCACATTCTTGAAGCTGGCCTGATCATCATCCATGCCGGTTACAAAGAACAGACGGGGCAGTTCGTGCTTCTCGCAGATTTCCCAGGCCTTTTTCGTACCGACTTCTACGCCTGCCTTACCGTTCACAACGATGATTGCCGCATCGGCAGCACTGACTGCCTCTTCCACTTCACCGACAAAATCGAAATAACCGGGGGTATCCAGAACATTGATCTTAATGCCTTCCCATTCGATGGGAACAACGCTGGTGCTGATTGAAAACTGACGCTTGATCTCCTCTTTATCAAAATCGCTGATGGTATTGCCATCTGCTACCTTTCCCATCCTAGCAGTTATACCGGATACAAAAGCCATAGCCTCAACCATGGTTGTCTTACCGGCACCACCGTGTCCCAATACTACAACGTTACGAATTTTTTCAGTTTCATAAACGTTCATTCTATTACCTCCAATACGTGCTAAATCTGAATCTGCCGGAAATTGGCCCCGGCGATTCGCATGTTTATATTCTACTAAAATTTTCAGAATAATACAAGTAATTTATGAAATTATACCACTTTTTTTCATAAGAAATTGCTTCCGTCTCCCGTTTCTTCAATAATTTTAAGTTTTAAAGTATAAAAGTATTGACAAAAAACTTTCTTTCTACTACAATGAGGATTGCGAATTATGGGGAAATTCCGTATTTCTCCCTTTTTATTGAAAGGATTTTTATTATTATGTTTACAGTTGGTTTTGTAGGACTTGGACTGATCGGCGGTTCCATCGCCAGATGTCTGCGGGAATTACATCCCGACTTTCATATGATTGCATGCGGTGCTTCCATGAAGACACTGGAAAAAGCTCTCAGTGACCATACAGTCGATGAAATCTTTCCTGATGTGGATTTTCATCTGGCTGCATGCAATCTGATTTTTTTATGTGCACCGGTTGAATACAATATCGGATATCTTCCCGTATTGAAGGACATCATCCGTGATGACTGCCTGATCACCGACGTGGGAAGCACCAAGACGGAGATTCATGTAGCAGCAGAACGGCTGGGACTGACCCGCCAGTTCATCGGAGGTCATCCCATGGCAGGTTCTGAAAAAAGCGGATACGACCACTCCAACACCCATCTTCTGGAAAATGCCTGGTATATACTGACTCCCACGGACGATACCGACCCGGATTCTCTGGATCTGATGCTGGACTGCGTTCACGACTGCCGCGCACAGCATATCGTTCTCGATTACAGGGAGCATGATCGGATCGTGGCGGCAATCAGCCACGTTCCGCACCTGATTGCTGCAGGTCTGGTCAATCTGGTGCAGGACAATGACAACAATCTGCACCAGATGAAGCAGCTGGCTGCAGGCGGCTTTAAGGATATTACCCGGATTGCTTCCTCTTCTCCCGTGATGTGGGAGCAGATCTGTACCAGCAACACGGAACCCATCGCCGATATCCTGCGCAAATATATTTCCATTATGGAAGACATCCTGAAAGATGTGGAGCATCAGGACGGGCAGGCCATTAACCACCTTTTTGAGAAATCAAGAGATTACCGCAACAGCATATCCGATAAACCTAAAGCCATCGGATATATCAAACCGGAATACTCCATTTACTGTGATATCGTGGACCGCGCGGGAGCCATTGCTACTCTGGCAACGACACTGTCCACCCACCAGATCAGCATCAAGAATATCGGTATCATTCACAACCGCAGTTTTGAAGATGGTGCTCTGAAGATTGAGTTTTACACGGAAGAAGCCATGGAAGAAGCCATCGAGATTCTGAGTAAATGGAATTACAGAATCACACGCAGGAAATAAGGAGTTTTCATATGAAATTTTACCAGTCAGGTCCCTTGAAGGGAGAAATTACGGTTCCGGGCGATAAATCCATCTCACACCGCAGCGTTATGTTCGGCTCCATCGCCAGCGGAACAACAGAAATCACAGGTTTTCTGCAGGGTGCAGACTGCCTTTCCACCATCTCCTGTTTCCGGAAAATGGGAGTGGAAATCGAAAATACACTGGATACCGTACTGGTTCACGGCCGCGGTCTCCACGGGCTGACCGCACCGGAATCGGTTCTGGACTGCGGAAACAGCGGAACAACCACCAGACTGATTTCCGGTATTCTGGCAGGACAGAATTTTTCCTGCACACTGACCGGCGATGCTTCCATTCAGAAACGTCCCATGAAACGGATCATGGAACCGCTCGGCATGATGGGAGCGCAGATTAAAAGTGTAAACGACAACGGCTGTGCGCCCCTTGCCATTACCGGCAGCCCGCTCCACGGCATTCATTACCATTCAAAGGTTGCTTCTGCGCAGGTAAAATCCTCCATCCTGCTGGCCGGACTTTACGCTGACGGAAAGACACAGGTAACCGAACCGGCTCTTTCCAGAAACCACACGGAAATCATGCTGCGCTTCTTCGGTGCCGACGTCACCTCGGAGGGCTGCACGGCTTCCATTCTTCCCGCAGAAGAACTGTACGGACAGAAAATCACCGTTCCCGGCGATATCTCCTCGGCAGCCTATTTTATTGCTGCTGCGCTTCTCGTTCCGGGCTCCGAACTGCTGATTAAAAATGTGGGAATCAACCCCACCAGAGACGGAATTCTCCGTGTCTGCAAAGCCATGGGGGCGGATATCACCCTGCTCAACGCTGTATATGACAACGGCGAACCGGTTGCCGACCTGCTGGTCCGCCACAGCAGCCTGAAAGCTGCTGAAATCGGCGGCGAACTGATTCCCACACTGATCGATGAAATTCCCGTCATCGCAGTGATGGCCTGCGCCGCTTCCGGTACCACAATCATCCGTGATGCCGCTGAGCTGAAAGTAAAGGAATCGAACCGTATCCGCACTGTTGTGGACAACCTGAAGGCTATGGGAGCCCATATTGAAGAAACAGACGACGGCATGATCATTGAAGGAGGATATCCCCTTCACGGCGGCCTCATTGAAAGCCATCTCGATCACCGCATCGCCATGAGCTTTGCCATCGCCTCTCTGATTGCAGAAGGAGAAACAACTATACAGAATGCGGACTGTGTCAATATCTCCTATCCGTCCTTCTATGAAGATCTGGAAGGATTAAAAGACTGATTATTGTGCATTTTCTGTTTCTGAACGAACAGAAGACCGGGCAGATTCATCCATATGGGGAATGAATCTGCCCGGTTTTTTACACACCTTACAAACAGGTGTTTTACAAATTATTCTTTTGCCGGTGAATCGTCGGCTTATCAGTCAATTCCAAAAAGATGCAGGATCTTCTCGATAAAAGTGTCGGGTTTTTCTTCGACTGCTTCCGCCTCTTCTTCCTCCGGCACTTCAATTGCCTCAGTCCGGATTACAAACTGTACTGATTTCACATCTTTATTTTTATCGGATACGAATGATTCCGGTTCGTAATCTCCTCCCGTAATCGTTTCCAGCATCTCATCAATCTTATCGGAAATTTCCTGATCCATTCCATCGGTTTCTTCCCGAAGTTCAGAGGTTCCGTCTTTTAATTCTCCGCTTCCGTCGTACAGGTCAGCAATACCCACCAGCAGATTGGCCACACCGTCGTCCAGTTCGCCGGTACCATCTTTTAATGTACCTGTTGCATCATAAATTTCCACAATTCCGGAAAGGAGCTCTGCCATGCCGTCATAAAGATCGGCACTGCCGTCCAGTAAGGTTTGACTGCCATCGTACAGTTCTGTACTGCCGGCAAACAGGGATCCGGTTCCGCCATATAGCGAACTGCTTCCTTTTGACAGCTCTTTGCTGCCGTTCAGCAGTTCTTTGCTTCCGCTCAGAAGGGATTTGCTTCCGTCATATAATGAGTTGGTCCCGGCATACAGATTACCGGTTCCGGCAAGCAGATCTTTGGTTCCGGCATACAGATCTCCGGTTCCGGCGTACAGATTACTGCTGCCGGCATACAGTGACTCGGTTCCGGCATACAATACCGCACTTCCATCTACAAGTGTACTGCTCCCTTCCGTAAGCGCTTTACTACCATCCAGAACAGCCTCGCTGCCTCCCTTCAGAGCCTCTGCACCATTCCACAACATTTCACTGCCATCTGCCAGAGCTGCACTTCCGTCTACCAGAGCAGCGGATCCTTCCACAACCTGCATATACCCTTCTATAATCTGAGACACACCTTTCGTGTAATCATTAATACCGGCATCCAGCTTTCCGTACTCTTCCACCAGCATATTGATGGCAGTCTGAAGTTCTGAAACCTGACCCAGAAGTTCTGACAGAGTATCCGCCAGTTCTTCAACAGCTGCATGAAAATCCTGATAATTTACCTGCAGCTCTTTCGCACCGGCCAGTAAGTCCTGCATTCCGCTCTCCAGCTCATCCAGATATATCTCCATCCCCTCAATATTGGCATTGTTTCCCTGAAGTAAAAGAATCAGACTGTCCAGATTATCCGTCAAACTCTGCAGCTGCCCCAGCTGTTCTTTCTGTTTGGACAGTTCATCCATCCGGGTGAGCAGCTGTTCCAGATCTGCAGTATCCACACCCGCCTGTTTCAGCTGTTCCAGCAGTTCGGGACTCATATTTCCCTGAAGGCTTTCTATTGCTTCAATGGTGGAGCCGAGCGTTCCTGACACTTTTTTCAGAGTACTGCTTATCTCTGAAAGCTCGTCTATTGCCTGAGTATTGCCCTCTTTCAGTTCATCAATATCAAGTCCGTTCTCCTTCATAATACTTTTATACACATCAAAGCCTGTATTCTCTTCCAGCTGATTCACTCCATTCACCAGTTCATCAATCCCTGCCTGAATCCGGGAGGAAGCAGAAACCAGTTCGGCAATCTCATCAGAGGATGCGGAAACGCCGCTTAATGCAGCCTGAATCTGCTGCAGCGCTTCATATACTTCTGCAGAACCTTCTGTCAAAGAAGATGACTGACTGTTCAGCTGATTCAATCCGCCCTGAATCTCCAGAATTCCGGCATTCAGAGCATTTGTTCCCTCATCCAGATCAGATGCACCTGATTTCAAACCGGCGGCTCCATCGCTCACATCAGAAGCTCCGGATGCCAGATCTGCAATTCCCGCAGTCAGATCTGACGCCCCCTGATGCAGTTCTTTTGCACCGGAACTCAGACCGGCGGCTCCATCTTTCAGATCTGCGGCTCCGCTGTTCAGATCTGCCGCTCCATCTTTCAGATCGGAAGCCCCGCTGTTCAGGTCGACCGCTCCATCTTTCAAATCTGCGGCTCCGCTGTTCAGATCTGCCGCTCCATCTTTCAGGTCGGCAGCTCCGTCTTTCAGGTCAGCAGCTCCCGAAGTCAGGCCGGCAGCTCCATCTTTCAGATCTTTTGCCCCCTTTTTCAAATCCGCAGCTCCATCCCTCAGATCGGCAATTCCATCCTTCAGATCGGCAGCTCCGTCTTTCAGGTCAGCAGTACCATTTTTCAGATTGCTTCCTCCATCCTTCAGTTCACCTGCTCCATCGTGAAGCTCGCCTGCTCCATCCTTCAGTTCATCCACGCCATCCTTCAGATCACCTTCAGCGCCGTCTCTCAATTCAGATACACCGTCTTTCAGATCACCGGTACCGTCATCAATCTTTTCGATGGCATCCAGTAAATCGGTCACCTGATCCATCAGTTCCTCGTCATCCACGTCCACATCCAGAGAAAGCGGGATTCCGTTTATGGAGGCAGCACTCATTTCAAAATCAGTTACATCTGCTGTAATGGAGGCATCGATTCCGTCACCGGGAAGTATGGTGTAGGAAATCTGTTTATCACTGCCCACATTGGCCATGGTGGCATTGGCAGCTGAAATATTGGTGCATTTCTCCGTATCCAGCGTAAAGGATGCCTGCAGAGCATAATGATCAAAAAAACCGCCTTTGTACGCTTTATTTTCCGTAACCTTAAACTGAATCTTCAGTTTACCGCTTTTTCCTGCCAGTTCCTCCGGCGTATATTCTTTCCCGTCCAGTATGTAGCGGATGGAAATCTTCCAGGGAATCTCCGTGCTGTTCATTTTACCCTTGTAATATATGCGGCCGGAATCCGATGTAAAAGAGACTTCATCGCCGCTCTTTTTGATTTCATCCGTCGTATTCAGCATTTCTACGGAAGAATAATCTCCGTAATCCACAACGCTGCCTTTTCCGAAAATATTAACCGCATAGACATCCTTAACGCTGCCGGCAGCATCAAGATTAATGTAGATTACCTCTTCCTTTTCTTTTTTCCCGGAGGCTTCCGCCGTAAAGCCCGGAGCAACCACAGAAGATACCATCACACCGGCCATCAGTCCGGCAACCATTCTTTTTTTATTCATATCAACATAACTCCTTTCATTATATAAAATCTGATTTCATAGTTGTTTTCTTAATGAGGCCGTCACAAAGATATAAAAGT
>JBJELO010000149.1:0-2521 GCA_051879195.1 Lachnospiraceae bacterium
GGCGGATTTCTGGAGGACGGAACCATCTGGCTGTTTGTTCCTGCCAGACAGAAACTGTACTACCTGGATCAGGAATTGGAGGAGACGGATTCCGTGGATATGGATGCGCTTTACCGTGATTCATGGTACAGCGACTATCAGGAAGACATTCTGTGGACACAGGATTATGAAGGTAAACAGCTGCATTTCTACCGGATCGGTAAAAAATCAGGTGGACAGTATGATATGAAGGAACTGCTGGGCGATTATGATGAGAATGCAGGCTGCTGGTGGAGTCTTGACAAGGCAGGAGGCGGTTTTGCCTATCTGACGGTTACAACGGATTTTCATAAACTGAGTCGGTACCGTATTTCTGCTGCATCCGGGCAGCATGAACGGGATGAACTGGTGAGTACTTCCGCCATGTCCTGCGGTGAGGGAGGAAGCTTCTACCAGTTTCATGATAAATACCGGATCGTGGACTACTCCCGGCCTGATTCCGTGATGATTCTGGACGGGATCAATGAGAAGGAACAGCTGATTTCCTATCGGCAGCAGTACCTGTTTGGATGCTATGACAATATGCTGAAGGTTTATGACTGCAGAAAGGGCCTTTGTTATACGGCTTATGAGATGACTGCGGATCCGGAGGAAGAGAGTCTGTGGAATGACATTTCTACGGTATCAGTGCGGTCGGGGACGAAGCAGGTACTGTTTTCCATGATGACGGAGGAAAGTCAGAGTATCGTTCTCTGCGATCTGAATCAGGCGGCGGAACCGGAGATGGTTGATATTTCCCGGCTGAGTCCGACTGAAGTTCGGGCGGATGTGGAACATAATAAGCAGGCCATTGAGCAGGAACATGGAGTTTCCATGATTACGCTGGAGGAAGCGGTTGTAAATAATGACATGTCCGGCTATACGTTGTGGGACAATATCGGCGTTCTCGATGAGCTGGATGCATCAGAGATTCTGCTGGAGTTTATGGATGAATTGCCCACTGGTATGATTGATGAGATGCAGGCCGGAAAAGAAAATCCTGTGGAGATCTGTTTTTGCGGGACGATTTCAGGCGATACAGGTGCAGGGAATCTGGATTACGCCGGTGCTTATGTTACTTTCGGTGTTTACGAAATTAACGGGGAACCGGTGTGGTTTACACGTATGGTCTTTGACATCTCTCTGAAAGATGCGCTACGGACGAATTTTGCTCATGAATGGTTCCATCTGCTGGAAGACCGCATCTGGGAAACGGTGCAGGACGACTGGGAGAGCCGTTGGACTGCAATGTCCCCGGAGAATGCATATTTTTATGAGTATAATGAATTTCTTGCTTTTGATGAAGACCGGGGGATTGATGTTTATGTAAGTGAACCGGATATGGAAGATGTCTATTTTATTGATGGATACAGCAGGACGTTTCCTAAAGAAGACAGGGCAAGGATCTTTGAAAATCTTTATATGGCGGGATCAGGAACGGAGCTTCCCGCATGTTTTGAAAGCAGCCACATCCGGCAGAAAGCGGTGTATCTGTGTGAGCTGATCCGCAGATGCTATCCGTCTGCGGATACTGTCGGGAAAAATATCTGGGAACAGGGGCTTGGCGAAGCGGACTGGGAGCAGATCAGAGAAGACTGGCTGGAACGTCTGGGGCATCAGAACAAACAGGGCGATGAGAGATGATGCCGGGGTGAATTTCATAAAAAATGCCGTCCGGGCAGACACGTCGCAGTATCAGCCGGGACGGCATTTTAATTGCGCCTGATGGCATATATTCCGATGCAGTTTACAGGAAGGCAGACAATTACTGCTGTTGAAATTACTGCTGCTGGATCATACGTTTACGGATGGAAGCATCGCTTTCCAGATATTCATCGTAGGTTGTGATCTTGTCGATCAGCTTGCCGTCGATGATTTCCATAATACGGTTGGCAGTTGTCTGCACGAACTGGTGGTCGTGGCAGGAGAACAGGATCACACCGCCGAATTTGATCAGAGCGTTGTTCAGAGAGGTGATGGATTCCATGTCCAGATGGTTGGTGGGCTCATCAAAAATCAGAACATTGGTGGCTTTGATCATCATCATGGACAGCTGGCAGCGCACGCGCTCACCACCGGAAAGTACGGGAAGCATCTTCATGCCCGCATCACCGGGGAACAGCATACGGCCCAGGAAACCTCTTACATAGGTTGCGTCCTTGATGGCGGAAAACTGGGTCAGCCAGTCGGTAATAGTGATATCTTCCTTGAAAATGTCGGTGTTGTCCTTGGCAAAATAAGCCTGTGACGTTGTGATGCCCCATTTGTAGGAACCTTCATCGGGCTCCATCTCGCCGGCCAGGATTTTGAACAGGGTTGTCTTGGCGATTTCGTTGGAACCGACGAATGCAACCTTGTCTTCACGGCCCAGGATAAAGGAAATATCATCGAGAACCTTTACACCATCGATGGTTTTGCTCAGATGTTCCACGGTCAGAACCTCGTTGCCGATCTCCCGTTCGGGACGGAAATCGATATAGGGGTATTTACGGCTGGAAGGACG
>JBJELO010000150.1:0-3383 GCA_051879195.1 Lachnospiraceae bacterium
AAGAACTCCGTCAGAACCGTCAGAATATTCAGATGGTTTTTCAGGATCCGGGCGGGTCTTTCAATCCGAAAATGAAGATACGGGATATCATCTGTGAACCGCTGTTGAATTTCAAGCGGATCAAGCCATCACAGAAGGATGAAATTGCCCGAAAATATCTGAAAATGGTGGAACTTCCGGGTGAGTTTGCGGACCGGTATCCTCATAATATGAGCGGTGGTCAGCGTCAGAGAATCGCGATAGCAAGAGCGATTGCTCTGGAACCGGAAATCATTGTGATGGATGAGGCAACCTGTGCATTGGATGTATCGGTTCAAAAAACCATTATCGAGCTGATTGTTGGACTACAGAAAGAGAAAAATATCTGCATAGGATTTATTGCTCATGATCTTGGACTGATTCAGTCCTTTGCTCATGAGATTGCAGTCATGTATCTGGGTAATATTGTGGAAGTGCTTCCCGGTGCGGATATCAGTACCAATGCCAGACATCCATATACACAGGCACTCCTTGGCGCTGTTTTTGATCTGAATATGGATTTTTCAAAAAAGATTGAAAGCATTGAAAGTGAAGCGCCGAGTCCTCTTGATGTTCCTGTAGGCTGTCCGTTCCAGAACAGATGTGACAGGTGCATGGAAATCTGTAAAAAGGAAAGACCGATTCTGAAACAGCTGGAAGAAGGGCATGAAGTTGCCTGTCATTTGTATAATTAAGAAAGAAAGGATTAAAACTCATGAAAAAAACATACAAAATCGAGGTAGATTGCGCAAACTGTGCGAATATGATGGAAGATGCTGCAAAGAAGACCGCAGGTGTAAAGGACTGTACAGTCAATTTCATGATGCTGAAAATGATCGTGGAATTTGATGAAGGACAGGATCCGAAGACTGTTATGCCGGAGGTTTTAAAAGCCTGCAAAAAAGTAGAACCGGACTGTGAGATTTTCATTTAAAACCGAATAAAACGGAAAGATAAGAAACGGAAGAAAATATGATTAAAAATATGAGTAAAAAGCAGAAGAAGATGCTGGTCAGAATCCTTGTTGCGGCAGTACTGGTGATTCTTCTGGAAATTGTCCCCGTACAGGGCTGGTTGAGATTTGCGCTGTATATGGTTCCGTATATTGTAATCGGATATGATATTCTGATCAAGGCAGGAAAGGGAATCAGAAACCGGCAGATTTTCGACGAAAGCTTTCTGATGGCGGTTGCTACGGTAGGTGCCATTCTGATTGCACTTGCGGAGGATACCGGCGACTATACGGAAGCAGTCGCAGTTATGCTGTTTTACCAGATCGGCGAATGGTTCCAGAGCTACGCGGTTGGAAAAAGCCGCCGCAATATCAGTGAACTGATGGATATCCGCCCCGATTACGCCAATATTGAGAGGGACGGGAAGCTGGAACAGGTGGATCCGGATGAAGTGGAGATCGGCTCCGTAATTGTTGTCCAGCCGGGCGAAAAAGTGCCCATCGATGGTATTATCGTGGAAGGCAGATCAAGCCTGAATACAAGTGCTCTGACCGGTGAAAGTATTCCGAGAGATGCAGAAACAGGCGATGAAATCACAAGCGGATGCATCAATCTGACCGGTGTACTGAAAATTGAAACCACAAAAGAATTCGGGGAATCTACGGTATCCCAGATTCTTGATCTGGTGGAAAATGCAAGTTCCAGAAAATCAAAATCAGAAGATTTTATCAGCAAATTTGCAAAAATCTATACCCCTGCAGTCTGCTACAGTGCGCTGGCACTTGCACTTGTACCGCCGGTTGTTATTCTGCTGACAAAAATGGGATTTGACGGTTCCGTAATGGATATGTGGCTGGGCTGGGTTTACCGTGCACTGACCTTCCTTGTAATCAGCTGTCCGTGTGCTCTGGTAATCAGTATACCGCTGAGCTTTTTTGCAGGAATCGGCGGAGCCAGCAATCAGGGTGTTCTGGTCAAAGGATCCAATTATCTGGAAACTCTGTCTCATGCAAAATATGTGGTATTTGACAAGACAGGAACGTTAACCCGCGGCGTATTTGAGGTGAATGCGGTACACCATAACGAGATGGATCAGAAGAAGCTGCTGGAGTACGCAGCCTATGCGGAAAGTGCATCTTCTCATCCTATCAGCAAAAGTATACAGCAGGCCTATGGAAAGGAACTGGACCGGAGCCGGGTGACTGACATTGAGGAAA
This sequence comes from Lachnospiraceae bacterium, assembly GCA_051879195.1. Classification (GTDB taxonomy): domain Bacteria; phylum Bacillota; class Clostridia; order Lachnospirales; family Lachnospiraceae; genus TWA4. The sequence goes on from JBJELO010000150.1 coordinate 2,189, forward strand.
TCAGCGGTCACGGAGTAACGGCGGTTGTAGATGGTGTGAAAGTGGCTGCCGGCAATGACAAGCTGATGAAGCAGCTTGGAATCGAACCCATCCACTGTCATCATGTGGGAACTGTAATCCATATGGCTGTCAACGGGAAATATGAAGGTCATATTGTCATTTCGGATGCCATCAAGGAACATTCAAAAGAAGCAATCGCACAGTTGAAAAAAGCCGGCGTGAAAAAGACGATCATGCTTACCGGCGATGCAAGAGCGGTTGCCGATGTGGTTGCAAAAGAGCTTGGCATTGATGAGGTATACAGTGAACTGCTTCCCGGCGATAAGGTTTCCAAAGTGGAGCATATTCTTGCCAATAAGGAAGAAAATGAAAAGGTTGCTTTTGTAGGCGACGGCATCAACGATGCGCCGGTATTGTCACGTGCTGATATCGGTATCGCAATGGGAGCAATGGGTTCTGACGCTGCAATTGAAGCGGCTGACGTGGTCCTGATGGATGATGACCCGCTGAAGATATCCAAAGCGATTAAAATATCCAGAAAATGTATTCGCATTGTATATCAGAATATATGGCTGGCGATTGGCGTAAAACTGATCTGTCTGGTTCTTGGGGCTATTGGATTTGCCAATATGTGGATGGCTATTTTTGCGGATGTGGGAGTTATGATTCTGGCAATTTTAAACGCAATCAGAGCCCTGTTTGTAAAAAATCTTTAATTGTATCTGCAGAAGCAGAAGAGGGAGTCGTCGATGGCGATTCCCTTTTTAATCGCAATGCAGTATATAAAATGACAAATCATTAAGATCATTAAGGGGAGAGATAATGAAGAAAAGAACACCGATGGATATGACAAAAGATCCGATTGCACGTTCACTGATATCCTTTGCAATCCCGCTTTTCGCGGGCAGTATTTTCCAGCAGCTGTACAATACGGCGGATCTGCTGTTTGTGGGAAATCTTGTGGGTAAAACTGCGGCTGCCGCGGTGGGCGCCAGCAGTACGCTGGTTACCTGCCTGATCGGTCTGTTCACCGGAATTTCTGTTGGTGCAGGGGTTGCGGCAGCACAGGCGGTTGGAGCGGGAGACCTGAAAAAAGTAGATAAGGTTATGCATACGGCAGCAGCTTTTTCGATTGCAGCAGGGATTGTGATGACCGTGCTGGGAGAAGCAGCAGCGGAATATATTCTCCGGCTTC
>JBJELO010000150.1:3483-11334 GCA_051879195.1 Lachnospiraceae bacterium
GGGATTGTGATGACCGTGCTGGGAGAAGCAGCAGCGGAATATATTCTCCGGCTTCTGCAGACACCGGAAAATGTCATGACGGATGCTGTGGATTATATCAGGCTGTATTTCCTGGGTATGCTTCCCATGATTATTTACAACGTGGGAGCGGGTATCCTGCGTGCATGCGGAGATTCAGCGACTCCGTTCCGGATTCTGGCAGTGGGTGGATTTCTGAATGTGCTAACGGACGCTCTGATGATCGGTGCCTTTCATATGGGAGTTCGCGGCGCAGCAGTTGCCACAACGGTTTCTCAGACGTTTTCAGCTGTTGCGGTATATGTTGTTCTGGTAAAGGGAAATTCTGTGCTGAAATTAAAAATTTCCCGTATCAGGGTCTGGAAAGGGTACCTTGGTACCATTCTGCAGCTGGGCCTTCCTGCAGGCCTTCAGAGCATGCTGATCACATTGTCAAATATTGTTGTACAGTATTATATTAATGGATTCGGAGAAGATGCAGTAGCGGCATTTTCCGCTTATTTCCGTCTGGAAAGTTTTGCATATCTTCCGGTTCTGGCTTTTGGGCAGGCGGCGACTACATTTGTCGGACAGAATTACGGAGCCGGGAAAATGCAGCGCGTAAGAAAAGGCATGGTTGTTGCCGGGAGTATATCCATGGGATGTGTGGCAGTAATTGCTTTCGGGCTTCTGGCTGTCGGTTCCACAGCAGTAGGCTGGTTTGTAAAAGATGAAAGCGTCATTGCAATCGGTATGCAGATTATCAGTATTTCATTTCCGTTTTACTGGTTGAATTCTCTGGTTGAAGTTCTGGGAGGAACACTGCGTGGAATGGGTCGATCACTTACGTCCATGATTGTCATATTATTTTCGCTCTGCGGCTTCCGGATTATACTTTTATGGTGTGTGGATCACAGATGGCATACTGTAAAAGCACTTGCAGCAGTGTATCCGGTCACATGGGGGCTTGCTGTGGCATTGCTGCTGATGGCGGTTATTATACTGTTAAAAAGAACCGGGGAATAAAAGATATAGATAGAAAGAATAAAAAGGAATGATGGCTTTTCTGCGAAAAATGCAGCCCGGAGAGTACTGTGCTCTCCGGGCTGTAAAATTCCTGTCTGCATATAATTACTTGTTATTGTTGTGCTTCCCTGTCTCCGGATTTGACTTTGCTGTTGTAATTCTCAGGTGTTCAGGCTTTTTGCCCGCTGCCCGATTTGCCCTTGTTTTTCTTACGTTTGTCTGCAGCGGTGGGCGATACAGTCAGGTTGACGGAACCGGCGCCGGGCGAATAGGAGGACGCTACTGCACTGCGGCTGCGGCGGATACGCCGCTTCACACGGAGCTGTTCCTGCCGTTCCTTTATGGAATCGGCGGTTTCCCGGCTGATCATCTTGGATGTACGGATGGCAAAATAATGGCCGTTGTCTGCTTTTTTGATGCGTATCTTCCCCTGCATGTAGCCGTGGTCCGGGCAGATGGCAAGGCAGTAGTAGATACTGTTGTTGGCCGTAAACCAGCGTATCTTCTTGCGCAGCGAACGGCCGCAGACGTGGCACGGGGTCACCGTAACCATACGGTCATTCATGATGTCCTCTTTATTGTCGTAGGTCATGGACACAAACTTGGAATAATCGGGAAAATGCAGCATGATTTCTTCCTCACGCCGCGCCGGGGGACAATGGTAATCTACGGAACAGTAGATCATCGCCTGCTTCGGGTCCATGGAAGCAAGAATTTCGGCCGTATAGTATGCGTCGTCAATGGCACAGTGAAAAGGCCGTTTCTGCTCCAGTTTCAGAAAATCAGCTGCGTATTTCAGTGATTTGCGGGTCTTGCCGTCCTCAAAAAAAAGGCTGAACAGTTTCTGCACATCATAATAAAACAGTGGTCTGGCAAGAGATTGCTGCATCCTGTAAAAATCCATATTATTCTGTAAATAATCCAGATCCATGGGCCCCCAGGTAGCAAAGGTATAGCTGCTGCCGCACCACTTCAGGAAATCCTTCATAACAGCAGGGAACTTTCTGGCCTTGTTAAATTCTTTCAGATTGACCTGCAGCAGCTGCCTGGTGCGGTAATGCAGCTGGCGGTAAACCTGCGGGCGTACACGTTCACTGAAAGAGTCGATGATCTGAAATGCTTCGTTAAGCCGGACGGCACCAATCTCAATAATTTCAAAAGGAAGGTCCGGATTCTCGCGTTCTTTACCGCCTGGACACTGATTCCATTCCAGGTCTAATACAATGTAATCCATAAAAAACAATCCTCCCGGGACACAGTATCCCATTCACCTTAGTCTAACACAGATAGGCAGGGCAAGGCAAGGGGAAGTGTTACAATTCAGATTTTGGCAGGAAAGAGAGGGCGTGAGAGGGGTGTGGGAGGGGGAGACGTCTGAATTGTAATAAAGTCTTGACTTTTTTGCTTTTTTGATTTAAAGTGATATCAGAATAAAAAGAGCTTCGGCGAATTATATCTGACAGATATGATTTACCGGAGCTTTTTTTAGTGAATTTCAGTGATTGAGACAATTGTTCTGCAAAAAGGCAGAAGTAATTGTTTTATTATGCAAACGGCGGAAATTGTTTTATGAAGGAGGAACTGATATGTTTTTGGTCCATGATAAGAAGGTCAGGTCTGTGCTGACCGATATTTTTTTTGAAGTGCTGGGAAGTGTTCTGCTGGCGGCAGCTACGTATAATGTGGCTCTGGGGGCGGAATTTCCCATGACCGGGTTTTCCGGTATTTCTCTGATTTTATACCGGCTGTACCGGATTCCCATCGGCGTTTCAACGATTCTTCTGAATATACCGGTCAGTATAGTCTGTTATAAGCTGATTGGAAAAGAATTTCTTCTGAAGTCTTTTCGGTGCATGATTATTTCGTCTGTTATTATTGACCATATCGCACCGCTTTTTCCGCTTTATCATGGCGAGCGCATGATTGCGGCGCTGCTCACAGGCGTGCTGGGAGGACTGGGGTATGCTGTGATTTATATGCGTAATTCTTCCACCGGCGGCGCGGATTTTATTATTATGTCGGTGAAAGCGCTGAAACCTCATGTGAATCTGGGAACCATTACATTCCTTTCTGATGCAGGCATTGTTTTAATCGGCGGAATCATTTTCCGTGATCCGGAGGGAATTGTCTATGGCCTGATCATCAATTATCTGCTGAGTATCGTGGTAGATAAAGTCATCCTCGGCATGAATTCCGGCCGTGTGGCATTTATTGTAACAGAAAACGGACGGCAGATCTGCGAATGCATTGACCGGTGCTGCATGCGCGGCTCCACCATACTGCACGGCTCAGGCGGTTACAAAGGAGACAGAAAAGACATCGTAATGGTCGCAGGCAGCAACAAAGACCTGTACCAGATCAGGAAAACCGTAAAAAAAGTGGATCCGGCCTCCTTCATAATCATAATGGAATCAAAAGAAGTCCACGGAGAAGGATTTCACCCCACGGAAATAGCAGAAGCGGAGGTAACAGTTCAGACCTCTGCCGGGGAATAGATATGATGAGGCAGAATGACTGTGATACCCTGTACGGGGACGCGCTCTCGCTCGCATGAAAACGCAGCGGTACTAAGCTTTTTCGGCGCTTTCGCTTGAAAAAGCAAGTACCGGCGTTTTCAACGGTCCCCTTTACAGGGTATTACAGTCATTCTGCCGCCACAGGTTACTTCATTCCCGGTTAAATGAGGCTCTGAACTGTACAGGGGAAATATACATTAAATTTGTTGGGATAATTCCCTGATATGCAGTATTTAATGCTGCCTGAAGATATGGGGCATAAAGTGAAGACCGCTGCAAATTTGTGCATTTCCCCGTACAGTTCAGTACTTCATTTCACGGGAGAGACAAAGACTATGGCGGCGGAAGGGCAGTGGTGTCCTGCTAAGGGGACCATTGAAAACGCCGGCACTTAATGAGCAGTACTTCGAAGAAGGGCTGCGAATTTAGTACCGCTGCGTTTTCACCCGAGCGAGAGCGCGTCCCTGTGCAGGACACCACTGCCCTTCCGCCTTAATTTTATTCCCCGTCAGAAGTCCTGAACTGTTCTTTTTCTCTGTTTCTTTTATCCGCGTTTGATGGTATACTGAATGAAAGCTGTGAAGTGATGAGAAGTTACGGAAACAGAATGGAATACAGGAAAGAATGTTGATATGAGCAGAATATTTTATCTTATGGGGAAGAGTGCTTCCGGGAAGGACAGTGTGTACCGGGAGCTGATGAAACGGTTTTCTTTTGAGAAAATTGTGATGTATACCACAAGACCCATGCGTCAGGATGAGAAAAATGGTGTGCAGTATTATTTTACAGATGAGGCGGAGTATCGGAGACTTCTGGATGAGGGGAAGGTAATTGAATCACGCTGCTATCAGACCGTGCACGGCCCATGGATTTATTATACAGTGGATGATGGAAAGGTGTGCAGGGAGGGGAATGAGCAGTATCTGGTGATTGGTACACTGGAATCCTATGAGAAAATGAAACGGTATTTTGGTTCGGATATGCTGGTTCCCATTTATCTGGAGGTGGATGATGGTCTGCGCCTTGAGCGCGCTCTGGGCAGGGAACGGACGCAGGCGGTTCCCAGGTACAGTGAGATGTGCCGCCGTTATCTGGCAGATGAGAAAGATTTCTCAGAAGAAAGGCTGAAAGCTGCCGGAATCGGAAAACGCTTTTCCAATGAGAAGCTGGAGCAGTGTGTAGAAGAAATTGCAGAGTATATTGAAGATGGGAGGAAATGATTATGAATCAGGAATTATGGACAAAGACGGTGGAAAAGCACGGGCATGAATGCCCCGGTGTGGCACTGGGATTTCGTATCGGTGAGGAAGTGAACAGGATTTTCAGCAAAGAGGAACAGGTTCACTGCGTGACTTCCGTGAAAAACTGTGCGGTGGACGGTGTCTGCTCTGTGGTGGGCCTGTCCGTGGAAGAGGGAACCATGCGGTTTGATTCTTCGGTAGAAGGATTCCTTTTTTATGCGGTGGATGATGAAGAAGGATGGGTATTCAAGCCGAAAAAACTGGAAGTTGCAAAGGAAGCCGATCCGGTTATGCTGATTCTGGCGGCAAATCGTGATATGCTGTTCGATATTGAGCCCTGTGATTCGCCGGTAGTGGAGTCATAAAAAGGGGATGAGCAGTAAAGGAAGGAACCCGGTGCAGGAGCCCGGGCTTTATGAACGCCTCAGGCAGTATACAGCCTCTGATTTTTATCCCTGGCATATGCCGGGACACAAACGGAGACTGGTGGAATTTGACAATCCGTTTTCCATGGATATTACGGAGATTGACGGTTTTGATGATCTGCACCATCCGGAAGGTATTCTGAAGGATGCGATGGAAGAGGCTTCGGCGGTATATGGTTCGGAAAAAACATACTTTCTGGTGAATGGTTCCTCCTGCGGGATTCTGGCAGCGATTTCAGCGGCGGTCCCTCCCGGAGGGAAGCTTCTGATGACGAGAAACTGTCATAAATCGGCTTATCACGCGGCACTTCTCCAGAAGGCACAGGTTACTTATATTTATCCGAAACTGGAAAAGGAAGGATTTTACGGGGCAGTGCAGGCTGAGGAGGTGGAGGCTGTCCTGCGGGAAGATTCCGGCATCCGGGCGGTGATTGTAGTTTCGCCGGGATATGAAGGTGTTGTTTCCGACATCAGGGCCATTGCAGGGGTCGTTCATGCCCATGGCTGTGCGCTGCTGGTGGATGAGGCTCACGGTGCTCACCTTCCGTTCGGGAAAAACTGTGGTCTGGATTTTCCTGCCTGTGCGCTGGAAATGGGCGCGGATGCGGTGATTCAGAGTCTTCATAAGACGCTTCCTTCTCTGACGCAGACAGCACTGCTTCATCTGGGGAAGGGAAGCAGTGCGCGGATCGACAGGGAGCGGCTTGAACTGTATCTGAGGATTTATCAGAGCTCCAGTCCTTCCTATATTTTTATGGCAAGCATTGATCATTGTATTCGTCTGATGGCAGGGGAGACAGGGAAGCAGCTTATGAAAGAATATGCAGCAAATCTGAAATCTGCCCGTGGTTGTCTCAGAGAGCGGCTTCATCTGCTGAAACTATATGAACCGGAATTGCCGGGTGAGACAGTGCATTCTGGGGGAAGATACAGCTTTTATGATCCGTCCAAATTTGTAATCGTTTCGGATGGGGAATCGGTGGATGGTCCCCGGCTGGCAGATATACTGAGAAAAAAATATCATCTGGAACCGGAGATGAGTACAGATCGATATGTTATCCTGATGTCCTCTCCGGCTGATACGACGGAAGGCTTTGAGCGTATGGTTCATGCCCTGACGGAAATTGACAGCATGCTGGTGAAAGAAACGGTATGCAGATCCGGTGCAGATATGCAATCCGGTGGTGCATCCGGTGCAGATATGCAGTCGGACAGTACGCCTGAGGCTGAAGCGGTGTCGGGCTGTACGCCTGAGGCTGCAGCAGTGTCCGGCTGCATGTCTGAGGCTGAAACAATCCGGGCGATTCTTCCTGACCGGGCTCCATGGGCGGTTATGAAATCGTCCGAAGCCAGCGCCTGTTCCGGGAGTTCTGTGCCGCTTTCACGGGCTGCCGGACGGGTCTGCCGTGATTTTATCTATATTTATCCACCGGGAGTGCCTCTTCTGGTTCCCGGCGAGCAGATTGAGGAACGTCATCTGGAATTGATACGTACCTGGCAGAAGCACGGTCTGGAAGTTCATGGAATCAGGCGGATGGATGCCGGGGAACCGGATGCATGGGGGATTTTGTGTATCTGACCATGGTTGCCAATTAATAAGAATTATGTTATAACTTAGGTTGGACGTACAGGAGCAGGAGGAAATGTATATGGCAGGATTTTCTGATATTACAGGACATGAAAAACTGATTTCCTATTTTCTCCGTTCTCTGAAAAACGGCAGTATTTCCCATGCCTATATTCTGTCGGGTGAGGATGGTATGGGAAAGATGACACTTGCGAGGGCATTTGCCATGTCTCTGCTTTGCAGGACACACGATGCATGCGGCTGCTGTTCATCCTGTCTGCAGTTCGCTTCGGACAATCATCCGGATGTGATTTATGTGAAGCATGAGAAGGAGAACAGTATTGGTGTGGACGATATCCGGGAGCAGGTGGTTGCGGATACGGAGATCCGGCCATATAACGGAGGGTATAAAATCTATATTATAGATGAAGCCGAGAAGATGACGCCGGCTGCCCAGAATGCACTGCTGAAAACCATTGAGGAGCCGCCGGAGTACGTGGTGATCATGCTTCTTTCCAGTCATGAGGAAAGCTTTTTACAGACGATCCTGTCCCGGTGTATTACACTGAGGCTGAGACCGCTGCATGACCGTACTGTGACAGAGTATCTGATGCAGAATTACGGTATGGAACAACATCAGGCCAGTATATGTGCAGCTTTTGCCAGAGGGAATCTCGGCAGGGCAATTACACTGGCAGATTCAGAGAGGTTTATGGAAATGCACGGAAAAACAATTGAAATACTGAAAAGTATATATGACAAGCCATTGTATCAGTTGTTGGATGAGTTAAAAGAACAGAAAGATAATATTAATGAAGTTCTGGATACGATGAAATTATGGTATCGTGATGTTGTGGTTTTTAAGGCAACTCAGGACAGTAATCTGTTGATTTTTAAAGAGGAGCAGCAGACGATCAAAAAGATGGCGGATCACAGCAGTTTTAACGGGCTGGATGAGATCCAGAATGCCATTGACAGAGCACAGGTTCGGCTGAAAGCCAATGTGGGGTTCGATCTGGTTGCAGAGCTTCTTTTGCTGACTCTTCAGGAAAACTGAGAGTTTGAAGGAGTTTATATAT
>JBJELO010000151.1:0-11266 GCA_051879195.1 Lachnospiraceae bacterium
AATAAGGATGACAAAGAAAAAAAGCTTTATGAGGCTTACAGCTGTGCTGCTGGCATTAATGCTGACAGTCTCCGGCATTTCTGTTCCGACAGTATATGCAGCAGATCTGGAGTCAGCGGTTACAGAAAGCACGGACGATGCACTCGTCAGCGGTACGGAAGAACCTGAAGAGACTGTAGAAGTGGAAGAAGGTGCAGATACAGTCAAAGCAGAAGAACCTGTAGACGAAAGTACCGAAGATATTGCAGCAATTGAGCAGGCTGCTGCACTGAATGAAAGCAGCGATGACAGTTCTGAAGACAGTGTTTCTGAAGATGTTGTTTCCGAAAATGATGTTTCTGAAAATGATAGCGCAGCTGCGCTGGAAGACAATTCTGAAGAAACAGAAGACACAGATCCTGTTGGAGAATTGAAGCTTGTTTACGGCGATGAAACGCTTGCGGACGAAGATGCACTGGTTCTGCTGATTATGGGTGACGGTTTCACAAAAGAGGAACAGGAAAAATTTTATGAAGAGGCTGCCAATACTGCCGAATATATGATGGACTGTTCGCCTTTTGATGAATTTACGGATGTGTTCAAAATTTATGCACTGGGTACGGTTTCCAATGAATCAGGAGCCCGCGGAGATGAAGCCGAATCTCAGGCAGAAGCAGAAGCGGATACCTGTGACACCTATTTCGGAGCAACCTTCTGGTCATGGGGGATGCAGCGTCTGGTTACTCTTTCCGAAGAAGGAGAAGCAAAAGGTGAGGCATTGAAAGAGGAATATCTTCCGCTTGCAGATTTTAATGTTTATCTTGTTAACTCTGAAACCTATGGCGGAAGCGGCGGAACATACTGTGTTGCTTCCCTGAATACCCAGTCACTTGAAATGATGCTCCATGAACTGGGCCATACCATCGGTGATCTTGCGGATGAGTATTACGCATCCGGATATGAGGGCGAGTATGCGAACCTGACAGCAGAATCAGATCCGGAAAAAGTGGTCTGGTCACGTTTTATCGGAAAGAACGGTGTAGGCGTTTATGACTGGGGCGGAATTACCGGAACCGGTTATTACATTCCTCATACTGGCTGTAAGATGCAGTATCTGGGAGAGGAATATCCTTTCTGTGAAGTCTGTAAGGAACAGCTTCGGAAATCATTCTGTAAATATTCGAATGTAACGAAAATCTTCTTCCAGACATATGCAGATGAGTTCACAGCAGGAGAAGGTAAGGATATGAGTGAGTACTTTATCCTGCGCAAAGGCAGCAGCGAGACCACAGGCGATCAGCTGGGAGATGCACTGTCTCTTACATATTATGATGCTGCGGGCAGCGAGCTGTCAGGCATTCCCAGTGCAGCCGGTACATATACCGTGAAAGCGGAATTTTCCGGAAATGATACCTATGAGGCCTGCACTGCTGAGGGAACCTATACTATTGACAGGGTTTCCATTTCTCTGAATATTCCTTCCAAGAGTCAGGACGGCAAGCCTGCGGATCTGAGCTTTGATATCAAAGGAGAAGAAAATTATTCCATCGGTATCGTCTATGAAGGATATCAGTATTATACTCATTATGTATACGATTATTATTACAGCTCAATGTATTCCGATACACCTCTGGATACCAGTGATGATGTATATGATGTGTATTACTGCCGGTATGACAGTTATTATGATGAGTATCTGGATAAAGAGGAATATCAGTCCGCAGAAGGTCCTGTGGATCCGGGAGATTATACAGTGACGCTGACGGTTTATGATGCGGATTATAATGTTCTCGGTGAAAAGAGTCAGGAGTTCAGCATCTATTTTAACACGACAAAACTTGTTAATAATAACGATTCCTATTATTATGGTGCATCAGACGGTGCCAATAATAAGAATATCATCATTTTCGGTGAAGGATTTACGGAAAAAGAGCAGAAGAAGTTCCAGAAGCTGGCTGAGAAATTTGCCGAGGGTATTCTTGCCGAGGAACCTTTTAAAGAAACGAAGCTGTACTTTAATTTCACTGCTGTGAACTGTATTTCAGATGAATCCGGTATCGGAACAGAGGCAAAAGATTCTTTCTTCCAGCTGACCCGTGATGAGGATGGTAAGATTGTGGCTTCCTATGACGCGACTGTCATGACCGCAATGCTTGCATACGGTGTCAATGGATATTATGATGACTGTATTATTATCGTAAATGATAAAAAGGCAAAAGAAAGCTCTGTTTACGGTTATAATACCGGGGCATACAGCGGTTACCATACTGTTTTCGCCACACCCGATAAGAAAGGGATCAAGTATGCTGCTTCCGAGATTCTGAACCATCTGACAGGCAGTGAAATCGGTTACCGTGCAGAGACTGAAGAGGATAAAGAAGCACAGCGTCTGGCTCTGATTGGCTCTTTGTATTATGATTATTCACCGATTATCGTCAGCCGTGCATACAATGAGAAATTCATTGCAAATGGTACTGCGTATGATCTGACTTCTTATTTCCAGGTATATTATGGTGAAGATGAGCTTGTCGATGTGCCTCTTAAACTGACCTACTACGCGGATGACCACGGCAAGCCGGGTGAAGCACTGGAGAGTGCTCCTTCCAAACCGGGAACGTACCATGTACTTGCGGAAACAGTACCTTACGATCCTTATAATCCGGATGAGAATTACTGGTACTGGTACCAGCCGGAAGGTGTATCCGAAAACGATGGCTTATGGCTGGGAATGTCAAGAGGATGGACAACCTATACGATTCAGCCGGCAAAATGCTCCAAACCGTCCGGCAGCCAGAAACCGGGCAGCGGAAAACCGGCTCCTGTAAAACCCTGTAAGGGAATGGGCCTTAAATAAACAGAAAACAAACCGGTGAACAGATCGGAAATTAAAAGCGTGCCCCGTCGGCAGTTCTTCAAAAAACTGTCGGCGGGGCACTTTTTGCACGGATGTATAAACGCTTTTTTATGGTTCGTTGTCTTCGTGTTCCGACTGGAAAACCGAACCGGTTTCTGCATTCCAGACAGAGGTTTCGTTCATGCTGGTCTTGAGGATTACCTCGTTGATCTCGCCCTTGACCGGGATTGTGATATCAAAGTTTCCAGTCTCAAAAAAGCCGAACACGGCGCTGAAGCGAAATCCCACATAGAGCGTTCCGTTCTGCTCTTCACTGTAGCAGCCGCAGAAGCCTTCGGGGAACGAACCGGGGTAGAACCCTGTAATATGTACGGTATTCTCGTTAACTTCCACCGATGTAAGGCCTGCGCTCTGGCAGGCCCGAAAACCGCCCAGTTTCCATCCATAACGTCCGGCAAAAAAAATTACCAGCAGCGCAGCTGCGATGACTGCCGGAATGATTAATGTTTTTCTCAATGTTTTCATTTCTGAAATTTTCCTCCTGATATGTAATCACTGTATGATTGAGTTTTTGTGTTTGTAATTGTCGGATACGCCACGCCGGGAAACACACAGTGTTTTTGAAGTGGTGCTGAACAGTTACAGATTTGTTTCGTTTACAGCAGCTTACAAAAATTTTACAGGAAAATGCAGGCTGTGTATAGGTGCTTTTTTTGTTGGTATGTGTCTGTTTTTTAGATATGCGGGTGTGAACGGCAATAAAAAACAGCCATAATTACTGCTCCATATAAAGCAATAATTATGGATGTTTATGCGACATCATAATAATGCAGAAAGTGCAATATATTTCATGGATGAAAAGCTTCTGCACGTTTCTTCAAATACTTCGCTTTTGTTGCCATCCCGCCGCGGATATGCCGTTCAGACTTGTTCAGGTTCAGAACATCGCGGACACGGGCGGCAAGACAGGGATTGATTTCGGTGAGGCGCACGGTAACATCTTTATGCACCGTACTTTTGCTGATGCCATATCGTTTTGCCGTCTGACGTACTGTAGCTTTTTCCTCGATAATATAATTGGCGATTTCCACAGCCCGTTCTTCTATGTAATCCTTCAAAAAGAGCCTCCGAAGACACTGTTTGTACAGTGTATGCGGAGGCCGGTCCGACTATGCTTCCCACCCGCTGTATTCTACGGCATTTTTAAATTCATCAGCAACTTCCTGATTGGGAATGTGTACCTCTTTTCTGATAGAATCATAAGCAAGATATCCAAGATGAACAAGCAGTGGGTCTGCTGACGCATGTCAGTTTATCCTTTGTGCCCAATGTGCTGTTGACAAAAGAAATCAATCCAGTTTTGTCGACGTAAAGCCCTTTCCGGATAGACTGAAATCCTGCATTTCCGATATTCAGATACATTCCCATTTTATTCGCACCTGCTTTCCTGAAATATTTTCACTCTCTGTAAATCATTGTACAGTATCCGGTTTGAAAATGCAACGCGGCATTGGAACTACAGATTCCTTCCGCAGCATTTTTTGTATTTTTTACCGCTTCCGCAGGGGCATGGCTCATTTCTTCCGATTTTCTGAACTCTGCGCATGACAGGCATGGTTTGGGACTCGGGCAGGAACTCCCAGGGAAACTCATCTTCAAAATCATCATCAGGCATATCTTTCAGTCTTCTCGTCAGCAGATCTGCCGCTTCTTTTCCGCGCCGGGAACTTCGGCGCAGCTCCTGGATCAGAGAACCGGCCGCAGAGGCTTCACAGGCAGTAATATGGGCATCTGCCAGAAGATAGAGAAATTCTTCGGATACAATATGTTCTTTCTTTTTGTATTGCAGAAGTTCTTTCATGGAAGGCAGGCTGGCGAAATTGAGTGCCAGTTCCATGGACTCCTGAATTTTCGCAGGAAACTCACACATACGCCGGTCTTTTGTGTTGTCGGCAGTAATGGTCTCAGGCAGCATTCCTGTCTGCCATGCCGGCAGCCCCGTTTCCCGCTCAAAGTCCTGGCGGGATCTGCCTTTCAGCATGGGGAGTTCCAGATCCATCATCAGCGAGGATACGCTTACCCACAGATCACAGGCCTGAGCAAGTGTCAGGTGCCTGGGGAGCAGCCCGCAGATATCATCAAGAATTTCAGGAAGGGTTCGGCAGTTTACAATGGAAACAAACAGATCTTCCAGCATTTCTGCTGATTCCTCCTCTGAAAGTTTCAGCTGATAATGTAAATCTGAAAATAAAAGCTCCATCCAGGTGCTTCTGTTGCTGATACTGAAATACATCTGTTTCAACTTCCCTGCGGTAAATACAACGTAATCCATATCGCCGGCATATTTCTGCATATTTTTGAGAATAATTTCCATATCCAGCTGCAGGGCTGCCGCATAGCAGGTCATATCATCGAAATATCCGGTCTGTATCCGGTTGTTGAAGCGCAGATGCCAGTAAACGCAGCGGTAAAAGGCTTCCGGCTCCATTCTTTCGTGATAAATCTGCTCAAATAATTCCTCCATGCTTTCCAGTTTAATCATTCCATATCCCATAATGAGCGGTTCTGCTTTATCTGAAAAGTTTTCCAGAAAACGGCAGGTTTTTTTTCGGAAAGATGCATTCAGCGGTTTCAGCAGTTCCTGCAGGTCGCTGGCAAAACTGAGAACAATTTTGGTAAGTCCCTTTTTCTGGCTGACAGTCAGATCGACGAGGCCGAGAGCCAGCGCTTTGATCATTGTTTCCGTCTGAGGCTGTTCGCTGACTGCTCCGCAGGGAAGCTTCATAAACCGGGAAAGCTCTTTATAATCATCCTCAGTCAACACGTAGAGGAGATATTCGGGATGTTCCTGAAAGGCTTTTCCCACAGCATCTGTCATCTGCTTTTTCGTACAGCCGTTTTTTACAGGAATCCGGAGATATTTGCAGTAGTCAGCGGCTTCTGTGCGGTTGAGAGCATAGAGGAGTTCCGCGTTGGTTCTGGAACCGGGAACGATTTCCATAACGCCGGCTTTACCGTACCGGGCAAAATCTTTCCAGAGATCAATCTTTTTGCTCATCTGAGACTGCTTTGTTTTTTTATTGAGAAAGCCTGTATTGAGGGGATCTGTGAGAAAATCCATATCAGGAGCGTCCGTGAGAAAACTCATATCAGGAGCATCCGTGAGAAAACTCATATCGGGAGCATCCGTGAGAAAGTCCATATCAGGATCATCCATATCACGATCGGGTGTATCGGGGTCATCCAGCGGATATTTCTTAAGAAAATCATGCAGGTATTTCAGAAAATCATCTGCAACTGCCTGGATTTCTTCCTCTGTCAGGTCTTTATTCAGCAGTTCCTCAAAATCTTCTTCTGACAGATCACGGGAAGTATCGGAAACGTTATCGCGGACAGGAAAAATCAGACTTTCCAGCCTCTGCGAAACAGTAATTTCATCAAAAGGCACCCGGTTTTCACCATATTCGTAATGTGACCATAATCCGCCGCTGTCCTCAGTAAAATTATCACCTTTTGCTTTCAGAAAAGATGCATGGCGTTTGGTGTAGGATTCATCCGTTTTTTCATACATAATGGTATGCGTCCACTGGTCGCCGAAATCATAGGTATAGCGAATTCGTCCAATCTCCGGGAAAAACTGCTCGAGCAGAGTTTTATTTTCTGTGTAATGAGAAGAACCAAAAAAAGATTCTTCCATATCAATGCTGATGCGTCTGGAAGGAATCTGAAAATCATGGAGATGATAATCATCCCACCCAAACAGAATCTGAATGATTTCATGAAGATCAGCAAAAGTGATCTTTTCGGGAACAATAATCCTGCGCCATACAGGAGGACGAGTATTGTCGAGAATAATTTTTAATACATGGCCGGCCATGGAAATGACTCCTTTCTTTCACACTGTTTTCCTGGGCTGCTGCTTTGTGAAACCGCGGTATGCGGATTGCTGCACCTGCTCATTGCCGTTCACTCAGAAATTAAATAGCAGATTGCAGTCAATTAAATGGCAGATCGTCGTCATCCAGGAAGAAAATATCGCCAAATTCATAGTCTTCATCCGGATCATAATCATCCATATCAAACATTTCTTCCAGGCGTTTGTCGTAAGCATCCAGTGCCTGTTCCATTTTCTTTCTGGCTTTTTTATTGCCGGTAATTTCGTAAAATTTCGATGCTGCCGTGAACATGACATCGTTTTCCTCTGTACATTCGTCACTATCGCCGATGAATTGCCGGATCAGCTGTTCGGCTTCATCAAATTCCTTCGTTTTCATCATGGCATAGACACCGGCAGCGGCGGCATAGACGTTTTCCGGTTCATCTGCGATCCATTCCCGGCAGTATCGTACAGATTCTTTGTCGCGTCCGAGGGAAGAGAGAGCAGTGGTGCGCAGGAACTTCAGGTCAGATCCGGAGTATTCGGGCCAGCAAAACAGGCCGAGAAGTTCATCACATACTTTAAAAAGCTGTTCATAATCCTGTTTCATGTCCAGTTCACCCGTGAGATCTTCAATCCACCCCATAAAATCGTAAGCAAAGTCTGTGGCATCGTCCAGCAGTTCAAGTTCCGGCGCAAAAGAAGGATCAATCTGCCTCTGCTCAAGAACGATTTCCTTCAACAACTCAAATGCCTGCATCCAGCAGCTGTCATTTTTTTCGGCACCAATCATGTTCTCATAGCATTTTCCGGTTAATGTTTCGAATTTTTTCAGCTTTTTGTTCATTGACTTTTTGTTTTTCGTTTTGTTGTCACTCATATGATTTGTCCTTTCGCAGCAGCCTGTTGGGATTTTGTTTTCGGCTGGTCTTTAACGACTATTATACGCTATCTGCGGAAAGTGCGCTATAAAAATGACAGGAAATTTTTGAATTGGTTTGATGAGAGGATTACAGGATTTGGATACACCCGATTCTCCGGACGATAAAACCCCCGGGTTGTCCGGGGGAGATATAAGTATGTATGACTGATGGGGGGATCTGATGTTTTACTGCATTCTCGCTAAAAGAGCGGCCCGTGCTTCTTCATAACCGGGTTTTCCGAGAAGTGCAAACATGTTTTTCTTATATGCTTCTACGCCGGGCTGGTCGAAGGGATTGATTCCCAGCAGATATCCGCTGATGCCGCAGGCAAATTCAAAGAAATAGAACAGCTGTCCCAGCGAGTATTCGTCCATGGCGGGGATCGTTACCATCAGGTTGGGAACACCTCCGTCCACATGGGCCAGAATCGTTCCGTTCATGGCATTTTTATTGACAAAATCCATGGGCTTGTCTGCCAGGTAATTCAGTCCGTCCAGATCATTGTCTTCTGCCTTCAGGATGATGTCCTTTTTCACGGATTCCACGTTCAGTACGGTTTCAAATGTGATATTGCTGCCGTCCTGAATAAACTGACCCAGAGAGTGCAGATCGGTGGAGAAATCCACAGATGCGGGATACAGGCCTTTGCCGTCTTTTCCTTCACTTTCACCCATAAGCTGTTTCCACCATTCTGCGATATAGTGCAGGTTGGGTTCGTAGTTGGCAAGGATTTCGATGGCTTTTCCTCTTCTTAAAAGCAGGTTTCTTACGGCTGCGTACAGAAGAGAATCATTTTCTTCATAGGGAAGTTCCAGGCAGCGTTTTCTGCAGTCAGCTGCACCGGCCATTAACTGATTCAGATCGGCTCCGCTTGCAGCGATGGGCAGAAGGCCTACCGCAGTCAGTACGGTAAATCTGCCGCCTACATCGTCCGGTACTACAAAGGTTTCATAGCCTTCTTCTGTGGAAAGACTCTTCAGTGCTCCGCGCTTGCGGTCTGTAGTTGCATAGATTCGTTTTGCAGCTTCTTCTTTGCCGTATTTTTCAATCAGAAGATTTTTTAAGACGCGGAATGCAATGGCCGGTTCTGTTGTGGTACCGGATTTGGAGATAACATTCACGGAAAAATCTCGGTCGCCGATGATTTCAATCAGATCAGCCAGGTAAGAACCGCTGATGCTGTTGCCGGCAAAATAAATTTCAGGGGCTTTGCGGGTATCTGCCCCCAGTTTATTAACAAAATTGTGATTCAGAAAGGAAATGGCAGCTCTGGAACCAAGATAGGAGCCGCCGATGCCGATTACTACCAGGACATCAGAATCATTGCGGATTTTTTCTGCTGCTGCCTGAATCCGCGCAAATTCTTCTCTGTCGTACTGCTCGGGCAGATCGATCCATCCAAGGAAATCGTTGCCGGGGCCGGTACGTGACAGAAGATCCTCTTTTGCCTGAAGTACAAGGCGCTTCATCATGGTGATTTCACTTTCTTTTACAAATTTTTTTGCGTTATCATAGGAAAAGGTTACTTTATTCATTTTTACTTATCCCTTCTGCCGAAGCTTAGAATCTTTTCAATTCTTGACATGATGATTTCTTCATCGTGATCACTTTCTATCATAATTTCAACCCAGTCATTCTGACGGATTCCAAGAGAAAGTACTTTCATATAATCTTTCACACTGGTCATTTTGCTGCCGGTCTTTATGGAGATAAAGCATTGTTCCTCCAGTGCAGTCTTTCGGAGCAGGGCAGCTACGCCGACATGAATTCCGCCCGGTGTGGTTACCTGAATTTTTTTAATCATGTTTCCGGTTCAATCAGGACAGGATACGGATTCTGCTGCCGATTTCCAGTACCGGAACTTCGGAATCTTCCACAACGATTGTTCCGGGCAGTCCGTCGCTTTCACCGGTAAAACGGATGGAAATGTGTCCCAGCGCTTCCAGATTTTTCTGTACCACGTCGCCCACCAGAACGATCTTATATTCTTTACCGTCGATTTCCAGAACCTGTCCTGCCTCGATTGCTGCAGATGCATCCTTTACATCGATGCTGTAGCAGTAATCCTTCAGGGTATCCGGTGCGCTGTCACCAAATAAAATGATGGTTTTTTCTTCCAGAAAAGCAGATGCAAGTTCGCCTTTACCTTTCACTTCGTTTTCATAAATAGCACGCATAATAATTTCTCCTTATATTCTTTGTTGTTAATTCGTGATTACCAATCCATGAGTTTTATGTTTCGGATTAAAATGTCAAAATCAGATATAAAACCAGATATTAAAATTAAGATATTAAGATGATACAAATACTACACATCTTCGAACAGCTGATTGTTTTTGATCATGGACAAAGTAAAATCATCAGCCGTTTTCAGACGGGAGATTTCTTCAACCAGTTCCTCGTGTGATGCGATTACCAGCAACTCATTGTAAATATGTACCAGAAGATCATCATTGTCTTCTGATTCCTCAGGCAGTACCAGCAGAAGGACCAGACGGATGCCGTCCTCTCCGGTGCGGCGGGCGATTACACCAAGAGCCAGAACGATCTTGTCTCCTTTATACTGCAGATGGGGAAAAGCGATGTTCTCATCAAATATCATGGAACTTTTTTCTTCCCGTTCCAGCAGTTTTTCCCGGAATTCAAAGTCCAGAACCTCATCCTCAATCAGGCTGTCCACCATGTACAGAAGATTTTCCTGATATGTAAGATTCCGGTTCAGTACAAAGAAGCGATCCTGCTCCAGAATTGCCGCAATCAGGGAATTGAGCCCGGTTTTCATGGAAACATCAAGATGTTTCGTGAATTTCAGCTGTTCTATTTTTCTGAGAACCTCCACTTCATCAAATACTTCTTCCAGATAGATCAACGGTATGGAAGGATTCTCAAATTCCCGTGCAGTTGAGATGATCAGATCAAAATCGTCTCTGTTCTCTGCTTCCCGTTCTGTCATCAGTTCAAATGTTGTCTGGTCTGACAGCATCTTTCTTAACTGAACTTCGATCAGCTTTCCTGAAATCGCACCCTGCGCACAGACAATTCCCACGCGGAATGTTTTCTGGCCTTTGTAATGCTGCTCCTCCAGAAACAGGCTGAAGTAGGAGGCAAGAAAGCCGAGTTCGTCATCCAGCACGATCAGGCTGGTCTGCTCTTCGATTACTTTTTTTGCCAGTTCTGCCATTTTACAGGCCAGAGGGAATTTCTCCCGTATATCCGCCAGCGCATAATTTTTGATATGGAACCGGTATTTCAGTCGGTTCAGCATAAAATTGATGTGATACACAAATTCATCCAGCAGATCTGTGGGTGCAATATGAAAATTCATATCATATGCGATGCGGTTAAGAATTTTCACCACCAGTTCGGCAACTTCTTCGCTGATCTCAATCATCTGCAGATTATCCTTATCCATGGGTGTACGCATGCCTGCGATGGGAAGGGAAATGAAAATCACTTCTTCCATGGGTATTTCCAGCTGGAAAATCCGCTCCGTTTCTTTTACAACCTTTTTTGCAAAACTATAGGCTCTGGTTTGTTTCAGTTCCAGATATTTTTCCTGCAGCGTTCCCAGAGGGTGATCGTTCAGTACGCGGTCTATCATCAGCGTATAGGAGCGCATGAAATACTGTGAAG
>JBJELO010000152.1:0-11231 GCA_051879195.1 Lachnospiraceae bacterium
GTATCGGCAATTGTTTCCAGAATTTTCACCCGAGAATATAATTTATTATTGGCTTCAACGACAATCCAGGGGGCATAAGAAGTAGAAGTTTTTATCAGCATTTCATCGACTGCAACGCGGTATTGATCCCATTTTTCGCGGTTGCGCCAGTCTTCATCGGTGATCTTCCACTGCTTTTCCGGATTTTCCATGCGGTCTTTGAATCGGATTTCCTGTTCGTCTTTGTCAATCTGCAGCCAGAATTTCAGAATAACCGTACCGTGGGCAGCGATTGATTCTTCCATTTCGTTCAGTTCGCGGAAAGCGCGTTTCCATTCTTCTTCCGAGCAGAAGCCTTCAATTCGTTCCACCATCACACGTCCGTACCAGCTCCGGTCAAATATGGCAATATGCCCGTCCTTGGGCATGCGTGTCCAGAACCGCCACAGATAATGGTACTGTTTTTCCACAGCATTGGCGGCGGAAGTGGGGATTACTTCATAGCCTCTGGGGTCAAGCTTTTTCGTCAGGCGTTTGATGGCGCCGCCTTTACCGGCTGCATCCTGTCCTTCGAAAACAAGGACCACGGGAAGCTGCTTTTCGTAGATCTGGTTATGGAGTGATTCGAGGCGTTTCTGGACATGCTTCATCCGTTTGCTGTATTCTTCTCTTGTCAGTGATTTTGACAGATCCATGCCGTCGAGAATGGAAGTATCCAGAAGGCTGGAATCGCAGAGTGCATTGGGAGAAACGGGCTGTTCCTGGGCTTTTTTCATCAAAGCATCTTTCAGAACGGCAGCAACGTGCCGCATGATTTTAACAGCGGCAAAGCGGCGGTCTGTGGACTCCACGATAGTCCAGGGGGCAAAATTGCTTTCCGTACGAACGATCATATCCTGGCAGATATTCAGATAACGGTTATAATGCTTGTTATGTTTGATCTCTTCGCTCTTTACCCGCCACATGGTTTCGCGCTTGTCCGTCAGGTTATTCAGGCGCTTCGTCTGTTCCTTTTCGGAAATTACAAGGAAGAATTTGATGATCACCATGCCGTCGTCGGTCAGAAGCCGCTCAAAGTTGATGATCTCCTTAAAAGCGGTATCCAGATCTTTGGAGGACAGCGTATGTTCAAACGGATCCTGCATGACTTTCCGGTACCAGCTCCGGTCAAATACCTGGATACGGCCTTTGGCGGGAAGGTTTTTCCAGAATCTCCACAGGAAGGGATGTCTCTTTTCGTCCTCTGTTTCCCGTTCTGTGGAGATGACAGCATATCCGCGGGGATCCATGGCGGAAATCAGTTCGTTGATCAGGACGCCCTTTCCTGCCATATCGATTCCTTCAAAAACAATGGTTACAGGAATTCCGGCGGCACGGATCTGACGCTGCAAGGAAGAAATTTCAGGAATCAGCTGCTCCATGGCAGCCTTGTAATCCTGTTTTGAAAGTGTTTGATTCAGTTGGATAGAATTCAGCATAGTACTCCTTTCCCAAATCGGTACAATATGCAGAAGCCTGAGAGAACTCAGGCTTATTCTGCATATGATAGTATCTCCTTTTTTCGTTAATTTTACTATAAAATAAACGAAAATTCAATGGAATTGATTTCTTTTCCACATAATTGCTATATGATAATGCAGATCATGCCTCCGTTGCTGTCGTTGATGATTTTCTGGAGTGCTTCCTGAAGCTTTTGCTGACATTCTTCCGTCATCTGGGAGATTTTCAACTGTATTCCATCCTCCACGATCTGTTCAATGGATTTCCCGAAAATATTGGTGTCCCAGACGCCGTCACTGCTGCCTTCCGAGTTCTGTTTGATGTAGGCAATCAGGTCGTTGGCCTGATTTTCACTTCCAACGATGGGAGCGATTTCCGTTTCAATCATAGCACGGATCATGTGGATCGAACTGGCTTCCGCGCGCATGCGCACACCGAATTTGCTGCCGTGCTTCATCAGTTTCGGCTCATCCAGGCGGATATTTGCCCGTTCCGGCGTGACGACTCCGTACCCTCTTGTTCCGGCGCTGGCCACAGCAGCAGCTACTTTCTGGTATTCTGTACGCATGGCTGCAAAATCACGGATCGTCTGCATCAGCTGGCGCTCACCGGAGATATGGATTCCCGAGTATTCGCTGATGATCTCATAATAAAGTCCCGGGCGCATGGCGACGGAAAAACGAACCGTGCCGTCGGATAGATTTTTGCTGTAAATACGCATTTCCCGGACCTGATCAGACTGAATCTGTGTCAGGGAAGAGGTGATGTCGCGCATATGAGTGATCCGGCTGAATATTCCCGAACAGATCCTGATCAGTTCCTGTTTCACCGGGTGAGACAGGGTTAAAAGCTCCAGCCATCGGGGAACGTCGAAAGCGACGGAGGATACGGGGAATTCATTCAGAACGGATTGCAGAATCAGGCTGATATCTTCCTTTTTCAGCTGTTCACAGTTTACGGGAAGAACAGATGTATCGTATCTGGACTGCAGCTGTTCAGCCAGTGCAGCAGCTTCCCGGGTATAGGGCTTCTGGACATTCAGAAGGACAACAAAAGGCTTTCCCAGATCCTTCAGTTCCTGAATCGTCTGTTCTTCAGCGGGAATAAATGCTTCTCTGGGAAGTTCACCGAAGGAGCCGTCAGTGGTCAGAACGATTCCTATGGTGGAATGATCGGCAATGACTTTTCTGGTGCCGATACCGGCCGCTTCGGTGAAAGGAATTTCATAGGAGAACCAGGGGGTTTTCACCATTCGTTCCGAGTCACCTTCAATGTGTCCGGCTGCTCCATCGACCATGTAGCCGACACAGTCGATAAGACGGACCAGTACCTGGCTGCTTTCTCCGAATGTAACGGGTACAGCATCCTTGGGGACAAATTTCGGTTCCGTGGTCATAATCGTTTTTCCTGCTGCGCTTTGAGGCAGTTCATCCCGGGTCCGTTCCCTTACATGGGAATCTTCAATCTGCGGCAGCACCATCAGATCCATGAACCGCTTAATGAATGTGGATTTCCCGGTTCGAACCGGTCCCACCACACCAATGTAGATTTCTCCGCCTGTACGTGCGCTGATGTCCTGATAAATATCGTAGTCTGTCAATTGTTCCATAGCTTAACCTCCATTTAGTGAAAATAAATCCGGCTGTTTATTCATATGCGGGGGGAAAGGAGGGTATACCGGAAGTGCGATTCTCATAAACTGTGGCAGGAAATAAAATGATGGGAGACCGGAGAGAACGGATGGAACTGAAACGGGGAATCGTATGGATCGGCGGCATTTTTCTGTGTGCATTTTTCTGCTGTGTCGGGATTCAGATGATCGGGAAGGATGCGGGCGTATTGCAGATGGAGGCTTTTCAGGCGGAGAACAGGCAGTTTCGGGCTCTGGAAGGAGAAGAGATGATTGATCAACAGCTGAAAGCAATTTCCGATGCTTCCGGGATTCCGTTTGAAAAACTGCTGGCAGGCACTATGCTGAAAAGCGGGTTTCGGCCGGAAAAAACACTGCGGAAAGCGGAAGTGATTTCCGATGCACTCGGTTATGAACGGCTGGATAAAGAGGCTTTTCTGAAAATTTCTTCTTATTATAAAAGGATGTATGAATGCGTGGAATATCTGCCGGTGGCGGATGTTTATGTCTGCCGGGACGGAAGCAGAGAAGAACTCAGGTTTGATGCGCAGGTACACTGTGAGGAGGCGGAGACGACGGAAAGAGATGAGAAGGAAAAAAAAGATGAGGTGGAAATAGCAGATAAGATGGAAAAAGCAGACGGGGCAGAGGAAGCAGATTTCCGCCTGCTCATCCCGGTGGATGAAGCGTGGAGAGGAATCGTTCCGGTTGTCTGTATGAAAACAGGGACAGCTGTTTTGGCAGATTCTGAGGAAAATATGCTGTGCCTGGAGCAGGAGAATGGAATTTCCATAATATACCGGAATCTGAAACAGGATCTGAAAGAATGGCAGACAGGGGATGTAATTGAAGGCGGCACGATTCTGGGGAGCGTGGAAGGAGCCGGTCTGCTTCTTCAGTTCCGGCTCCGGTCTGTGGATGGCTCCTGGCTTGATTTTCAGGGGTTTTCCTGCCTGCTTCACGATGAAAAAAAGCTTCGGTCTGTTACACAGATGCTTCCATAAGAATGTCCCGTATTACATTCAGTCCTGAAAAATGCAGTATCTTTTCCTCTATCCGGATATCCGGCGTGGTGGAAAGTCCGCGTTTGACCGCTTCCTTTTCTGCACAGATTTTTGCACGTTTTCTGGCGTAATTCCGTGCATCTTTCAGATGATCCGGTGAAAATTCTCTCGCATCTCCCGGACTGAATACCGTGTAGCGTGTGACACCGCCGCATTCATTGTAGGAAGGCGTTATCCGCACGGTTACGGTAAAGGCTACCTGACAAACGGCGGCACCAATGGCATTGGCTACGGCCGCGTGCTTCGGAATGATGGCACGTGTTCCGAAAGCTTTTGCTACATCATCCAGAAAAAGATGAATAGGGCCTCCGATGCCGATAAAAACAAAATCTGTATGGAACAGTGGAAACAGGCTGCCGGGAGCACTGCCGTTGGTATACTGGCGCCAGCTTTCATGAATCAGCCGCTCAAGCTGCGTATCGAGGCCTTCCCTGCGTATCCAGGAATACTGCTGTTCCAGAAGGATACGTGTCAGATTGGCAAACAGCTTTTCTTTAACCATATCGTATATGCGTTTGCAGAGTGCTTCTACGGTTGTATTGGCACAGGCCGCAAGGACAGCTGCGCCGTAACGGGACGCATGGCTGTTCCAGGCAGTATAATCTCCCCGTATATGCATAATATCGGTTGGGGTGAGGCCTGACCGCAGGATTATATTTTCAGATTCCAGATGTGCTGTATCCAGATTGTAAACCGGGATACGGACGGTTCTGCACAGATCCAGCATATTCAGCGGACGCTTCTTCAGGGCTGCACAGATCTCATGTTCTTCCGCAGAAAAACCGGGCAGATTGTCGATATCCTGCTGCAGAATATAATACTCGTAAATGCTGCGCGTGGAAGTGATTTCAAGCCTGGTCATTTCCTGAAGCTCCTGTTCAATATACGGGTAATCCTGTGCCATTACACACAGAGGAATGACTCTGCGGTTGTCCAGATACAGCCCCATGGAAGGTGCGATGCGGATACCGCTGTCACCGCCCAGTGCGAATGTATCAACAAAAAGTCCTTTTACAAATGTATTCCAGCTGCCGATATGAATTCCACCGTTGACCCGCAGAGGCTCGTTGTCTTTCAAAATGGCCACATCGGTGGTGGTGCCGCCCATGTCAACGATTACTGCCTGATCGGTACTGGTCAGTTCACGGGCTCCCATAAGGCTTGCAACCGGTCCGCAGAGCAGGGTTTCCACCGGTCTCAGTCTGGCAAATTCTTTTGACATGAGAGAGCCGTCGCTTCGCACGATTACCGGCTGGCAGGTGATGCCTGAATGCACAGCAGATTGGCTGACGGCCTTCAGAAATGTATCAATAACGGGAATCAGGCGGGCATTCAGCAGACAGCTGGCGCCACGTTTGATGAAATCCAGTTCGTGAAACATTTCGTAACCGCAGACTACGGGCAGATCCATATGATCCAGAAGAAGTTTCTGTGTTGTCTGTTCCAGATATGCTCCGGTCTGCCGGGAATAGATCTCTACTACGGCAGCGGCCTGACAGTCTTTCAGCTCAGTTTCCAGTTCTTTTTTCATTGTTTCCCAGTCCGGCATATTACGGATCTCGCCGTCACAGGAAGTCCGGCTGTCAAAGCAGATCAGGTCTTCTTTCGAGATGGAGCCGTTTTTTCCGATAACACGCATGGCATAATCCGCATCCGTTCCGAACAGAATCAGTCTGGCACGCCCCCCTTTTCCTTCCACACAGGCGTTGGTAGCCAGTGTGGTGGACAGTGCCAGTATCTCTGCCTGACAGACCAGCTCCGCCGGCAGGCTGTTCAGCGCATTGGTGATCCCGATGGTCAGATTCTGTACGGTTGTCAGTGCTTTGGCAGAAGCCAGAACCTCTCCGGTTTCATAATCATAAAGCACCGCATCGGTACAGGTGCCCCCGGTATCGATTCCTATTCCCAGTTTCATGATAAAATCCCCCATATTCTGTCATATAAATTCTGCTTTTCAGTATATCATAATCCGGGTGATTATGATATACTCTATACTGTTCTGAAAAAAGAGAAGACGCATCATTATGAAGCGGACAGAACCTGTATTCTGAATCGGACTACTGTGTCAAGGTGTGCGGAATCGGCTGAAAACAGTGTCACAGCTTTACGCACAGGCTTTCTATCTGATTTTATCTGTGATAAAATATATACCGTACCAGATACAATTTGTTTGGTAAGGTCACAGAAAGCAGGGCGTCCGGTCAACGCCCTGTTTTTTGATTTCGTACAGAGCCGGGCAGTCAGATACCGATATATGCGTTGAATGCTTGTATTCAAAAGCATATATCGGTATCTGACTATGCGGCGGATACGCCGCAGCCTGGAAATGCGGAGCATTTGCAGGCTGAGCCCGGCGTCGGCCTGAAATAAAATGAAATGGAGTAATGAATATGAAAGAGATTTTAGTTACAGGAAATACATTGCCGGAGGCATACCATAAAGCATTGTCGGCTCTTGAAAAGGAGGGTGAAACGGGTGCCTGCGAAGATTGGGGATGCAGTCAGAAAGAAGTATCCATGACAATGGTAGTGGAGCATCCACTGGCAGAACCCATGATTTCCCGTCTGTTCATCGGGGGCCCGGCTGAACTGGAGCAGTATCGTATGGAGATGCTGGACGGTATACTGGATTTCGAAATTGAAAAAGGCAACTGGAAATACACCTACCATGATCGTATCAAGGATCAGATTCCTTTTATTATTGAAGAACTGAAACGCAGTCCTTCCAGCAGGCGGGCAGTGATGACGGTGCGGACGGCGGAGGATATCGGAAGTGAGGATCCGGCCTGCATGCAGCATCTTCAGTATTTTATCCGGAATGGCAAACTGGAATGCAAGGTCCTGTTCCGTTCCAACGATGCATGCAAGGCATCATTTATGAATGCGTTTGCCATCATCATGCTGCAGAAAAGGATTGCGGATGCGCTGGAAGTTCCTGTAGGTTCCTACTGTCACAGAGCCAACAGCTATCACTGTTACGAGAAAGATTTTGATATGCTGAAGGGATATGTGAAACGAATTGAAGAAGATGATGTGGAAGATATTACCTTTGATTATGAAGATGACTGGAAAGAGATGATGGAAGATGCGCGTCCGGCCATTCTTTCCCAGGTTGAGATTCTGAAAAAACAGTAATTAAAAAAATAAATGTGTCAAGAAAAATTACTTGACAAAGTGATAAGTATAGTGTATGCTATCTCAGGTGATTGAACATGGATGAAATTTTGGAGCAGACGCTGCTTTATGATTTTTATGGTGAACTGCTGACAGAACATCAGCAGAAGATTTACGAGGATGTGGTTTTCAATGACCTCTCCTACAGTGAAGTCGCAAAAGAGCAGGGCATTTCCAGACAGGGAATCTATGATATGATCAAGCGCATCAACCGGATCCTGATGGGGTATGAAGAGAAGCTTCATCTGGTGGAGCAGTTTCTGAAAGCCAGGAAACTGGCGGCCAGGATTCATGCGCTGACTGATAATTACCTTGCAGAAAGAAATCTGGAGGATATTTATGAGATTCAGAGACTTTCTGCAGAGATGATGGAACTTCAGAACTGAGATGCCCGGCGAAAAGGAGTGATTGGATGGCATTCGAGAGCCTTTCTGATAAATTACAGAATATTTTTAAGAACCTGCGGGGCAAGGGAAAGCTGACAGAGGCAGATGTGAAGGCTGCGCTGAAGGAAGTCAAGATGGCGCTGCTGGAAGCAGATGTCAGTTTCCGTATTGTAAAGCAGTTTATCAAGTCCGTTGAAGCGAGAGCAGTCGGCGAGGAAGTTCTGGAAAGTCTGACACCCGGTCAGATGGTAATCAAGATCGTTAACGAGGAACTGATCAAGCTGATGGGCTCCGAGACGAAGGAACTGCAGTTGAACAGCAGCGGTATGACAACGATTATGATGATCGGTCTTCAGGGTGCAGGTAAGACGACGACCGCAGCAAAGATTGCAGCAAAGATCAAGTCGAAAGGAAGAAAGCCGCTTCTGGTTGCCTGTGATGTATACAGGCCCGCTGCCATTGATCAGCTGAAGATCAACGGAGAGAGGGTTGGTGTGGAAGTATATTCACTGGAAGGCAGCAAAGAGCCGGTGGAGATTTCACGAAAAGCCGTGGAATATGCACAGGCCAACGGATTCAACGTGGTGATCATCGATACTGCCGGACGTCTTCATGTGGATGAAGCCATGATGGATGAACTGGCGGCGATTCGCGAGACGGTTACGGTGGATCAGAGCATTCTGGTTGTGGATGCCATGACCGGTCAGGATGCGGTGAATGTAGCTGACAGTTTCCAGAAAAAGGTAGGTATCGACGGCGTCGTTCTGACAAAGCTGGATGGTGACACCCGAGGCGGTGCTGCACTGTCAATCCGTGCGGTGACAGGAAGTCCCATTCTCTACGCGGGTATGGGAGAGAAGCTGTCCGATCTGGAACAGTTCCATCCGGATCGTATGGCAAGTCGTATTCTTGGCATGGGCGATATGCTGACTCTGATCGAGAAGGCGCAGGCTCACATTGATGAAGACAAAGCCAGAGAGTATGAACAGAAGCTGCGTAAAGCAGAATTTGACTACAACGATTTCCTGGATCAGATTTCCCAGGTGAAGAAGATGGGAGGACTCGGTCAGATGCTTTCCATGCTTCCCGGTGCCGGAAAGCTGAAAGGGGTATCCATGGATGATCTGGATGATTCTGCATTCAAGGTTACGGAAGCAATTATCCATTCCATGACGGCAGAAGAGAGAAGAAACCCGGATCTGATCAACATGTCCCGCAAGAAGCGTATTGCAGCCGGTGCGGGGGTTGATATCAACGAGGTAAACCGCCTGTGCAAGCAGTTTGATCAGATGAAGAAGATGATGAAACAGATGACAGGTGCCATGGGTAAAAAAGGACGCCGCGGCGGTATGCCCGGCGGATTCGGCGGTATGAAGCTGCCGTTTTAATCAGCGGTATGGCAGTTATTCTGCAGGCTGAACAGATCAATCTGTTCGGAGCCGGGACAGAACATTGCTTTATCATATAGAGCCGTTATGGCGAATCAATATAAGGAGGTGAATTTACATGGCAGTAAAGATCAGATTAAAGAGAATGGGTGCTAAGAAGGCTCCTTTCTACAGAGTAATTGTTGCAGATTCCAGATCTCCCAGAGACGGAAGATTCATCGATGAAATCGGTTACTACGATCCTACCAAGGATCCCAGTGTAATCAAAATTGATGCTGAAAAAGCAAACAAATGGATTGCTAATGGTGCACAGCCTACTGATACAGTAGATAAGCTGTTAAAGATTGCCGGTATTAAATAATCGGTGCGGGAGGTAACTGATGAAAGAGTTAGTTGAAATCATTGCCCGCGCTTTGGTAGACAATCCTGAGGAAGTAGTGGTTACCGAAACGGATAACGGCCAGGAATTGGTGCTTGAACTCAAGGTTGCCGAGTCCGATATGGGCAAGGTAATTGGCAAGCAGGGCAGAATTGCGAAAGCTATTCGTTCCGTAGTTAAGGCTGCTGCTGCAAAAGAGAATATTAAGGTCGTACTGGACATTGAATGATCAGCCGCAGTGCGAAGTTAAAATGGGTGTCCTTTCACAGGGCGCCCATTTTAGTATCGGTATGTCCGGCGGCAGCATGTGTTTTGCTGCAGCGGGTGTCGAAACAGAAAAACCTCATGATCAAGGGAGGCAGAAATGGAACAGTATTTTAAGGTGGGTATTATAACCGGGACCCATGGTTTAAAAGGAGAAGTCAAGGTATTTCCTACGACGGATGATATGCGCCGCTACGATGATCTGAAGCATGTGGAAATGGAATATCGTGGAAGAAGAATACCTTTGGATATAGAACGTGTCAGATATTTCAAACAGTATGTCATTGTAAAGTTTAAAGGCATCGATGATATCAATGATGTGGAACGTTATAATAAATGTCCGCTTTTTGTCAGCAGGGAAGATGCGGTTCCGCTGGAGGAGAATGAAAATTATATCGCGGATCTGATCGGACTGCCGGTGGTTACGGATACGGGGCTCCAGCTGGGGCCGCTGAAGGATATTCTTCTGACCGGTGCCAATGATGTCTATGTGGTGGATTACAATGGAAAGGAAGTGCTGATTCCGTCTATTAAAGAATGTATTCTGAATGTGGATCTGGAAAAGGGGGAAATCCTGGTACATCTGCTGGAGGGGCTGCTGTCATTATGAATTTTCATGTGCTTACTTTATTTCCGGATATGGTCAGACAGGGACTGGAGACCAGCATTACAGGACGGGCCATCGATAAAGGGCTGTTTGGTCTGGATGTGGTTAATATCCGGGACTATACAAAAGACAAACATCTTCACGTGGATGATGCGCCTTACGGGGGCGGAGCCGGCATGGTGATGCAGGCAGAGCCGATTTATCTTGCCTATGAAGCTGTAAAAGAACGGATTCCGGGCAGACACAGGGTGATCTATGTGACGCCTCAGGGCGATGTGTTCAATCAGAGTCATGCCAGGGAACTGGCACAGGAGGAAGACCTTGTTTTTCTCTGCGGCCATTACGAAGGAGTTGATGAGCGGGTACTGGAGATGATCGTTACAGACCGTTTCTCTATCGGTGATTACGTTCTTACCGGCGGAGAACTTCCTGCCATGGTTATGATTGACTGTATTTCCCGCCTGGTGCCGGGCGTGCTCCACAATGATGATTCTTCCGTTTACGAATCATTTCACGAGAATCTTCTGGAGTATCCCCAGTATACCCGTCCCGAGGAATTTATGGGACGTCGGGTGCCTGAGGTACTGCTGTCAGGTCATCATGCCAACATTGAGAAATGGCGCAGGGAGCAGTCGCTGCTTCGGACTGCCCATGTGCGTCCGGAGCTGCTGAAGGATGCCTGTCTCACGAAAAAAGACAGGATTTTCCTGAAAGAACACGGATTTGACGTACCGGAGCATGAAAAAAACGACGCCGGACAGACAAAAAACGATTGACGAATCGGGAAATCCATGGTATATTAATTGACGTTGTGTATTAAAAGATGGTCCTCTGTCACCATAGCGGTGTTAAGAACGTCGA
>JBJELO010000153.1:0-2488 GCA_051879195.1 Lachnospiraceae bacterium
CTGGAAAGAGATCTCCCCTGGCTGTACACCACCATCAGCTATCTGGCACGCATGGCAACTCCCCTCGCCCTGATCGTACTGGGAACACAGTTTAATTTTACAGCCGTGAAAGGCATAAAAAAAGAACTGACCGCAGGTGTTGCGGCCCGCCTGATCGGTGCACCGGTCATCGGCTTTGCACTGGCATTTGCCGCAGCCGCTCTGGGAATCATCACCCTGGATGCCACCGCCATCGCTGTACTGATCGCTCTTTTCGGATCTCCCATGGCCGTAGCCAGCGTAGTCATGGCCTCCGAAATGAACGCCGATGATATCCTTGCCGGACAGATCGTGGTCTGGACCACACTGCTCAGCATGGCAAGTATCTTTATCCAGATCGTAATTTTCCGTACGGCGGGGCTGTTGTAAACCATGAAACTGCCCGCATTTCAGAAGCAGGAACTGTTGTAATTGTTCAGAACCGGACAGATTAAAACAAAAACCTTCGCAGAGCAAAGATATTTCATCTTCACCCTGCGAAGGTTCTGTTTCTGATTCTGATTCCGTTTCGGAACAGACAATTTCTTTTCTCAACAGGAAAGTATTATCTGAATTTCACTGCTGTGCCGTAAGCCATGACTTCCGCTGCTCCCTGCATAACGGCTGCCGATGCATAACGGACATTGACGATGGCATCTGCTCCCAGAGCTTCTGCTTCCTCAACCATGCGCTTGGTTGCCAGTGCTCTGGCATCATTCATCATCTCGTTGTAAGCT
Organism: Lachnospiraceae bacterium; assembly: GCA_051879195.1. GTDB lineage: Bacteria > Bacillota > Clostridia > Lachnospirales > Lachnospiraceae > TWA4. Next base: position 756 of record JBJELO010000153.1, read on the forward strand.
TTCAGCTCACCGCCCACAAGAGTTTTAAAACTCTGCGTAATATCCTTTCCCAGATTCTTGGACTGAATGGTGCTGCCTTTCACCAGACCCAGCATCTCCAGTTCCTTACCGGAAATATAATCAGTATTCACTAAGATCATCTTCCTCACCGCTCCTTATCTCTTCAATTCGCTCAATCAGCACATAAACACAGACTGCCGCCAGAATCAGTGGAACTGCTCCGAACACAATCTTCAGGATCAGAGGAATGTCATCGATATAGAAACAAACACAGGCAAATCCCACGTAATACAATACAAAAAGAATCGTTATGATAATCGGTGCAATCATCTTTTTTCCGTGCATCTGCAATCACCTCACATTCTGATCTGCTGAATCCAGAATAGCATAAATGAGAAATATTTACAATGAGCCTGCGAAAAAATAAAGAAATCTTAACACTCTGCGGTTACTTCTCGGGAATATGTTCGATATCCGTATCCTTTCCTCTTACCAGCATATTTCTCATAACCATATCGATAAAAAATACCATAAAAAACGGATTCTATTCCATTTTATGGCCGTTTTCCATAATAAAAGCCGGTGCTGTTTGCTGCCCCCAGGATATGTCATACTTTTTCATCAGATAAGTTTTCAGGTCCTTTTTCAATTCCAGCCTGATAACCTGATACGGTTCCTGAAATGCCAGTTTTTCAATGAAATACAATCCGTCATCAGCGTTGATCAGGATTCCTGCATGCCCGATGAGCAGTTCATTTTCATCTTCCGACAACTGATCATGAAACCAGACGGTAATGAGGGAAACACGGTCACTGTAAGTAAAACGGATTCCTCTCTCCTTCCAGTCCTCCTGTATCTTTCCTGCATGAACTGCTGTATCTTTTGTGCTCTCCGTGGGAATCACAGAAAACAGCCGGCAGAATGCATCCAGATCACCGGTATGAAGAAGTGCAGTACCGTCCTCCTCCAGAGCTGCCTTATCCATGAATAACTCATCATCCCGAATCTCACCATCAGACTCCATATCGAGAAAATCTCCAAACAACCCGAAAGCCGTAATCCGGCAGTTATATCCCTCAAAATCCGGATTGTTCTCCATCCACTGCTCCTGCAGATCGTAAGGATCGTATCCCGGCGACAAAATATCCGCTTTTTCAAAGCTGCCTTTCAGCAGGGAAGAATCCACACTGGAATTGAACTGCTCCACATGCCGGAAGAAAACATCCCTGCGTTCCTCTGAGATACCCGCCTCCTTCAGAAGCTGATCCACCTTTTTGCAGGCAGTTTCATCCGCAAGATTGGTATATTCACAGATGAACGCATCCTGTCCTTCCATCTGCTCCGTATCTGTCTCTGAAACATCCTGTACAGATGTGCCGGATACTGTTTCCCGCGAACTGTCCACACAGTCGGATGAACTGTCTGCTGATTCAATCCCGGCTGAAGATCCGCTCAAAGACCCGTCTGCAGAATCATTTTTCCCTCCGCAGCCTGCACACAGCATCAGTACCAGAAAAGACAGAATCAAAAACGCCTTCTTCCATACCTTCTTTATCATATCCGCTCCTTTTTCATCACATCCGGCTCCCTTTTCCACACTACTCAGCTTTTTCAACGGATATAATCTTACCGGTAAAAGGATCAATCTCCGAGACTTCACCGGTATACGTTACCGTAACTTTATCCCCCGTTTTCAGCGAATCCAGCCCCTCAGGCTTTTCATCAAAAGCAAA
>JBJELO010000154.1:0-2466 GCA_051879195.1 Lachnospiraceae bacterium
TTCTGCTGGCTGTTTTACCCAACATCGGCCGTAAAAAGAACCGGCCTCTGAAGACCAGACAGCTGGTATTCTGTGCCGCTGCCATGGCCCTTGCCGTTGTAACTTCATTTATGAAAATCGCTTCCCTGCCTTTCGGAGGCTCCATCACTCTGTTCAGTATGATGTTTATCTGCCTGATCGGCTATTTCTACGGACCGAAAACCGGTATCATCACCGGTATCGCATATGGTATCCTGCAGCTGATCACCGGTCCCTACATCTACGCACCCCTCCAGGTTATCCTGGATTATCCCGCAGCCTTCGGTGCCCTGGGACTGGCCGGACTGTTCCATAAGAAAAAGCACGGACTTGTACTGGGATACATCACAGGATGTATCGGACGCTACATCTGCCATGCTGTATCCGGCTACATTTTCTTCAAAGAATACACACCCGAAGGAATGAACCCCATCGTATACGCACTGGGATACAACGCCACTTACATTGTACCGGAAATGATCGCCACCATCATCATCCTCCTGCTGCCCCCTGTCAAACACGCCATCGGGCATATCAAGCAGCAGGCGATGGGGTGATACTGTTCAGACTTTAGAATGAGAAATGAGGGAGTGATGAGGCAGAATGGCGGTGATGCCCTGCACGTGGACGCGCTCTCGCTCTGATCAAACGCAGCGGATGCTAAACTCGCGAACCGTCTTCCGACGGCCCGCTCGTTAAGCACCGGCGTTTTCTACGGTCCCCTTTGCAGGACATCACCGCCATTCCGCCGCCGCAGATTTTCTCATTTCCCATGATAGATGAAAACACACTGAACAGTATCCGGGGGAGATCGCACATATATGATAACCACTACTGTTTATCTGTCATCGCAGTTGCGCAGCCACTACGGTTTATCTGCAATTACAATTATCACAGCTGCAATCGTTTATCCGCAATCACAGTTATCGCTGTTTCTGCAGTTATCCCATCAGTTCAGCCCAGAAATACTGACGCGGCAGCAAAACCCCGGTTTTTCAGATATGTCTTTCTCCCACATACAGTTCATCGTTTGATTACGGATATAGAGGCAATCTGTGGCGGCCCCATGACCGGCAGGTCCTGTAAAGGGGACCGTTGAAAACGCCGGCACTTGCTTTTTCAAGCGAAAGCGCCGAAAAAGCTTAGTTCCGCTGCGTTTTCATGCGAGCGAGAGCGCGTCCCCGTACAGGATCTGACGGTCATGGGGCCTCATATGCTTCCCATCCGTTCAACCATGAACTGTAATTAATTTTCTTTTTTAGTCTTGACTTTTCTTCTTTTTTCCTTTATGATATGTCTCAAGTTCAATAACCAAGGCCTTGAAGGGAAGAAGTAGGTCAGATTTTCGCTTTCAGAGAGCATCCGGCTGGTGGGAGGATGCAGCGGTGCTGATTCGAAGTACATCCCGGAGCTGCAGCCTGAACGGCGACGTTTGTCTGCCCAGTAGGAGCTGACGGGGGCGCCCGATACAGCGCAGGGGTGTGATGGCACTCCGTGAGGGAGATTCCCGTGAGGGGTTTCCGAACCAGAGGTGGTACCGCATATTATGCCCTCTGCTTTGTACAATCAAAGCAGAGGCTTTTTTATTGCTGGCTGAAGTCTGACAGATGTCAGATTCAGTCAGTGGCCTTTTACCTGAACACAAACACACTGTCAATATTTTATAATTATAGGAGATGAAACTATGCAGATTTATGAAGAACTGGTGGCCCGCGGCCTGATTGCCCAGGTTACGGATGAAGAAAAGATCAGAGATCTGGTTAACAATGGCAAAGCTACTTTTTATATTGGATTTGACCCTACCGCAGATTCCCTGCATGTAGGACATTTCATGGCACTGTGCCTGATGAAGCGTCTGCAGATGGCCGGCAATAAGCCGGTGGTTCTGATTGGCGGAGGTACCGCTTACGTTGGCGATCCTTCCGGCCGCACCGATATGCGTTCCATGATGACTCCCGAAACGATCCAGCACAACTGCGACTGTTTCAAAAAGCAGATGGAGCGTTTCATCGAATTCGGTGAAGACAAAGCGATCATGGTCAATAATGCAGACTGGCTGCTGAAGCTGAATTATATCGATCTGCTTCGTGAAGTAGGTCCCTGCTTCTCTGTCAACAATATGCTCCGCGCAGAATGCTACAAACAGCGTATGGAGAAAGGGCTTTCTTTCCTGGAATTCAACTACATGATCATGCAGTCCTACGATTTTTACCATCTGTTCCAGCACTACGGCTGCAACATGCAGTTCGGCGGCAATGACCAGTGGTCCAACATGCTGGGTGGTACCGAACTGATCCGCCGGAAGCTGAATAAGGATGCTTACGCCATGACGATCCAGCTTCTGCTGAATTCCGAGGGCAAGAAGATGGGTAAAACCGTGGGCGGCGCTGTATGGCTTGATCCCAACAAGACTTCACCTTTCGAATTCTTCCAGTACTGGCGCAATGT
>JBJELO010000155.1:0-2466 GCA_051879195.1 Lachnospiraceae bacterium
AAAGCCACCTAACTCACGACGAAAGTCACGAGTGTGCGGTGGCAATTCATCAAAATGTGATCAACATGCTGCTGAACAGCGCTTCCTCTGCTCCGGGATTGACCGGGCTTCTTCTCAGCCTTGCCAACATTTCCCTGATGCAGTTCTGGACACGCGCTGCTGAGGTAACGGCAGACCGCGCAGGCATGATCTGTGCAGACAGTATACAGGATGCATTGACTGCCAATGCCAAGCTGGCCTCCGGTGGTACACTCAATACTTCCTATCAACAAACGATGGATTTAAGTGCGATTCATGACCAGCTGGCTATGACTCTGGATAACCCTACCCGTATGCTGGAAATCACCAACACACACCCGGCTTTTGCACGCCGCATTTTCTGTGATAAAGAGTTTGAACAGTGTGATGTTTTATACAGTTGGCGGCCGGATATGAAAAAACCCGGTTTAACACTCCGTTCCAAAGAAGAAACGGATGAGCGATGCAAAAAACTGGTCAATATCATAAAAAACAAATAAAGGAACGATCATTATGGATTATAAAATCGAATATTCCAACACGGAACTGAAGCAAAATCTTGAACATGCCCTGGATGAATTGCATATCTTTCGCTATGACAATGCCTACCGTACCACCCTTGGCAATGCTTTTCTTGATAAACTGACCGAATGGGAACAGAACATTCGTAAATATAAAGACAGCCCCTTTACCATTGTGGTAGCAGGTGATTTTAAACGCGGAAAGTCCACACTAATCAATGCATTGCTTGGTGAAGAAGTGGTCACCACCGACGTAACCACCGAAACAGTTACGCTCAATCGCATCAGCTATGGTTTACCGGGAAATGAAGGAATTCTGGCTGGCGGCCGTTGTGTACGTCTCTCGAATGAAGATCTGAAACGGGAAAACCTGGAAAAGCTGATGATCGAACTTGGAGAACCGATTCAGCGTCTGGAGCTGAAACGCCCCTGTGAACTTTTAAAAAAGATTACGATCATCGATACACCAGGCACCGGAGACGCAATGAAAGACTTCAGTCCGCTTGTAAAAGACAGTCTGATACAGGCAGATGCAGTGATTTATGTATATAATGTTCAATATCCTCTTTCCAGAAGCGAGCAGATGTTTATCAAAGCATCCCTTCTTCCACAAAAATATACCAGTCTGTTTCTGGTAGGCAATTACAGCGATATTCTTGGAACACCGGAAGCTTATAGCCGGATGGAAGCGTTGCTGAAACAACGGGTAGAAAATCTTCTTCCGGGTGCCACGCCTTACATGATCAGTGCGTTGGACGAACTCTGTTTTCAGCTTGGAGAATCGGTACGGGAGACAGCATTAACGCCTGTTTTACGCGGCCGCTTTCAGACTCTGCGAAGGGATCTGGAAGCCCTGATTGCTTCCCGTGCAGATACGGTTGTGACCGATCGCATGCAGCGTCTCACATTCGGAATGGTACAGGAACTGGAAACCGAACTGGATGCACTGGAACAAGGTCTTTCCATGAGTATCCAGGATGCTTCTGCTGCTCTGCAAGATGCCAAAAAAAAGCAGCAGGACTATATCGCCACCCATGATACCCTGCTGAAAAATATTGATGCGGTCATTCATAATATGAAGATTGAAGCCAATGCCTGGATGTCTGATTTTTTACAACGTATCATTCAGGAAACGGAACAGCTCTCTGCGATCTCCAACGACGACCTGAAACGTTATTATGAATTCTATTGTATAGATCTGATGCAGGAAGCAATGAACACCTGCATCGAATACCATCAGGATTGTCTCTTTGATCTCATCGATCAGCTTGGGGAAGGTGTACGGCAGAAAACTGCCGATGCGCTTCCGCATAAGAAAATGTATAACTTCCGCCTCAGTCTGGATAACCGGATCTGGACAAAAGGCGATACGGTTGGACTGGTAACCTCCTATATGGGGGCGCTGAATATTCTCACCGGTCTGACCTCTATCGTTACGGACGGTATTTCCGGTATGATACGTGAAAAAGAAAAACAGACACGCATTCCGGAATTAATGGAACAGATTTCTCACAAACTGCAAAACATGAGTGCAACCATCTCCCGGACCATAGAAGAAATATATCATGAACTGGGCACAAAAACGAAAAATCTTCTTGTTGATTACTACGAAGAACAACTGCAGCTTACACGGCACCTGTGTGAACAGACCGCTCATGCAGCCGGAAAAAATGCAGCCGAAAAAGAAAGTATGAAAGAGATGATTCAAAATGCCAAAACTATTCTGCATCAATTAAAAGTTTGGGCATAATTGAAAAAAAGCGGGAATGGTACAGCCCAAAAGCCGATCATTCCCGTTTTTTTCAACATGATTTGCCCATTTACCTTTCCTCACATACCTGGAAAATATAAAATTTCAGATAATAAGATTCATCTGCCGCCCACAAAATCGGATGATCCGGTGCCTGTGTCCGGTATTCCACCTGAC
>JBJELO010000156.1:0-2442 GCA_051879195.1 Lachnospiraceae bacterium
TGCTGAAGTATTCCAATAAGAAATACAACCAGACGCTGATCGTTATCACTCATGATGAGCATGTGGCACTTCAGGCGGACCGCATCATCGCCATCGAGGATGGACGGATTACCAGAGATGAGGTGATCCGCAGATGAATGTTTCGCAGAAAAAGATTTCCCGGATGAATATTTTCAGAAAGGTTACGCGGGAGACCCTGAAAAAGAACCGTACGCGGACCATTGTTACGATCATCGGAATCATTTTGTCTACGGCCATGTTTACTGCAGTTACCACCAGTATTTCCAGTGTCCGTTCCTACATGATTGAATGCTGTATTTACCAGAAAGGGAACTGGCACGGAAGATATCTGAACCTGCCTGCCGATGAGGCGGATGATTTTGTCAATGACGAAAAAGTGGAGAGTGCGGCGCTGGCCCAGAACATCGGTTATGCGGATGTAGGCAGTCAGAATGAATACAAGCCTTATCTTTTTGTGATGGGCGCCGATGAGCTGTTTCTTGACCGGATGCCGGTTTATCTGACCGAAGGGCGGCTGCCGGATAACAGCAGTGAGATCATTCTGCCCAATCACCTGTTTGGCAACGGCTGTGTGGAATATCATATCGGCGACACGCTGACGCTGCAGCTGGGTGACCGGTATTACGGGGAGGAAAGACTGGATCAGGGCACCGGCTTCTGGCCGGAGGAAGATGGATCCCCGGGAGAAACACTGAAAGTCCGGGAGACACGGACATACACAGTAACCGGATTTTACGAGCGGCCCGATTTTGAGGATTATGAGGCACCCGGCTATACGGCCATTACCCTGTGGGACAGCAGCAGACCCACTGAGACGGTGGCAGCGTATTTCCGTATGGTACATCCCGGTACCACCCGTGAGTTTGTCAATGGGCTGGAGGGTACGGCTTCCTGGAACTCTTCTCTGCTTCATTATGAAGGATCTGTCGGCTCGGCAGTGATACAGAATATGCTTTATACCATGGCCGCCATTCTGATGGCGTTGATTATGTTCGGCTCCGTGTCTCTGATTTATAATGCATTTTCCATTTCGGTCAGTGAACGGACAAAGCAGTTCGGGCTTCTGTCATCGGTGGGAGCCACCAGAAAGCAGATTCGGAAGATGGTTTTTATGGAAGCATTCGATGTCAGTGTGGTGGGGATTCCTCTGGGAATCATTAGCGGAATTCTGGGAATCGGCATCACTTTCCATTTTATAGGTGATAAATTTTATGCATTTTACGGAATTGAGGGAATCGGACTGCGTCTGGTGGTTTCGCCGGCTTCTCTTGTGGTGGCTGCAGTTGTCGCCTTTTTCACGGTTCTGATCTCGGCCTGGATTCCGTCACGCCGGGCGACCCGGGTTACGGCCATTGATGCCATCCGTCAGAGTGAGGATATCAGTATCCGGGCCGGACAGGTAAAAACGTCACCGGTGGTGCAGAAACTGTTCGGACTGGAAGGAACTCTGGCAAAAAAACATTTTAAGCGGAACCGGCGTAGATACCGGGCTACTGTGATTTCCCTTTTTGCCAGCGTGGTGCTGTTTATCTCCACCAGCAGCTTCTGCAGATATCTGAACGACCTGGCCGGCGGGGTACTGGAGAACTACGATTATGACATCCGGTGTGAATGGACAGAGTTTGAAAGAAGCAGCGGGGAGACCTATTCGCTGGAGCAGGCGGCAGAAGATCTGGCTGGCACGGAAGGCATCACCCGTTACAGCGTGATAAAAGAATTTTCCACACAGAAAGAGCTTCCCTGGGATCAGCTTCCGGAAGAAACCCGGACAAAACTGGAGAAACAAGGCTATGAAAAAGGAAGCCCGTTCTACGTGATTGTGGGAATTTACGGTGTTGATTCCCATACCTGGGATGAATATCTGAAGGAAGCCGGCCTGAAAGAAAGCAGATGGAAGCAGTCTGCAGAGCAGGATATTTCCCGTTTTCCTGCAGTTGTCATAGCAGAGACACAGACTTTCAACACCAAAACCCAGCGATATGAAAAAACGGCACTTCTAAAGGACAGCGCCGCGACCCTGTCTTTATTGATTCCGGATAATGAAAAATGGGATGCCTGGCAGAATTCAGCAGAAGCTGAAAAGGCAAGTGAAGAGGAATACGACAGAAAGTATGAAGAATTCTGTGATCTGCTGGATCTGGAGCTGGGAGCATTTACCGACCGGCTGCCTTTCGGGCTGAACCGGAACTCTTCCAATACGATTTCCATTGTATATCCAATGGATGTTTTTGATGCATTTTTCCATGGGCGGGATACATCAGAGCTGATCTATATGAAGACTACTGATCATAAGGCCGTTATGGAAAATCTGAAAAATACAGCCGGGGAAAAGGGATTTCCTGAAAGCTGGCTGTACGATGTCTATGCAGACAATGAGGATGAAGAAAATCTGGCGACGATCATCAGTGTATTTTCCTACGG
>JBJELO010000157.1:0-11004 GCA_051879195.1 Lachnospiraceae bacterium
TGTATACAGACAGTCATATTCACACAGCTTTCTCCAGCGATTCCGAAACACCTGCGCGCATGCAGATCGAGCGCGCCAAAGATCTGGGCATGAAAGCTGTATACATCACAGATCATCAGGATTTTGACTTTCCTGAAAAAATTTACGGTATGTCTTTCCGTTTTGACACCCGGGAATATATGAAAGAAATCCTGCTGCTGCAGGAAGAATACCAGGGACGGATCGAAGTGCGTCCGGGCGTGGAGCTTGGTCTGATGACCCATCTCAAAGACAAGCTTGAAGACTATGTCTCTTCATGGCCGTTTGATTATGTAATCGGCTCGGTTCACCTGGTCCGGAAGATGGATCCTTATTACCCGGAATTCTATGAGGGCAGGACCAGCCGCGAAGCCTATCTTGAATATTTTGAGACAACTCTGGAGAATGTCCGCCTGCACAGCTGTTTTGACGCATTGGGCCATCTCGATTACGTAGTACGCTATGGTCCCGATGCTCCTTCAGGCTATCCTTCCGATGATTACCGTGAGGTGATCGATGAGATTCTCCGGATTCTGATTCAGAAGGGTATCGCGCTGGAGTGCAATACAGCAGGCCTTAAATATGGTCTCGGATTTCCCAATCCCCACGGAGATGTGATCCGGCGATATGTGGAGCTGGGCGGAGAAATGGTCACACTGGGTTCTGATGGGCATCAGCCTGCCCACGTGGGCTATGCTTTTACCGATATCGGTGATTATCTGAAATCCTGTGGTGTACGGTATCAGACAGTATTCCGCAGGCGAAAACCCGAATTTATACCATTATAGTATATAGCAGCCGTTCAGAGCCGGGCAGATTTGTGTCCAAAGCACCTGACTCTGAACAGCTGCTCATTATCATGTTACAGAAAAGAGGAGTCAATCTATGAGTAATGCTGCCGCAATCCTGAAAAAAGGTGAGGGCCGGACCATCAAATCCGGCGGTTTATGGATTTTTGATAATGAAATCGCCCGGGTTGAGGGTGACTTTACCAACGGCGAAATCATCGCCGTAAAAGATTTTGATGGATATTTTATGGGATGGGGATACATCAACACCCACTCCAAAATCCGTATTCGTCTGCTTTCCCGTAGACAGGAAGATGTAATTACCGATGATTTTCTGGAAAAACGTGTCCGCGCCTGCTGGGAATACCGCAGAGATGTGATCGACACCGGGTGCTGCAGGCTGATTTTCGGTGAGGCCGATTTTCTCCCCGGTATTGTGGTGGACAAGTTTTCCGATATTCTGGTGGTGGAATCCCTGACCCTGGGTATTGATCTTCTGAAAGAAAAAATCATTGAACTTTTGAAGAAAGTACTGGCGGAAGACGGTATCATCATCCGCGGCGTTTATGAACGAAGCGATGCCAAAGTCCGGGAGCAGGAAGGGATGCAGCGCTATAAAGGCTTTATCGGAAAGCCTTTTGACACCCAGGTAATTATTGAAGAAAACGGTGTGAAATATTATGTTGATGTGAAAGATGGACAGAAAACGGGATTTTTCCTGGATCAGAAGCTGAACCGCCGTGCTGTTGCCCGCCTCTGTAAAGAAAAAAAAGTGCTGGATTGTTTCACCCACACCGGCTCTTTTGCACTGAATGCCGGAAAAGCAGGAGCAGATTCCGTTCTCGGCGTAGATGCTTCGGATACGGGCGTGCAGCAGGCGATCCGCAATGCAGAATTAAACGGTCTGTCCGATACTGTGCATTTTACATGCGCCGATGTATTTGAACTGCTGCCGCAGCTGGAAAAGCAGGGCGAACAGTACGATGTGGTCATCCTGGATCCGCCTGCTTTCACAAAGTCCAGAAACTCCATTAAAAATGCTGTGAAAGGGTACCGTGAAATCAATCTGCGTGGCATGAAGCTGGTGAAAAACGGCGGCTATCTCGCCACCTGTTCCTGCTCTCATTTTATGGACCCTCAGCTGTTTGCCAAAACAATCCGCGAAGCAGCTTCGGGAGCCCATAAGTATCTGCGTCAGGTGGAATTCCATACCCAGGCGCCGGATCATCCGATCCTGTGGACTTCCGACGAATCCTATTATCTGAAATTCTATATATTCCAGGTGGTGGATCGCTGCTGACATGCAATCGGTTTCTGATGGCATCTGCACAGTTCCTGATTTCTGCTGTCGGTTACTGTCCCTGTGTTCCGGGCTGCTTTTCTGTGAGAATCAGAAGGCAGTCCAGAACCTGATCCAGTTTTTCATAGGGTGCTTCATTCAGCAGTCCCAGTATTTTCATAAGACTGTCATCCAGTTCCATGCTGCTGTTTTTCTGAACCGCCTGACCGGCAATGTCTTCCAGTGCTCCCGCAAGTTCATCAAACAGCATCAGTGTTTCAAAAGTCTCCGGCCGGTTCAGATCACAGCTTTCCGGAAGTCCGAATGTGTGATCCGGCTTTTCTACAAGATAAAACTGCAGTTTCTGCCTTCTGGACAGAATCAGATTGATCAGCCCCATGCGCCGGTTCAGTTCCTGATTGTCGGTTCCGCACTCCTCCAGCAGTTCTTTCACTTTCTTCTTTTTTCCGGAAAAAAGCTGCCACGTTCCGATATCATCCACGGAACATCCATTCATGCCAAGAATTGTTTCCGCCAGCAGGTTGTCACCCATATTCATATTTCAATCGTCTCCTTTTATCTGTTTTGCTTACAGGGTTCCTTTTGTGGACAGCACATCAGTGATCCGTTCATCGTACATGGTCGCCATATCCAGAGCCTTGGCAAACGCCTTAAACATAGCTTCCATAATATGGTGATTGTTCGTTCCGTACATCACTTTCATATGAAGATTCATGGCTCCCGCATAGGAAACTGCATAGAAAAATTCTCTGGCCATCTCCGTATCCATATCACCGCACCGGTCACTGGTAAATTCCGCATCCCAGCAGAAATAAGGCCTTCCCGAGAGGTCAACAGCACACATAACCAGAGTCTCATCCATGGGAAGCAGGGAATAGCCGTAGCGTTTGATTCCCTTCTTATCTCCTGCTGCCTCCCGAATGGCAGTTCCCAGCACGATCCCCGTATCTTCAATCGTATGATGGGAATCCACATACAGATCTCCTCTGACATTCAGGTCCAGATCAAAAAGCCCGTGGCGGGTAAATCCATCCAGCATATGATCAAAAAAACCAATCCCCGTCTGCAAAGATGCCTTTCCCTGTCCGTCCAGATTTAAAGTTAACGCAATCTGCGTTTCTTTTGTATTTCTCTCAACTGTACTGATCCGATTCATAAAAAAACAGGCACAGAACGGCACTTTCTGCCGAATAAAATGTGCCTTCCTCCTTCCCAGATTCCTTTTCCGGATTCATGAATGATTCCATTTCATGTCCATTGTACCATTAACAGTATCACTATATCAGAAAAGGCTGTCCAATGGACAGCCTTCTGCAGCGGAGACGGAGGGATTCGAACCCTCGTGCCCGGAACGGACAAAACGATTTCGAGTCGTTCTCGTTATGACCACTTCGATACGTCTCCTTGCCACGCCGGGTTAGATTATAACATTTTCCCACCGCCGTGTCAATCACAAATTCTGTTGTTTAAGTTGAAACAATATACCCTCCTCCGGCTATGGCATTTCCGCTGTACAGCACAATAGACTGGCCCGGAGTTGCCGCACGGACCGGTTCTTCAAATTCCGCTTCATAGATTCCGTCTCCACTCTTTCTTACACGGCACCAGCTGCCCTTATGACCGTATCGAATCCTTCCCCACAGTCTGCCTTCCTCCGTGAAATCCGTGCTTGCCATAAATGCGGCATCCCGGAAAAATACTTTTGTCGTAAACACATCTTCATTGGAACCAATCACCACTTCATTGGTTTCCGGCCGGATCTGCGTCACAAACACAGGATGGCCCATGGCAAGGTTCAGTCCTTTACGCTGTCCGATCGTATAGTGGACAATTCCTTTATGTCTGCCAAGGATCTGCCCATCGGCCGTTACAAAATTCCCTTCTTTCGAAAACTCTTTCCCGGTACGCCGCTGGATAAATCCTGCATAATCGTTATCAGGAATAAAACAGATCTCCTGACTGTCCGGTTTTTCAGCCACAGGGATTCCCGCTCTGCCGGCAATCGTCCGGATCTCCTCTTTTTCATAAGCACCAAGGGGCATAATCGTATCTGCCAGCTGTTCCTGTGTCAGCCGGTATAATACATAAGACTGATCTTTTGCTGTCGACACCGCCCGTTCTACAGCCAGACGTCCATTTGCCTGACGCCCGATCCCGGCATAATGTCCCGTCGCCAGACGAACCGCTCCCATATCACGGCAGCTTTCCAGCAGTCCCAGCCATTTAACCGTATGGTTGCACATGACACATGGATTGGGTGTCTGCCCTTTCTGATAGGAATCTATAAAATAACGAATAACCGATTGTTCAAATACATCTGACAAATCTCTCCTGACAAACGGAATCCCGAGATATTCCGCCACCTTCTGTGCATCTTCCGCCGAATGATCCTCTGCAGAATTCTCAAACATATGTACGTTTACTCCTGTCACATCATACCCCTGTTCCTTCAGAAGGTATGCTGTAACAGAAGAATCCACACCTCCGGATAATCCGACTATCACTTTTCCTTTCAAATCCAACACCTCCGATTGCTTCATTGTACAGGAAGATGTGGAAAATAGCAAGAATATCCATTTCTCTTTTCCCATAAGATATTCTGTAAAACTCCACCGGAGCTGCCTATGCCTCAAAAACTTTCTCCTGTTATCACCGGTACCCTGTATCTGAGCGCTGCCGGTATTGTCACCCGATTTCTTGGGTTTTTCTATAAAGTCTGGCTGGGAAATCTGATCGGTGCGGAAGAACTGGGCATCTACCAGCTGGTTTTTCCGGTATTTTCCATCTGCATGGCAGTCTGCGGAGGACCGTTTCAGACAGCCGTGTCAAAATTTACTGCAGAATATCAGGAGCATAACCCTGCAAAAGCAAAATGTATCCTGCAGAGTTCCCTGCTGATGTCAATTACACTTTCTTTACTGTGTGCGGTTTTTGTTCTGCTTTTTCACCGGCAGATTGCCGCATATTTTCTTCTCAATGACCGGTGCGGCCGTCTTCTTCCCTATATTGCATTTGCCCTTCCGTTAAGCGCCGTACATAACTGCATCACCGGCTGGTATTACGGACAGAAAAAAACCGCTGTCCCTGCATGGGCCAACCTGACAGAGCAGGGAATCCGCATTCTGTTCGTCTGGTTTCTTGTGAAATCCAGACTGGAATTTACAGTCATTCAGGTAGTCCAGGCTCTGGTGGCAGGAGAACTGACCTCTGCATTTTTTACCACATACTGCTGCAGAAAAGAATACCGGAAAATTTCCTCCCGTTTTCCGGTTTCGTCCTGCGAACTGCCAAAAAAGAGTTTTCATGAAATTTCTGCCATGACATGGCCGCTTACTGCCAACCGGCTGATCATGAATCTGCTGCAAAGTGTGGAATCTGTCATGATTCCCAGCCGCCTGATTTTGTCCGGCATCCCGGAAAGCACAGCGCTTTCCATGTACGGTACACTAACCGGCATGTCTCTCAGTTTTATCCTGTTTCCCACCGCCCTGACCGGCTCCTTTTCTCTGATGCTTATGCCCGATATTGCAAAAGCCTCTGCCGAGCACAGATATACTTATGTCCGAAAAGCTTCCAGGCTTTCTTTGAGCACCGCTTTTTTTATCGGCTGCATTTTTACCGCTGTATTTTTCCTGTTGGGCGAAAAAATCGGAAACCTGTTTTATCCGGGAACACTTGCAGGAACCTATATCCGGTCCCTGTCGTGGTTATGCCCTTTTCTGTATCTGAACAATATACTCACCAGCATCCTGCACGGTATGGGTATGACCGCATTGACATTCCGTACCCAGCTGGCCGGTCTTGTTCTTCGTCTCGGGGTTACTGTATTCCTGATCCCTCTTTTCGGCATGAACTGCTACTTTACAGCACTTCTGGCCAGTCAGATTCTCATGTGCGGACTTAATCTGTTTTTCCTGTATCACAGAGACAGCAAAGAGTCATGATCTGAAAATACCATTCGTCGCACACATGGCATAAAGTATATCCAAAAAGAAAGACTGCAGTTTATCCGATCATCTGCATCTAATCGAGTAAACTACAGTCTTCAAAGGAGATTTAAGAAATACAAAGGAGGATTTCCTGCAGATGCTGTATACATCTGTAACAGGAAAACATAAGGTCCGACAAGAACATCACGCACCATCCTGCCGTCCTTACACACATATTATATATATTCTGCATTTTAAAGTCAATATTCAATACTATTTTCAGGGTTTTGCATAATTTTCAGACATTTCATCCGGGCAATCATCAAATATCACCAAATAGAATTCCCGACTTCTTATGCAATCTGGTATAATTCTTTGTAAATAAATCTCCATTTTGAAGTATTGTGTCCAACAAGCCGGCTAAAAATCAACGGAGCCTGCTGCCTTCATAACGGTTTCTTGTCTTCAAAAACCGTTCCAGGGCATAATATTTCTCTTCCACCGATCCTCCTCCCAGCTCATAATCCATGGAAATTGCCATGGATTCCAGCATGGAATCGGTAAGTTTGCCTTTCATCAGATCGAGAATCTCCAGTTTTTCACTGCAGGAAGACGCTTCCAGAAAACGCAGCATCATCTTCTGCAGCACCTGCTCCGGATTTTTCATCTCCGTCTCCTGTTGCGCAGACCGGTTATTCGCAAAATTGTCCCTGGCATCATATATGCGGATGTACTTCTCTCCGTTTCCTTCGGCTGCAGTTTCCGTCATGCAGGCTGCGTGCTGCCCAGGAATTTCCTCTGCAGTCCATACCATCAGCCGGTATGGTTCCGTCAGTTCCTGACACAGATACACCGTCTGACCGTTTCCACGGCTCACAGCATCTCCCAGAATAATCAGACGACTCTGATCCGGTCCTTCAAAGCAATATCCCTTTTTCAGTTTTTCCATTCCATCTGCCTCCTGTCCATATTCCATCATGTTTCTATCTGCGCAGACTGAGAAAAGCAGACAGATTCCCGCGTCTTCCTTTCGTATACCGGTGAGAAAACAGCAGCTCGGGATTGCAGCAGGTGCACACATTGGTCACTGCCATATGCGTCTCCGAAATACCTGCCTGCAAAAGAATCAGCTCGTTGGCCTTCCAGAGATCCAGCTGATATTTTCCCGCCTCATTTTTCTGAAGAATCAGTTCCGCTTCCTGTGCGGAAAATGCAGTCCGGAACTCTTCCGCAACCTCCGGCCCCACCTCATAACAGTCACGGCAGATACTCGGACCCACGCAGGCCAGTATATGTTCCGGCCTGCAGCCGTATATTTCTTTCATCCTGTCAATGGTAACCGCTCCCATACGGTTCACTGTTCCCCGCCAGCCTGAATGTGAAAGACCAATTACACGTCTGACCGGATCCAGAAAATATAACGGTACACAATCTGCAAAGGAGGTTACCAGAACCGCCTCCGGCACATCCGTAATCAGCCCGTCCACATCGGAAAACGGTTTCTTCTCAGCAATTGTTCTTCCTGGCACCACCATATCCTCCGTCACAGCCTCTACATTCACAGTATGCGTCTGATGAGACAGAACCGCTTTATCCCAGTCACATCCGATGGCACCGCAGAATCTCCTGAAATTCTCCTCCACATTGGCCGGGTCATCTCCACGGGTCAGATTAAAATTCATAGCTGCAAATTCACCGCTGCTCACACCGCCCAGGCGGGTGGAAAATCCATGATGCACCATCCCTGTATCCTGCAGAAGAGGAAAGTAGAAATACGGCACTTCTCCCTCCTGATTCAGCCGGATCGTATCTCTGCTGTCTTTTCTGATAAAAGAAATCATTACATACCTCCAAAAGCATTTTTGATCAGTGAAATATCATTTCCGTCGATCGCCAGTACGTCAAAACGAACCGGGTGATAAAAAGATATCTCATGATGCTTCATATAAACCTGCGCACACTGATAGAGCCGCCTTTGTTTCGCCCGGTTCACAGATTCCGCCGCACCGCCTGAAGCCGGTGTTCTGCGGTATTTCACCTCCAGAATCACCAGATAACCGCCTTCCTGTGCAATCAGATCGATCTCGCCCAGGCGACAGTAATAATTATGTTCCAGGATCTCATATCCATGGGCTTCCAGATAAGCTGCTGCCTGCTGCTCGTAACATGTACCTGTCTGACGTCTGTTTTTTCCGGTCATTGTACCTCCCGCGCGAAATTATTCCGTCACAAAGTGGCCGATAAAGCTGTGCCGGTGTATAGGGCAGGGTCCATACATTTTCAGTGCGGCAATATGGGCCGCGCTGCCATATCCCTTATGACCCGCAAAACCATACTCAGGATACAGGCTGTCATACTGTTCCATAATCCGGTCCCTGGTTACTTTGGCAATGATACTTGCAGCAGCAATGCTGTAACATTTCGCATCACCTTTGATCACTGCTTTCTGAGGTACAGAAATACCCGGAATTACAACTGCATCATTCACAAGCATGTCCGGATACGGCTCCAGCTGACTGACCGCTTCCCGCATGGCCTCATAGGTAGCCTGGAGAATATTGATTTCATCGATCCTGCCCGGAGAAGACATTCCCACTCCCACACTGACAGCCGTATCCATAATCCTGTCAAACAGTTCCTCTCTTTTTGCTGCGCTCAGCTTTTTGGAATCGTTCACATACAGCAGAGTACAGTCGCAGGGCATGATCACCGCTGCAGCCACCACAGGTCCGGCCAGAGGTCCGCGCCCTGCTTCATCAATCCCGGCAAAGATACATCCCTGTGTCATCTCTCTTTCAAACGACTGCATCTGACGGATGCGATCCTGTTCGTTCGCCAGAGCAGCCAGCTTTTTACGGCACGAGGAAGCAAACCGGACCACCCCCTGTCTGTTGTCCGTCTCCAGAAGTGCCAGTTCCTGCTCCCACTGATCCATGGGAAGTGCCTGTATGCGCTCCCTGATTGCTTTTAAAGTTTCCATGGCGCCTCCTATTTGCCCAGAAGCAGACCGGCTTTACTGAACGGCGTAATCCGGAACAGTGCCCTTCCTATGATGGAATCCCGTTCCACATTACCCACCGACGGATCCCTGCTGTCCCTGCTGTCATTGCGGTTATCTCCCAGAACGAAGTACTCATCCTCATCCAGCGTAATCATTTCCGATGCCCGGCCCGGCGATTCCATCGGCTCTTTGCCGTAATTCTCTTCCAGAAGCTCACCGTTAATATAGATATCATCACCTGTTATCTGCACTGTTTCACCCGGAAGACCAATCACCCTTTTTATAAAATAGGTCTTCGGATCTCCATGATACCGAAAGACCACAATATCAAAACGGTCAATGTCCGTAAAACGATAGCTCAGTTTATCAACAATCAGATTATCCTTATCCTGCAGCGTATCATTCATGGAATTGCCGTCTACCACCGTACGCTGTCCTACAAAAGTAACGATACTGAACGATATGACAATCACTATCAGAATATAGATAATCCATTCTTTGATGCTTTCCCTGTTCATGGTCTCATCTCCTTATTTCAGTTTCTGCTCCGGAAATTCCAGTGTAATTCTTCCCATGCGGCCGCTGCGGAAATCATCCAGCACCAGAGCAGCAGCCTTATCCAGATCATATGTCCCTCCCTTTGCCAGACAATGTCGGAATTCGGCAATCTGTTTCAGAACTTCAGAAGCTTCTCTGATATCATGACAGTTTATCTCCTCCAGCT
Source organism: Lachnospiraceae bacterium (assembly GCA_051879195.1). Classification (GTDB taxonomy): domain Bacteria; phylum Bacillota; class Clostridia; order Lachnospirales; family Lachnospiraceae; genus TWA4. Next base: position 9,761 of record JBJELO010000157.1, read on the forward strand.
GATAGCGGCTTTCCATCACACCGGGATAATTGTCTTTCATAAACAGAATCAGCGCACAGGCCAGTTCTGCTGTATTCATAATATCATCACGTATGGAACCAATCCAGGCAAGACGGAGTCCCACAGTCTGATCCTCGAATTTGGGCCACAGAATACCGGGTGTATCCAGAAGTTCCACGTTCTTATTCAGCCGGATCCACTGATTGCCCCTGGTAACGCCGGGCTTATTGCCGGTTTTGGCAGAAGCCTTCCCCGCCATGGTATTAATAAACGTAGATTTACCCACATTGGGGATACCTGCCACCATGGCACGAATGGGACGGTTCAGAATTCCTCTTCTCCGGTCTCTTTCCATCTTGACCTTTCCTGCCTGAGCAATAATGTCCTGTACTTTTTTGACGGATCCGCGGACTCTTGAATCCAGCATCACCACATGACAGCCCTGCTCCTGATAAAAGGCCGCCCACTCCTGATTCCGGCTTTCATCTGCCAGATCCGATTTATTCAGCACAATTACACGCGCTTTTCCGCGGCTTAGAGTATCAATATCAGGATTCCTGCTTGCCTGAGGCACACGGGCATCCACCAGTTCGATCACCATGTCTACCAGTTTAATATCTTCCTGCATTGCTCTCCTGGCTTTGGTCATATGACCGGGATACCATTGAAACTGCTGCATCTTTTCTCCTCACTTCCATAATATACCGGGCGCAGAACCCGGTATTCATATTCAATACTGTATGGCATCAGACGGTCGCTGCAAAAATGCGCCCGCCCTTACCACAGCGTAAAGCCAGCTCTTTCCAGTGGATAGAAACGAAACCACACTTTACCGATCATCTCGGAGCGCGCCACATTACCGATATTGGAAAAACGGCTGTCTTCACTGCTGTCATAATTGTCTCCAATCACAAAATATTCATTTTTCCCCAGAATGACCGGATTGTCAGCAATACCCGGAAGATTGATTTTTTCCTTCCGCTCTCCCATATCCAGCAGCTGATCATCCACATAAACATTGCCGTTCTGTATCTGGATTTTTTCGCCGGGCAAACCGATAATCCGCTTCATGTAAATCTGTTCCTCATTGCCATCATTCTGAAACAGTACCACATCAAACCGATGAGGCTTGCCCACCTTATAGGCAATCCGGTCAACCAGAACGGTATCACCCACTTCGAAGGCAGGTTCCATGGAATGACCGATCACTTCATAATTCATACCCATATACTGTACCAGAAACA
>JBJELO010000158.1:0-8113 GCA_051879195.1 Lachnospiraceae bacterium
CCAGCGCTCTGCTGGCATATTCATATACGTAACGTCCTTTTGCCGTCAGCTGTATTCCGGTTCGCTGGCGGACAAACAGAGGAAATCCCAATTCACTCTCCAGTGACCGGATCGTCTTACTCACATTAGGCTGAGTTGTATATAAGATCTCTGCGGCACTGCTGAAGCTTTTTACATCCGCACACACTACAAAATAACGTAATTGTCTTAACTCCATAAAACCTTCCCTGTTTCTTTCACTAACACTCCGCATCTATAGCCAGACAAGAAATTACTGCAAAAGTTCAGTGGCTCAGAATACACATGACTGCGTTATCGTCCTTGACGGGCGTTTAGCCCGCCTGCGTCCTCTGCCTTGTCCTGTGTATTCTGATCACACTTCCTTTTTTGCACTATTTTCTTGTCTTGCTATAGCTGAAAAAACGTAACAGTTCAGCCTTGGCTGAACTGTTCTGAATAAATTCAGCAGACATTCGTAATGCTCTGCTGAATAGTCAGGAAAAAACCAGCAAGGCAATCTGCTGGTTTTTCCGGTACTACATTTGGGAGAAGGCTGACAGGATAATCCGCAGTCCTGCAGCCGGTTTCGTTAAAGATTCGAGTGTTTTGAGTGTTTTGACTTCTTTAACTGTCTTTATTATATCAACCCGTCCGGAGGGCAACAAGCCGGGTGGGGGGATATTTTTTTATGTTTTTCTGCACATTCTGATAAAATGTCCTTCGCTGACTTCTGTCATAGCATCTTCTTCAATGTAATCCGATTCCCGATAATCTTCCACCTTTTTATTCCTTTCGTATACCGGATCCGGTACAGGCATCGATTCCAGCAGGCACCGGGTATAAGGATGAACCGGATTGGTAAAAAGTTCTTCCGTGGCAGCCATCTCCACCAGTTTTCCTTTCCTCATAACACCGATATGATCGCTGATGAAACGGACAAGTGAAAGATCATGGGCAATAAACAGAAAAGAAAAGCCTTTTTCTCTCTGAAGATCCAGAAACAGATTGACAATCTGTGCCTGAATGGACACATCCAGAGATGCCACCGGCTCATCTGCAATGATTAGATCCGGTTTAATACTGATGGCACGTGCGATAGCCACACGCTGCCGCTGTCCTCCTGAAAGTTCACTTGGATATTTATCGCAATAACCGGCATCCAGACCCACCTGATCCATAAGAGACAGAACTTCTTTTTTCATATCTTCCTTTTCGGAATATATCCGGTTGATCACCATGGGCTCTGAAATCAGTTTTTCCACCGTCATACGGGGATCCAGAGCAGCCGCGGAATCCTGAAAAATAATCTGCATCTTTTTCTGTATCTTTTTTCTGCTGCGGCGATATTCCTTTTTATCCGAGATACGGATCCCTTCAAATATAACATCGCCGCCGCTGGCCTGATACATACCCATTACAGTACGTGCTATGGTGGATTTTCCGCAGCCTGTTTCCCCAACCAGCCCAAATATCTCACCTTTTCCAATGTGAAAGCTGACATCATCCACTGCTTTTACAATATGATTTTTCCGAATCGGGAAATACTGTTTCAGATGGGATACCTCAAGTACATATTCCTCTGTCATGACTGCTGCCTCCTTTCAATGCGAACCGGAACCTCAACTTTGGGAGCGCGCTCGTCCAGAAGCCAGGTGGCTGCTTTATGTGTAGGAGAAATGTCAAACATGGGCGGCATCTGTTCATAATCGATTGCCATGGCAAAACGGTTGCGGGAGGCAAATGCATCTCCCGGAGGCGGATCCAGCAGAGCCGGAGGCATACCGGGTATGGTCTGCAGTCTTTTTCCATCCTTTGCGAAAGCCGGCAGGGCTTCCATCAGCCCCCAGGTATAAGGATGTCTCGGATCATAAAAAATCTCCTCGACTGTACCGATCTCCACAATCTTACCCGCATACATGACAGCTACTCTGTCTGCAATCCGGGCAACCACCCCCAGATCATGTGACACAAAAACAATTGCAATTCCCGTCTTCTCCCTCAGTTCCAGAAGCAGATCCAGGATTTTTCTCTGAACGGTTACATCCAGAGCGGTCGTCGGCTCATCCGCCAGCAGAATCTTCGGTTCCAGCGCCAGTGCAATTGCCAGGACACTTCTCTGGCGCATGCCTCCCGAAAAGAAATGGGGCTGCAGATAATATCTCTGCTCCGGGTCATCTATTCCAACCATGTCAAGAAGCTCAATTGCCTTTGCTTTTGCTTCTTCTTTTGATACTTTTTTGTGCTTTCGAATCGCTTCCGTTATCTGCCTGCCTATGGGGATGGTGGGATTCAGGGTGGTCATGGGATCCTGAAACACCATGGATACCACATTGCCGCGGATATCACGCATCTGCTTTTCCTTATAATCCGTAATATCTTCTCCATCCAGCAAAATTCTGCCCGATTTTGTTAGGGCAGATTTGGGAAGCAGTTTCATGACAGACTGTATCGTGACGGTCTTTCCGCAGCCGGATTCTCCTACAATTGCCAGAATCTCACCCGGCTGAACCGAAAGACTGACATCACGCACAGCCTGCACTTCGCCTTTCGGCGTATCAAAGCTGATGGACAAATGATCCAGACTCAATAATGGTTTGTTCATTGTACATGCTCTTTTCTGCTTTTATTTCTTAATCTATTTGTTCAGAGTCCAGTCTTCCACATTCCAGAACACACCAACTGCATGATGACCCAGAAGTCTTGTGGTGTCCAGTCCATCCAGTCCGTCAATGCTTACATAGTTGCCTTCCAGGAAAGCAACAGGTACGATACCGGGGTTCTGAACATATTCCAGTTCAAACTGATGATACAGTTCTTTTCTTTCTTCCGGATCTTCCGTATGACGTGCTTTCTCCAGAATTTCATCGACCTTCTTATTGGAGTACTGCATATTGTTGTCACTGGCGCCGGTTACATAGTTTGCATAAATCATATCAGGATCAAACTGTGTTGCATATCCGGAAAGGAATCCGTTGTATCCTGCACCCCAGTCAAATTTGGTAACCAGAACAACTTCCATATCCACACCGGCTGCTTTCAGCTGGCTGGAACAGATGTTGGCAATGTCAACACGTTCTTCTTCGTAATCACGTACCTGAATAGTGAAATGGAACTTTTCACCGTTACGCTCATAGATTCCGTCATCACCTTTCTTCCATCCCAGTTTTTCCATTTCAGCTGCAAATTTATCAAGATCATAGGGATAAATATCAGCATCTTTGTTGCCGCCGTAGGGATTCAGCTGAATCGGGCTGTATGCAGCAACACCGTGGCCTGCGATCACGCCCTTTACAATTGATTCTTTATCAAGAGCATAGTTCAGAACCCCAATGGAATCACCGTTTTTCTGCCAGAACTCCGTTCTGAAATCCATGGACATGGCACGATAATCGGCTGTCTGGAAATCAATATTCTTATAACCGTCTTTACCGCGGAAAGTATCTGCATAATTGGAATTCAGCCATGCAAGATCTGCTTCGCCGGACTGCAGCATGGTCGCCTTTGTGCTCTCAACAGATACTGTCTTGTAGATGATCTTTTCAATCTGCGGAACCTTTCCGTAGTAATCCTCATTGCGTTCCAGATTGATCATACCGCCGTCTTTTTCCCAGCTTACAAATTTATAACGGCCTGTACCCACCGGATTCTGATTGAAGGATGTGGTATTCAGATCTTCATTCTCCACCAGATGTTTGGGCATGATACCGATAGTAAAATAACCGGGCATTGCCGCATTATACTGAGACATCTTAATCGTAACTGTTTTTTCATCAGGTGCTGCAACTTCCGCAATATCTTCGTAGTTGGTGGTCACGGAAGAAGAAAGCGTTTCATCCTGTGTAAGAGCTGTGTAGGTAAATACCACATCATCAGCTGTGAAAGGCTCTCCGTCATGCCACTTTACTCCTTCACGAAGATGGAAGGTATAGGTCAGGCTGTCCTTATCAAATTCATAGCTTTCAGCCAGTTCTTCAACGGGATTGCCGTTTCCGTCATATTTCAGCAGACCTGAGAAAATCAGGTTGGGAAGTTCATCATGTGTATTCAGCAGAGGATTGATCGTATCTTCTGACTCACCTGCATATACCAGTGTGTTGGATAAATCTCCCGTCTCTTTCTTTGCTTCGGTTTCCTGAGTTTCTTTTCCCGCTTCAGCCGTATTCCCCCCGGCTGTACCTTTGGATGCATCGCTGCCTCCGCCACCGCAGGCTGTGAGACCTGCACACATGGCAGCGCACATCATCACCGCCAGTACTTTTTTCACTTTGTTGTAAAACATATTTCTCCTCCTTTTTATTGAGCTTTATTGAAAATCCGCAGGGCAGCTTATGTCTGCCGCATAACGGTATAAACAATCTTTTTTATAATACCTACAGTACACTTTCTTTCCTGTTAGTTTCTTTTCTGAAATAATTACCGATACCGGTGATGCACAGCAGGGTAACAATCAGAAAAACACCGGGAATCACAATCACCCACCAGGTATTCAGAAGCAGCGCCTTGTTGGCCAGCGAAAGCATACTTCCCCATGAAATCACATCCACCGGAAGCCCGAGTCCCAGAAAACTCAGTGTGGATTCCATGGACATACTGGAACTGATGCTGGAAATCACTACAAACATGATTGCCGCCACCAGATTGGGAACCAGATGCTTCACCATCAGATAACCAAACCCTGCTCCCATACTTTTTGATGCCAGTACATACTCGCTGTTTCGGATCTGCCGGATCTCACTCCGCACAATACGGGCCAGACCGAACCACCCGGTAACACCGATTACGATGGATATCTTGAAAATATTCTGCTTTCCCATCACAGATACCAGAAGCAGAACGATCAGAAGATTTGGAATACTGTTGGCCAGTTCCACTGCACGCATCATAAATGCGTCGATTCTGCCTCCCGCCATACCACTGACACAGCCATAGGTGATACCAATCACGGTAATAATCGCCATACTCATCAGACCGATCAGAATGGAAGCACGTCCACCGTACCATATCATGGAAAAGATATCCCGTCCCAGAGAATCCGTACCAAAATAGAACTCCCCGTCAGGTGCCGCATTCAGATGCTCCAGATAAAAGCCGCTGGGATCATGATTGTAAATATGCTCTGCAAACAGGCAGCCTGTTACGATGATCAGCAGGATAATGACTGATGCGACAGGTTTTCCCTTTATCCTGTCCCGGAAGCTGAGCTTTTTTTCTTTCCGCTCGAAGGTCCGGTAACCGACTCCGACAACTGTAAAACCGGCATTCTGTTCTTCTGCCGATCTGCTTGTTTCCGGATTTAAAATCCCGTTTTCCATTACGAAGCTTCCTCCATTTCTTTCATTCTGGGATCAATTGCTTCATTAATAAACTGAGCAAGAATACTGCTGATGATAACCAGTGAACCGGTGATCAGTACCAGAAGCATCAGAAGATTATAGTCATGGTACTTGGCACTTTCCACAGACAGATTGCCGATACCGGGATAGTTGAATACCGACTCCGCAATATAGGTTCCGCTCAGCACATGAGGGATGGAAATTGCCATAATACTTACAATAGTAGGAGCCACATTTCTGAGGCAGTGCTTCAGAATGATTTCCCGTTTGCCCAGTCCTTTCGACTTTGCAAGCAACACATAATCCTTACGGATCTCATCCAGCAGCTTGTTTCTGATCATGTAGGCGTAATACCACAGATGACTGGCAACCATAACAATCAGAGGCAGAACCATATGCTGCAGGCGGTTCAGAACATCTCCCTGCATCCCCGGATCATATGCACCGCTGCTTGGGAACAGCTTCAGATTGATACTGAATATCAGCACCAGCACAACCCCCAGCCAGAAAGGAGGTATGTAGTAGGCTGCCGTACCGACCTTGCAGATTGCCTTATCCAGAAGTGTGTCTTCATGCATGGCACAGATGACCGCACACACAACCGCAAGGAAAAACACAAGAATGTAGGCAATCCCTCCCAGAATCAGTGTATTGCCGATCAGCGGACCGACCACCTCCTGTGCAGATGTCTTGTACTTCAGAGAAAGTCCGAAATCTCCCTGCAGTGCATTCTGAAGCCAGCGCACATATTGTACCGTAAGCGGAGCATCCAGCCCCAGCCTTGCTCTCGCCGCATCCAGTTCCTCGGTAGTCATGGATTCCACCGCATCTCCGTAAAATGACTGCAGCGGATCCCCCGGAGCCAGCCTTGCAAACACAAATGCCAGAATAGACAATATAAACATGGCTGCGATAAAACCGATAATCCGCTTTACGACCTTTTTTATAACTATTGACTGATTTTTACCCATATTTTTTGCTTCTTTCTGTCATATTTTTATATCAGTATAATGTATTTTTATCATCCTGATAAGCCCCCCTGGGGGATAAAAAAAGCCAAAAAAACAACCTTATTCTTTAAATAAAAAACTTAAAATGTATAAAAAAGCACAAAAACCAGACATCAGCTGATGTCTGGCCCCTGCAGATAATAACATTAATTTCTAATATGAGGTAGAGTTTTCTTCAGTCATTGCAAGAGGAGTATTGAATGGAATGTCTGAAGCTGCGTTAAAAATATGTTAGTTGCTTGTTTTTCTTTAACTGCCTTTATTATATCAACTCATTTTCGGGTCAACAAGCCGGGTGGGGGGATGTTTTTTTAAAAAATATTCCCGTTGCTGCTCACTGATGAATACAGTCACGCCAGACTTTTTTGAAATTTCATATAATAAACCAGCATACACGCCGAGGTCAGGATCCATGTTGCAGGATAAGTCACTGCCACTCCTGTGATATCCTGCACCACAGGCACGATCAGGAACAGCAGGATGGTACGGATAACGCAGATATTGACCAGGACAATATACATAGGCTCCTTCACTTTTCCCGCGCCGCGCAGACTGTCACCTAGAATCTGAAAAATACAGTACACAAAATAGAAGGGAAAACTGATTCCGATAATTCGGCATCCCGTTTCAATAACAGACGGCTCCTTATTGAAAATCCGAAACAGCTGCGGTCCGAATTTCAATGCCAGCAGGCTGGTTGCAAAAGCCAGACCCATGCTCATAAACAGGCAGATTCTGGTTCCCTCCCGCATACGTTTGTAGTTTTGTGCTCCCATATTCTGGCCTGCAAAAGCCATGATTGCCTGACCAAATGCCACAATCGGCAGATAAATGATCAGTTCTATCTTAAAATAGGCTGTGTATGCAGCTATGGCATCCTCGCCGAACGAATTAATATGGTACTGTGCCATAATGTTGGACAGAGTGATTACAAGAGACTGTGCTCCTGCCGGAACGCCGATCAGCATTACTTTCTTCAGAATTTCCCTGTCAAAACCGATTTTACGCAGGTGCAGCGAATAATCCGGATCCAGTTTCATCAGGTTGTAAACGGTTAGAAGTGCCGCGGTTCCCTGTGAACAAAAAGTCGCCCATGCCGCACCGGTTACACCGTTTTCGAAGCACCGGATAAAAAGATAATCCATTGCTATGTTTACGAGGCCGCCCACAGCCTGCGCATACAGGGGTGACTTCGAATCGCCCAGAGCCCGCAGAACACCGGATCCCAGATTGTAAATGAAGATAAAAACCAGTGAAAAAAAGTAAATGCGGAGATAACTGACTGCATTGACATAGATATCCTGCGGAGTGTTGATCAGCTTCAGAAATACCGGAGCAAAAAAATATCCAAAAACCATGGAACCCAGTCCGCCTGCAATACTGAGGGCAATGGCATTGTGAACCGCTTTCGAGAGCTTCTCTGTTTCCCGGGCTCCGAAAATATGGGAAACCACGACTCCCGAACCCACTGACATACCGCCGAAAAATCCCACCAGACAGGTAACCAGAAGGCTGCTTGAGCCAATCGCCGCCGATGCCGATTTATCAATAAAATTCCCGACAAAAATCAGGTCCACCGTATTATAAAGCTGCTGAACCAGACTGCTTAAAAGCAGAGGTATCGCAAAAAACAGAAGCCTTTTCCATATGCTTCCTGTCGTTAAATCTGTTGTTTTAGCCAAATTTACTCCCTCCCTGACATATCTGAAAAAACTCGATTTCCAACATTATTTTCCGGAAACCTACAAAAATATATCAGACCCGTTTTTC
>JBJELO010000158.1:8213-10994 GCA_051879195.1 Lachnospiraceae bacterium
GGGTAATAACATTAATTTCTAATATAGAGGTAGAGGTTTTCTTCAGCCATTACATGAGGAGTATTGGAGTATTGAATGGAATGTCTGAAGTTGTGTTAAAGATATGTTAGTTGTCTGTTTGTTTCTTTAACTGTCCTTATTATATCAGCTCATTTTTGGGGCAACAAGCCGGGTGGGGGGATGTTTTTTTAATTATTCCGTTCATTTTCTTTTTTCTGTGTCAGTTGTCCTATTCATCTTCTTTACTCAGTGCCTGTTTGACGATCGTACAGTCCTTGTTATACTCACATTTGAGATAGTCGCATCCAAGGATCTGCTCCAGACACAAACCGTATGATTCACGCGTATATTCGCTTGTCATAATAGCTGTCATGTTTTTCTTTTTGCAGTATCCGGTAAAACAGTATTCTTCCAGATCCTGCAGTGCATTCTGCTCCATACGTATTTTCTCCTTTTTAATCGCTGCGGCTATCATACAGATCATGATAGCCGGGTCAGTTTGCCATAACCTCCCCGCAGATATATCCTGAAAAATGTTCTACCAGATATGCGTTGTAATTTTCCTTTGTCAGCACGGTCCCTGTTTTTTCCATGGTAATTTTCTGTCCGATATTCAGCCTTGTTTTGATAATTTTTAATAATTCGACCACCATGGATGCCGTAACCAGAGATTCATTGTCTGCTTCCGTGATCAGAAAATCTTCGATTGATTTACTGAGAATACTGTCATTTGTTACCGCGTCATAAAGTGTAGTGATGTTTTTTCGCACAGGCAAACCCTCTTTCTTTAAAATATATAATCCGTTACTCCGTAAGCTGCTACAGAACCGTTTTCCACCACGTTCAGTGCAGTTGTCTGGTACAGTATGATGCCGGCTGAATCTGCGAATACAGCAGCTTTCAATTCCCCCTGATACCCTTTGATCTCACCGATCAGTTCATTTTTCCTTACAGATTCACCGACTTTTTTTACGGGATACCAACATCCGGCTTTCGGTGCATTGAGATAGCAAACCTTTGTAAATTCATATTCGGGTCTGTATCTGACCGGTTCTTCATCCAGCATGCGGATATATCTCAGAATATTGATAATGTCCTTTTTATCCGCATTCACCTCTTCTTCGGACCAGCAGCCCAGATTCCCCCGTTCCAGCAGAATACTGGGAATTCTGTGAACTGATGCCACATTGTATGCACCGCCCGTTTTGCATTCGGACCGGACCACATAGGGCACATTTGTACAGAGTGCCATCTCACGGGAAACCTTCTCTACTTCCGTGCCGCCGACATAATAGACGTACGGAACCAGTTCTTCATAGCAATCCCCACAGTGCAGATCCACATAAAAATCTGTATGCCGGATAAATGCCGTATAGACAGCCGCAGCCAGCCGGTCCGATGCGGAACCTTCCCAGTACCCGGGAAACATCCGGTTCAGATTCTTATTGTCCTCATAAACCATGCCCGCAGTTCTGTTCTCAAATCCCGAACGGTTCACCAGAGGAACCAAAACCAGATTGCCGCAGATTGATTCTGCATCCATCTCCTGAGACAACTCAATCAGAGCCTGTATTCCCACATATTCTGTTGAATGGATCCCCGCTGTAATCAGTACGGAAGGCCCCGGCTTCGTCCCGTACAGAACCGTATAAGGCACACTCAGCTGCATACCCGGCACGGGAAACATCCCGCTTTCTTTTTTGCCGCTGAAAAGAAGCTGTTTTTGAATCACTGATGTATCCATTTTTATCCCTCCGTTCAATGAGATCACACCTCATATATAGAAAAACCAGACTTTGTTTAAACGGTCTGGTTTTCCAAAATATGACATGAAAAGAGAAAGGTGAAAAATCCACATTATAAAGACAACAAAAATAATGCAGATTGCTACAGTAAAAGCAGTGCCGATCTCACTGCCTCGACTGTCTTGATTATACCTGTGTGTTAATTGCTTCACAAGCCGGGTGGGGGGATATTTTTTTAATATTTTTTGTAACTGTTCAGAGCCAGGCAGATTTGTACAAAAAGTGCGCTGAATGCTCGCATTCATGAGCACTTTTTTGTACAAATCTATTTGGCGGATACGCCACACCGAGGAAACACCCAGTGTTTTCGAGGTTGGCTCTGAACAGTTGCTATTTTTTTATGAAAAAGATTACAGACTTGTTCAGGATATTATGGTACAATTTAACCTGATAAAGATGTCCGGACGCTGGAATTGATGGAAATCGACAGCAGTCAGGGTTTCCGTGACGATGAAATTCCCTGCTGTTTCGATTACCTCTGGCTGAACGGTTATGAGCCGCAGGTTTTCTACCATCAGGAAGTCTGGACTCCTGTCAGAACACTGGAGAATTCTCTGCACTGGTGTCTTGACCGCGCCCGGCTCCACCGGGAGATCCCCCCTGAACAGGAACAGATCGCCGCAGAATATCTTGAATCCCAGGCTGTGGACAGTATGGTACAGGAACATGTGGACACCACCATTGTAACCATGTTCTGGGAAGTCATCTGAAATGGACAGAAACAGTTTAATACAAATGCTGACGGCGTCAAATAAATTTGGCGTCATGATACAAACGGGAGGTTTATAAATGAGTAAAGAATTATGGGAAAAATGCGCCGCCTTTCACGGACACGTATGCGGCGGTCTCACAATCGGCTATAAGGCAGCTCTGTACGCCATGGAGCTTCTTGATCTGTCATTTTCCGAAGATGAACAGGTTGTCTGCATCTCCGAAAATGATGCCTGCGGAGTCGATGCGATTCAGGTAATCCTTG
>JBJELO010000159.1:0-2438 GCA_051879195.1 Lachnospiraceae bacterium
CAAAGCACTGGCAGGCGAATACATCGACATCCTGTAACCGTTCAGAGCCAGGCAGTGTTTTCGAGGCTGGCTCTGAACATTTATTTTAATACCAACAAAAAACAGCCGTGGACGGAAAATCCCGGTAAAGGATTTTCCATCCACGGCTGTCTTTATTTATTATCCTTGTATCATCACATCCAGAACCACAGCATCAGCACAATGATAATTCCAAAGCCGATCACATACGCTCCCCCGATGAGCAGCGTACTTTTCAATGCTCCCATAATATACCACCGGCGTTCCTGCCTGGTCAATTCCTCTTCCGGCCGCATGCCCTCTTCTTCAGGAACATTCTCATCCGGATCATGAATCAGTTCGTGTCGTAAAGATGACATACTACATAATGTCCTTTCTCAACTTCCTTCTGAACAGGAATCTCGGTTTTACACCGTTCCGTACAGTACTGACACCGTGTGTGGAATTTGCATCCCGAAGGCGGATTGGCAGGTGAAGGAATGGATCCCTCCAGCACGATACGGTTCATCTTGATCGTAGGATCAGGAATCGGAATCGCGGAAAACAGGGCCTTCGTATACGGGTGCAGAGGATTTCTGAAGATATCATCCGTCTCACCGTATTCCACCAGATTACCCAGATACATAACACCCACCGTATCGGAAATATGCTCAACAACGGAAAGATCGTGTGAAATAAACAGATACGTCAGTTTATATTTCTCCTGCAGATCATTGAGCAGGTTGATAATCTGCGCCTGAATGGATACATCAAGCGCCGATACCGGCTCATCGCAGACTACAAATTCCGGATTGAGAGCCAGGGCCCGGGCGATACAGATACGCTGACGCTGACCGCCGGAAAATTCATGAGGATAACGATCCTTATGGAAAGGCTGCAGACCGCAGTTATCCATGATCTGATCGATATAATCATTGAATTCCGCCTTCGGAACCAGTTTGTGTTCGCGTACAGCTTCCCCGATGATCTCACCGATGGGCAGGCGGGGAGAAAGACTGGAGAACGGATCCTGGAAGATGATCTGCATCTTTGTACGCAGGGAACGCATCTCCGAATTGGACAAATCGTAAACCTCCTTGCCGTTAAACAGCACTTCTCCGCCTGTCTTTTCTCCGGACAATCGGAGTATCGTACGTCCCGTGGTTGTTTTGCCGCAGCCCGACTCACCTACCAGACCCATGGTGGTACCTCTCTTCAGATTAAATGTAACACCGTCCACCGCTTTCACATGTCCCACAACTCTGGAAACCATACCTCCCTTGATAGGGAAATATTTTTTCAGCTGATTGACCATCAGAATATACTGGGGATCGTATGTCAACGGCTCATAATTATCATCAACTACATGTTTTTTCGCAGCCATTTACTTCTCCCCCTTTCCGTAGTAGCGGTAGCAGCTTACCTTATGTGTGGGTGAAAGGCTGATCTCACAGGGATATTCACCATCGCAGCCATCCACACACATCTCGCAGCGATCTTTAAAATAACAGTAATTCGGCATATTAACAGGATTCGGCACCTTACCGGGAATGGAATAAAGCTTATCTACCTTCTTTCCCACCACAGGTTTTGATGCCATCAGACCGATTGTATAGGGATGAGATGGATGAGCAAAAATCTCCTGTGCAGTACCTTTTTCCACAACACGTCCGGCATACATAACCACAACATAATCGGCCATCTCGGCAATTACACCCAGATCGTGAGTAATCAGCATGATGGATGAATTGATCTTATCCTTCAGCTGGCGCAGCAGATCCAGAATCTGCGCCTGAATCGTTACATCCAGCGCCGTGGTGGGCTCATCTGCAATGATGACCTTCGGATTGCAGGCCAGTGCCATGGCGATTACGATACGCTGACGCATACCGCCGGACAGCTCATGAGGATACATATGGTAAACACCCTCGCTGTTGGCGATACCTACCATCTCCAGCAGTTCAATGGTACGTTTTTTGATATCCTCTTTTGTCTTTCCCTCACCATCGTGAAGCTCGATTACCTCATCCACCTGTCTGCCGATACGGAACACGGGATTCAGGCTGGTCATGGGTTCCTGGAAAATCATGGACACATAGTTACCGCGGATTTTCTGCATCTTCTCTGTAGGTGTTTTTGTCACATCGTAAGCCTTATTGCCCAGATTCAGACGGATCTCGCCTTCCACTGTCTGCCCCTGAGGACGCTGTACCAGCTGCATGAGAGACAGACTGGTTACGGACTTGCCGCAGCCGGACTCACCTACGACTCCCACAGTCTTGCCGATGGGCACATCAAATGTTACGCCATCCACACTTTTTACCGTACCTGCATCCGTGAAGAAATACGTATGCAGATTATCAAATTCAACCGCATTGGCAGGATTGTGCATCGTTGTCAGATATTCCGACTCAGGCACATTTTTGCGTTTGCGCTTTTTT
>JBJELO010000160.1:0-2437 GCA_051879195.1 Lachnospiraceae bacterium
TCAAATGCCCGGAAGGTTGCTTCCAGATCATCCGAATCCTGCTCGCAGAGGGTATGAAAATGAAGCCCGCTCACATCCTCCGGCAGTTTTTCGGGAAAATTCTCCCGCGTAACGCCGAGGCGGGAACCGGGCGCGCAGGGATCGTAAATGGCATGCCCCTCCTGAGTGGAAAACTCCGGATTCACCCGGATACCAATCTGAACCCGGTGGACCGCATCTGCTGCCCCTGCAGCTTCCTGATTATACCGCGTGATCATATCCCGGTGTTTTTCGTACTGAGAAAACGAATTGAAAATAATATGGTCACAGATCTGCACCAGTTCCTGCATGTCTTTTTCCTTATAAGCAGGTGCAAATACATGATTTTCCTTTCCCATCTCCTCTTTTCCCAGTCTGGCCTCGTAAAGTCCGCTTGCGGTGGTGCCGCTGATATAGCTTCCGATAAGCGGATAGAGGCTGTACATGGAAAATGCTTTCTGTGCCAGCAGGATGTGACACCCCGTTTCCTGTTCCAGCTTCTTAAGGCAGGTCAGATTTTCGATTATCTTTCTTTCATCCACCACATAGCAGGGTGTCGGTATACTTTTCCACATAAACAGCCTCCCTTAAACATTTATTCTATAACCATTCCGCGCCGCTATTCCACAATCTGAGGATTTTCATCCACAACCCAGGGGAGTCCATACTGATTCAGCATATCCATAAACGGATCCGGATCAAATTCTTCCACATTGAAGACGCCGTCTCTGTCCCATACCTTATTCAGCACCAGAGCTGCACCGATCATGGCCGGCACACCGGTTGTATAGGAAATGGCCTGGGAACCCACTTCCTTATAGCACTCCTGATGATCACATACATTATAAATATAGATTGTCTTCTCTTTTCCATCCTTTTTGCCGGTGAAAATACAGCCGATATTGGTTTTGCCCACGGTTCTGGGACCAAGGGAGGCCGGATCCGGCAGCAGAGCTTTCAGGAACTGGATCGGAACGATTTCCTTTCCTTCAAAAAGAATGGGGGAAGTAGAGAGCATACCCACATTTTCCAGACACTTCATATGGGTCAGATAACTCTGACCGAAGGTCATGAAGAAACGGATCCGTTTCACGCCGGGGATATTTTTAGCCAGAGACTCAATCTCCTCATGGTGCAGCAGATACATATCCTTCTGTCCAACCTGGGGGAAATTGTACTCCCGCTTGATCTCCATGGGTTCTGTCTCCACCCAGTGACCGTCTTCCCAGTAAGAGCCATTGGCGGAAACCTCACGCAGATTGATCTCCGGGTTGAAATTTGTGGCAAAAGGATACCCGTGATCGCCGCCGTTGCAGTCCAGAATATCGATGTATTCAATTTCATCAAAATAATGTTTCAGCGCATAAGCAGAAAACACACTGGTAACACCGGGATCGAAACCGCTTCCCAAAAGCGCCGTAATCCCCGCCTCGCGGAACTTTTCCTGATAGGCCCACTGCCAGGAATAATCAAAATATGCGGTAAATCCTGCTTCTTTGCAGCGTTTTTCATAGATAGCCCGCCATTGGGGATCATCCGTATTCTCCGGCTCATAATTGGCCGTGTCGATATAATCCACTTTGCATGCCAGGCAGGCATCTATAATAGTCAGATCCTGATAGGGCAGCGCCACATTCAGCACCGCATCGGGCTGATAAGATTTTATCAGCGCAATCAGTTCTTCCACATTGTCCGCATCCACCTGCGCGGTGGTAATCACCGTGTCAGTCGTGCCCTGAAGCTTCTCCTTCAAGGCATCGCATTTGGACTTTGTCCGGCTGGCAATGCAGATTTCCGTAAATGTTTCACTGTTCTGACAGCATTTGTGAATTGCAACTCCGGCAACACCGCCGCATCCGATAATTAATAATCTTCCCATATTGTCCTCACTTTCCTGAAAGGTAATTATTGTACCCTCTCCATTTCTATCCTGTTTTTTGCCCTGTTTCTACCGTTTCCGGCCTTCTTCTTCCTCCAGCATATCCTCCACATATCTGGGCAGCATGAACGCTCCCCGGTGCAGGTTGGTGGTATAATACCATGTCTGAATCTTCCTGTCATTCCAGCGCTTCGCATCCAGATCCGTCAGCGGATGATACTTTTTGGAAGCAAATCCGAACAGCCAGTAACCGGAAGAACAGGTTGGAATGTGCGCCTGATAGACCCGGCTGATGGGAAAGCTGTGGCTGGCTTTCCGGTGCATCACCCGGCAGGACTCCTCGTCCTCATCATAAAACGGACTTCCGTGCTGGTAAACCATGATACCATCCTCTCCGAGAGCCCGGTAGCAGTTGCCGTAAAACTCTTTGGTAAACAGCCCTGCCGTATGACCCAGAGGATCAATGGCATCATTAATGATCAGATCATATGCTCCATGTCTGGATCGGAGAAAACGAAGCCCGTCCTCATAATAGATATT
>JBJELO010000161.1:0-40200 GCA_051879195.1 Lachnospiraceae bacterium
CTGCGGTAATCCATATCAATATACATCAGCTTTCACCACCTTCTTCACCCAGCAGAGAACGGCACAGCTTGTTGAGGGTCACCTTGGTTTCTGCGGTTGTTTCACCCAGCAGGCCGGCAATCATCTGTGCGGTCATCATCTGCTTGTCAATAATTTTCTGTGCCAGTTCCACGATTTCCAGCTTTTGCATGTAGTCTTCATCCTCTCTGCGTTTCTGCACTGTTACATCGATCAGAATAACCAGAAGGGCATGTTCATCTTTCAGATATGTAATATTCTGCTGAACGAAAGTATCGTAGCCGGTCAGTTCCACAATCTTGCCGCGCAGATTCTGCTTGTTTTCCAGGGCCCATGCATAATCCGTATCATCGATAATTTCCACCAGATCCTTTCCGATGGCCTCTGCACGGGTCAGATGGAATTTCTTCTCACAGGAAGCAGAAAATTCCTGAATCGTCAGATCACCGCCGATAATCATAACCATATTGGGGGTTGATTCCATCACCAGATTGGCCAGGGAAGAGGCTTTCTGGTGCAGGTAGTGAGTGCACCGGTCATAGGAGGAACGCCCCTGGCAGGCAGCAATGGCATTTTCGCGGCAGGTGAGGTAACCGCAGGCACCGCAGTCCATCTCGTCACGTTTGCTCTTTTTCCCCATGGTCAGCAGCATGGCCGAAATCTCCTCTTCAGAAGGAATCGGGTAGTGGGGTGATTTGTCGAGGTAGCAGCTGACAACGGCTGTGGTATTCAGGAAATCTTTCACCTGCTGTTCGGGAACCGATACCCGGTTGGTCTGCTTTTTCAGACGGAGGTTGCAGCGGTAGCCGGAGGTGTCGGCAGGCCGGGCGGGACCGTTGACGCAGCCGCCGGGACATGCACTCAGCTCAATGACGCAGTTGCTGTAAATTCCTTCCCGAAGTTCCTGAAGGACGTTGCGGCAGTTTGCGATGGAACTGATGTGGAAACTCATGTACCGCGAATCGGGGAATTTCTCATTGCAGCGCAGTGCGGTGATGATTCCGCCTGCGGTGGGATAGAGCTTGTTGACGGCCGGATCGGGATTGTCGGGCCGGCACTCCTCCATCTGCTTCATGTCGATATTCAGCCGTTCCATAAAACGCACCAGTTCTGAGAAGGTAAGCACTGCGTCTATAGCTCCTTCATTTTCGGGGGCGTAGGCTTCCCCTTTTCTGGAAAAACAGGGGCCGGCATAAACGACCAGTGTATCTGCGCCGTAGCGCTTTTTCAGGTAGCGCCCGTGAGCAATCATGGGTGAAGCAACCGGAGCCAGATTGGGGAGAAGATCCGGGTAATAGATCTCGATCAGGGAATTTACTGCAGGGCAGGCCGAGGTGATGATGTTGTTCTCGTGATCGGGCCTGTGGCTGTTTTCTGCGATTCTGGCGTATTCGGAAGTCAGGACGGCAGCAGCTTCCGCGGTTTCATGAACTGCCATAAAGCCTGCTTTGCGGAATGCGGAAACAATCTGTCCGCCTTCAATACCGGGGAATGCGCCGAGATAAGCCGGATCCAGTGACAGAACCAGTTTCCTTTTTCCTTCCAGCCAGTTGCGTACCTTCGATGCGTCACTCATATAAAATTTGGCATGCTGGGGGCAGGCGTCGATACAGTGACCGCAGAGAATACAGAGGTCGTCATCGATTACGGCGGTATTGTCCGTGAGCTGGATTGCTTTTACCTCACATTTGCGAAGGCATCTGGTGCAGCTGACACAGATGGGCCCTCTTGTTTCGATTACTTTCATGGGGTACTGCCACTCAAAATGTGATTAAATACACTTATCACACAGGTCTGTTCTTTTTGAGTGGACTCTCCTTTCTATAAATTTTCATACTTACAGGAGAGGCTTCTTTGCTCTCCGCAGTTGTTTTTTGGCTTTTCAGCAATTTCTGATAATTATTATAAAACCCGGGAAAGGCTACGTCAACACGATAAAAAATTATCATTTTAAACTTTTTGAGTTGCAAAATATTTAAGAAATAATTAAGAAAAAATAAAATAAATATAAAATATTCATAGGGATTGGAAGAAATGTACTTAAATCAGGGGGCAGAGGGCTGGAGGATTATCGTCAATATGTTCAAGAATACGAAAAAAAGACAAAAATAGTTGTATTTATGATAAAGAAAAAAATATCATTGTTAAAAAAATAATAAAAAGTGCTGGTAAAATCATTAAAATGGTGTTATAATTATGCAAAATGACAAAAAGTTAACGGGGACTTATCTTCCCAGCCTGAGCGACATTGGTTATGAGGGGTGTTGGCAATGGTGGAAGTTAATGGCAGGTCTGGTGGTTTATATTTCAGTAAGGAGGTAAAGTAATGGCTCAAAAAGCAACTGTTCCTTTCACAGGAACAAAAGAACAGGAAGGGGAACTGTTAAAAGTAATTGCTGAACTTAAAGACACGAAAGGCGCTTTGATGCCGATCATGCAGAAAGCACAGGATATTTACGGATATCTTCCTATCGAAGTTCAGAAGATTATTTCTGATAATACCGGTATCCCTCTGGAAAAAATCTATGGTGTAGCAACATTCTATGCACAGTTTGCACTTCAGCCGAAGGGTAAATTCAGAATTTCCGTATGCCTTGGTACAGCATGCTACGTAAAAGGCTCCGGAAAGATTTACGAAAAGCTTCAGGAAGTTCTGAACCTGAAAGAAGGCGAATGTACACCGGACGGCAAGTTCTCTCTGGAATCCTGCCGCTGCGTAGGTGCATGTGGTCTTGCGCCGGTTATGATGATCAATGATGATGTTCATGGCCGTCTGGTACCGGATGATGTTGAAAAGATTTTAGCACAGTATAATTAGGAGGAGGACCGTAATGAAATCTCTTGAAGAATTAAATGCCATAAGAGACAAAATGGCTGACCTCGTTGGATTCAGATCTGAAGAAAAGGGCGCAGAAAGAAAAGCCTGCCAGTATGAACGTCAGGTACTGGTTTGTGCAGGTACCGGATGTACTTCCTCAGGAAGTGTAAAGATCGCTGCAGCGCTTGAAGAAGAAATCGAAAAAGCCGGTCTGAAAGATAAGGTTTGCGTTATTAAAACCGGATGCCACGGTCTGTGTGCACTGGGCCCGGTTATGATTATTTACCCCGAAGCTGCTTTCTATTCCAAGATGGAACTGGAGCATGTTCCGGAAATCGTTGCTGAACATCTGGTTAAAGGCAATGTTGTTACCAAGTATCTCTATAAAGAGACCGTTACTGATGAAGGTATCATCTCCATGCATGAGACACCTTTCTACAAGAAACAGTACCGTGTAGCTCTGAGAAACTGTGGTGTGATCAATCCTGAAAATATCGAAGAATATATCGCAAGAGACGGTTATCAGGCACTGAACAAGGTTCTGACATCCATGACCCAGAAGGAAGTTGTGGACTGCGTTATGGCATCCGGTCTTCGCGGACGCGGGGGCGGCGGATTCCCTACCGGTAAGAAATGGCTGTTTGCTATGGGCGGCGAACCCGGCACACAGAAATATGTATGCTGTAACGCCGACGAAGGTGACCCGGGTGCATTCATGGACCGTTCCGTACTGGAAGGCGATCCTCATGTAGTACTGGAAGCTATGGCTATCGCAGGTTATGTTATCGGCGCTAATCAGGGTTATATTTATGTACGTGCTGAATACCCCATCGCTGTACAGCGTCTGGAGATCGCGATCAAGCAGGCTGAAGAATACGGCATGCTGGGCGACAACATTTTCGGAACCGGTTTCTCATTCCGTATCGGTCTGAGACTTGGTGCAGGTGCATTCGTATGTGGTGAGGAAACTGCTCTGATGACCTCCATCGAAGGTAATCGCGGCGAGCCTCGTCCGCGTCCTCCTTTCCCTGCAGTTAAGGGTCTGTTTGCAGCACCTACCATCCTGAACAACGTTGAAACATATGCCAATATCCCTCAGATCATCCTTCGCGGTGCTGACTGGTTCTCCGCTATGGGTACTGAAAAATCACCGGGTACCAAGGTATTCGCACTTGGTGGTAAGGTTAACAACGTAGGTCTGGTAGAAATCCCCATGGGTACTACCCTGCGTGAGATCGTTGAAGAAATCGGCGGCGGCATCCCCAACGGCAAGAAATTCAAGGCAGCACAGACCGGCGGTCCTTCCGGCGGATGTATCCCTGCTTCCAATTTCGATGTTCAGATCGACTACGATAACCTGATTGCAATCGGTTCCATGATGGGTTCCGGCGGTCTGATCGTTCTGGATGAAGATGACTGTATGGTTGATATCGCTAAATTCTTCCTGGAATTCACCGTTGATGAATCCTGTGGTAAGTGTACACCTTGCCGTATCGGTACAAGAAGACTGCTTGAGATGCTGACAAAGATTACAGAAGGCAAAGCAGAACTGGCAGATCTGGACAAGATCAAAGAACTGTGCTATCACATGAAATCCAGTTCTCTGTGTGCTCTGGGCCAGACAGCTTCCAACCCGGTACTGTCTACCATGAAGTTCTTCGAAGACGAATATATCGCTCATGTAGTTGATAAGAAATGTCCTGCCGGCGTATGTAAGAGCCTGCTGCACTATGAAATCGACGAAGAGAAATGTATCGGATGTACTCTGTGTGCTAAGAACTGCCCTGTTGGTGCGATTACCGGTGAGAAGAAGAAACCTCATACAATCGATACTTCCAAGTGTATCAAGTGTGGTGTATGTGCTTCCAAGTGTAAGAAGAGCGCGATCGTAAAGAAATAAGGAGGGGTAGACTGATTATGGAAAACGTTACAATCAAAATTAATGGTGTAGAAGTATCTGCTCCTGCTGGTTCTACAATCCTTGAGGCAGCAAGATATGCCGGTATCGAAATCCCTACACTTTGCTATTTAAAAGATATCAATGAAATCGGCGCATGCCGTATGTGTGTTGTTGAAGTAAAGGGTGCAAGAAGCCTTGTTGCTGCCTGCGTATATCCCATCAATCCCGGTATGGAAGTACTGACCAACAGCCCTGCTGTACAGCAGTCCAGAAAGAAAACTCTGCAGCTGATGCTGTCCAACCATGACAGAAAGTGTCTGTCCTGCGTACGCAGCGGCAACTGTGAACTGCAGACTCTGTGTAAAGAACTGGGCGTTGACGACGACGGTTATTATGATGGCTACAAACCTCATTATGAACTGGACACCAGTGCAGCTCATATGGTTCGTGACAATAATAAATGTATCCTTTGCCGCAGATGCGTTGCTGCCTGCGAGAAATGCCAGAGCATCGGTGTAATCGGCGCTAACGAACGTGGTTTCAAGACCTTTATCGGTTCCGCATTTGAGATGGGACTGGGCGAAACCAGCTGTGTATCCTGTGGTCAGTGTATCGCTGTCTGTCCTGTAGGCGCTATCTATGAAAAGGACAGAACACAGGAAATCATCGATGCAATCAATGATCCCGATAAATTTGTAGCTGTTCAGGTTGCTCCTGCAGTACGTGCTGCACTGGGCGAAGAATTCGGTTATGAGATGGGTACTCCTGTTCAGGGTCAGATGGCAGCAGCTCTGCGCCGCCTGGGATTTGACAAGGTATTTGATACCAACTTCTCAGCCGACCTGACAATCATGGAAGAAGCTCATGAATTCCTGGATCGTGTACAGAACGGCGGCGTACTGCCCATGATTACCTCCTGTTCACCCGGATGGATCAAATACTGCGAGCACTATTTCCCTGATCTGACTGACAACCTGTCATCCTGCAAGTCTCCTCAGCAGATGTTCGGTGCAACTCTGAAGACTTACTATGCACAGAAGATGGGTCTGGATCCCAAGAATATCGTCAGCGTCAGTGTAATGCCCTGTACAGCTAAGAAGTTCGAAATCGGCCGTGACGATCAGAACGCAGCAGGTGTTCCCGATGTGGATATTTCCATTACCACAAGAGAACTTGCACGTATGATCAGAAAAGCCGGCCTTGACTTTGCGAAACTGCCTGAAGAAGGCTTTGATGATCCGTTAGGCGAAGGTACCGGCGCAGCTGTTATCTTCGGTGCAACCGGCGGTGTTATGGAAGCAGCTTTAAGAACAGCAGTTGAAACACTGACAGGTAAAGAACTGGAATGCGTAGACTTCACAGAAGTCAGAGGCGTAGAAGGCATCAAGGAAGCTACTTACAATGTAGCAGGTATGGATGTTAAGGTTGCAGTTGCATCCGGTCTTGGCAATGCAAAAGTTCTGCTTGACAAGGTAAAAGCAGGTGAAGCTGATTATCACTTCATCGAAATCATGGGATGCCCCGGCGGTTGTGTAAACGGCGGCGGACAGCCTCAGGTTCCTTCCAGAATCCGCAACGTTGTAGATATCCGCGCAGAACGTGCAAAAGCTCTGTACGCTCTGGATGCAGGCAATCCGGTAAGAAAGTCTCATGAGAATGAAAGCATCAAGAAAGTTTACGCTGAATTCTTCGGCGAACCCGGAAGCCACAAAGCTCATGAAATCTTACATACCTCTTATGTAAAGAGAACCATCAACTAAAGATAATCATCAATTGATCTGAATACAGATAACCAATCATCTTATTAACCTACAGGGCCCCCGGTGGAGTGATCTGCCGGGGGTCCGGCTTTTATTCGCAGTATTGCGAAAAAATACTCGCTGTATGACAGATAGCGTGGTATAATTTAATGTATTTCTAAGGAAAGTGAGGAAACATGTAACATGAAAAGATTCAGAAAAATTATGATGGCAGTATGTCTGGCATTTGCTGTGGTAATTGCTGTTCCGTCGGTTGTTCCGCAGATGCCCGGTACGATTACCGCAGAAGCGGCGTCACAGGTTAAGATCAGCAAAACAAAAGCGACTTTGATTAAAGGAGAGACGCTTCAGCTGAAGATATCGGGAACAAGCAAAAAAGCCACATGGAGCAGTTCCAGCACGAAAGTGGCAAAAGTATCCACCAGCGGAAAGGTAACGGCTGTCGGAAAAGGAGCGGCGACCATCACAGCTAAAATCGGGACCCAAAAGTATACCTGTAAAGTAACAGTGGAAACTCCTTCTATTTCCAAAACGTCATTGAGACTGGCTAAAGACAGTTCCTATACGCTTAAAGTAAACGGAACCAGCCAGACAGTGACATGGTCAACCAACAGTAAATCTGTAGCTACAGTAAGCAGCAGCGGCAAGGTTACTGCGAAAAAGAATGGAACGGCAACGATCACAGCGAAAATCGGAAGCAAAAAATATACCTGCAAAGTAACGGTGGAATCGCCTTCCCTTTCCAAAACATCGCTCACCATGATAAAAGGAAAAACATATACCCTGAAACTGAATGATACGAAACAGACAGTGACATGGTCAACCAGCGATAAAAACACAGCGACCGTGTCTTCGTCTGGAAAGATCACGGCGAAAAAGACGGGAACTGTTACGATTACTGCAAAAGTGGTCAATAAAAGCTATACATGCAAGGTGAAGATTCTCAGCAAAGAAGCTTATAATCTGCAGAGAATCAAGGATTATGTGAAAAAGAAAGGTGAAAAAGACGAATATGGAGATTTCACCATCGCTGAGAACTATCAGTGGGATGATAACTACAACAGTCTTGCAATGATTACATATGAAGCGGACACGAAAAAACTGATTTTCAGTACGATTAATGAAGTGGGGGATGAAGCAGAGACGGTTGTATCCATGTATGTGGAAACCGATAAAACCAGTACCGTATCTCCCGAATACTGCATTCTGTATGTCACAGATGAGGATGTCATTCCTGTAGCTGTGGCGACTGCATCTTTTAAAGCTTCCACGCATAAGATAGACGATCAGATTGATTTTGAAGTAGAGGCTGCGGAAGGAATTGCAGAGGAGGATATTCAGGAACTGGCCAACAGTGAACTTGCGATTGCATTCATTGAATGGGAAGATATGCTGGAACGTAACCTTGGTTTATCTCTTAAGGATATCGGTTTTAACTCCCTGAATCTGGAAGATCTGGACTGAATAAAATAAGAAACCTGAAGATATGAGAAACGGAATTACTGCTCAGCACAGTGAACTATAAGATGATGATCAGAACAGGATGATAATCAGTAACAGGATGTATCGATAAAAAACGCCCCGGCAAATTGTATGCCGGGGCGTTCTGAGCTTTATCAGGATAATATCGGATTATTTGCCGAAGTATCTGTCATGCAGGCCCTTGAATGCTTTGCCGTGACGAGCTTCGTCTCTTGCCATTTCATGAACGGTGTCATGGATAGCGTCCAGGTTAGCTGCTTTAGCACGTTTAGCCAGATCTGTCTTGCCTGCTGTAGCGCCGTTTTCAGCTTCGATTCTTAATTCAAGGTTCTTCTTGGTGCTGTCTGTGATCACTTCGCCTAACAGTTCAGCAAACTTTGCAGCATGTTCTGCTTCTTCCCATGCAGCTTTTTCATAGTACAGACCGATTTCAGGATAACCTTCTCTGTGAGCAACTCTTGCCATAGCCAGGTACATACCTACTTCTGTACATTCGCCGTTGAAGTTGGCTCTTAAATCTTCCATGATGTCTTCGCTGGAGCCCTGAGCTACACCAACAACATGTTCGGATGCCCATGTCATCTCTTCAGCCTGCTCTACAAACTTGGAAGCGGGAGCGTTACAAACGGGACATTTTTCAGGTGCTGCTTCGCCTTCTGCTACATAACCACATACCATACATACAAATTTCTTCATGTTTAAGATCTCCTTATTAATATAGTTGATTGAATATTGAAATGTTGCATTACACTTTTTAAAAAACAGTAATAATTACTGTTTATGGCTTAACTTTATCATAGAATGTCTGCCGTGTCAAGTATTAAATAAAAATATTTTGCAACAAGGTCAATGTGTGACGGGACCGGGGATATCTTCTTCACATTTCGTAAGGTTTTCTCCCACGCAGTCTTTACAGATTCCGTAAAAATAGGTCTGATGTCCTGTGATCCTGTGATCTGTAAAGTTCTGTGCAAGCTCATTGATACTGTCAATAACCTGCATGGGAACATCGTGAACAGCGCCGCATTTTGTACAAATATGATGATAATGCGGAGCGATAATCCCGTCAAAACGATCAGATTCCCCACTGCAGCTGATCTTCCGGATCTCTCCCAGCGAGCACATAAGATTCAGATTCCGATATACCGTTCCCAGGCTGATATTCGGGTACTCTTTCCGGAGCTCCTGATAAATCACACCGGCTGTGGGATGATCGGACCGCTGCATGAGAACCATCTTGATGGAATTTCTCTGACGACTGTTTTTCAGCATGGAAATCAAATCCTCCAGTTCGTGATAAAACAATAATAATTACTGTTTTATTTTACCATTCGGGATTAAGATATGTCAAGGGGTTTTTGGTGCTGTCCGGTCTTTTGGGGGCGGAGGAGATGGGTGGTGAGGCCAAACGACCGTGGTATCCTGTACGGGGACGCGCTCCCGCTCGCATGAAAACGCAGCGGATGCTAACCTCGCAGCCCTTCAGAAGAAGGCCCGCTCGCTAAGCACCGGCGTTTGTCAACGGTCCCCTTTACAGGATACCACGGTCGTTTGGCCGCCGCAGTTTTTCTCCTCAGACTCCCCGGAAATAAAGTACCGGACAGCATGGGAGAGGTCACGCATAAGTGCTGCCACTACGCAGTGCTGAAAATATACGGATATGAAATTTGTTGTTATGGAGGGTGGTATTACGAAGTTAGATGCTATAAAGTTTGATATTTATAAAGTATGATCTTTATGAAGCTTTATGAAGTTTGATGCTATGAAGTTTGTTGTTACAAAATTTGATGCATAGTACAACAAACAAATTATGCGTCACCCTCCCATGTGCAGTTTGCTTTTTTATTGCGAATATAACAGCCTATGGCGGCGGAATTACAGACAGGTCCTGTAAAGGGGACCGTTGAAAACGCCGGCACTTGCTTTTTCAAGCGAAAGCGCCGAAAAAGCTTAGTACCGCTGCGTTTTCATGCGAGCGAAAGCGCGTCCCCGTACAGGACCTGTCTGTAATGGAGCCATATAGTTTATATCAAGCTAAAAAACAAACTGCAACATCTTACAGTTCACAGCTTCCTACGGTTCTGGGGTAGGGGAGTACGTCACGGATGTTGGAGATTCCGGTGAGATACATGACGCATCGTTCGAAGCCCAGGCCGTAGCCGGAGTGGCGGACGGAACCGTATTTGCGCAGGTCGAGATAGAAGCTGTAGTCTTCTTTCTTCAATCCGAGCTCGTCCATGCGGGCTGTCAGTTTGTCGTAGTCGTCTTCGCGCTGGCTGCCGCCGATGATTTCACCGATGCCGGGTACAAGGCAGTCCATGGCTGCGACGGTTTTGCCGTCGTCGTTCTGTTTCATATAGAAGGCTTTGATATCCTTCGGGTAATCTGTGACGAAAACGGGGCGTTTGAAAATCTTTTCTGTCAGGTAGCGTTCATGCTCAGTCTGCAGATCACAGCCCCAGCTTACTTTGTATTCAAATTCATCATTGTGCTGCATCAGAAGTTCGACTGCTTCCGTGTAGGTTACGTGTCCGAATTCGGAATCCAGCACGTTCTGAAGACGGGCCAGAAGTCCCTTGTCGATAAACTGATTGAAGAAATTCATCTCTTCAGGTGCTTTTTCCATGACGTAGCGGATGATGTATTTTAACATGGCTTCTGCTACGGCCATATTGTCGTTCAGATCGGCAAATGCCATCTCAGGCTCTACCATCCAGAATTCTGCGGCATGTCTGGCAGTGTTGGAGTTTTCGGCGCGGAAAGTGGGGCCGAAGGTGTAAACGTTGCGGAATGCCATGCAGAAAGGTTCCACATTGAGCTGGCCGCTTACGGTCAGATTGGTCATGCGGCCGAAGAAATCTTCGGAATAATCAATCTCACCGTCTTCGGTTCTGGGCGGATTGTTCAGATCCATGGTGGTAACCTGGAACATCTCGCCTGCACCTTCACAGTCACTGGCAGTGATCAGCGGGGTGTGTACGTAAACAAAATCATTATTCTGGAAAAATTCGTGAATGGCTGCCGCAATCAGGGAGCGTACACGGAAAACAGCCATAAATGTATTGGTCCGGGGACGCAGATGCGGCATGGTGCGCAGAAATTCCAGAGAATGGCGTTTTTTCTGAAGAGGATAATCGGGGCCTGACGCACCCTCCAGCACCACTTCGGATGCCTGCATCTCGAAAGGCTGTTTTGCTTCAGGTGTGGCAACGAGAGTACCGGTGGCGATGATTGCCGTACCCACATTAAAATGGGAAATCTCGCTGAAATTGGGAGCCGTATCATTGTACACGATCTGCAGCGTGTTGAAACAGCTGCCATCATTCAGAACGATGAAACCGAAGGTTTTGGATCCACGCACGCTGCGGATCCAGCCGCCGACTGAAATTTCCTGACCCATGTAGGTATCCGGATTACAGAAAATATCCTTAACAGTAACTAAATTCATGAGTAAATCCTCCATAATTGATATTCTGGTAACTGTTCAGAGCCAAATGGACTGGTACAGTTACATATTCAGTATCGTCGTACTCTCTGAAGGAGGGCGTGGGGTCGGAAATTATATTGTAAAAAAGTCCGCCAGAGAAAGACAGATTACTTTGAACGTTTTGTATCAGTATATACTATAAATTGCATATCTTCAAGCTGTTTGAGTTAGGAATCCCTATTAAAAATGTAAAAGTTATACAGGAGAATCCGGGAAAAAAACAGTGCAAAAATATGATTTTTCATTTTATCTGCTGTAAAAAACAGCAAATAAATGATAAAAGAATGTCAAAAACAGGCTGTCGATTCTCATAGAATTTAGGGATGAGGATGTGAAAAAATGGAAAATACGATGAATTTATGCCGGAAAGTGTTGTGTCAGGCGGAAAATGTGATGGTATTTTTCATAAAAAGACTTTTGGAAATTTGAAAATTTTGTTCACAATATAAGAAATGTGTGTTATAATGTACGCACGAATAAAAATTAACATCAAGAGGTGATAACGTGATTAAAAAAGAAATGGTCGCTATGCTTCTTGCAGGTGGTCAGGGCAGCCGTCTCGGCGTTCTGACACAGAATGGTGCAAAACCTGCTGTTGCATTTGGCGGCAAATACCGCATTATTGATTTCCCCCTGAGCAACTGTATCAATTCAGGTATCGATACAGTTGGCGTATTAACCCAGTACCAGCCGTTACGTTTGAACTCCCATATCGGCATTGGTATGCCCTGGGATCTGGACCGCAATGAAGGCGGCGTATCAATTCTTCCCCCCTATGAAAAGAGCGCCAACACAGAGTGGTACACAGGTACGGCAAACGCTATTTACCAGAACATCCAGTTCATCGACACTTTCAATCCCGACTATGTTCTGATCCTTTCAGGCGATCACATCTACAAGATGGATTACGAGATCATGCTGGACTACCACAAGGCTAACGATGCGGCTCTGACGATCGCAGCTATGCCGGTACCGTGGGAAGAAGCAAGCAGATTCGGTGTTGTAATCACCGATGGCAGCGGAAGAATTACAGAATTCGAAGAAAAACCTGCCAATCCCAGAAGCAACCTGGCTTCCATGGGTATCTACATTTTCACATGGTCCAAGCTGAGAGAAGCACTTCTGGCTACTGCAGAGCAGCCCGAGTGTGACTTCGGTAAGCATGTAATTCCTTTCATCTTCAATGCAGGTGAGAGAATTTTCGCTTATGAGTACAACGGATACTGGAAAGACGTTGGAACTCTGACTTCCTACTGGGAAGCAAACATGGAACTGATCGATATTATTCCCGAATTCAATCTGTATGAGGATTTCTGGAAAGTATACACCAAGTGTGATCAGTTCCCGCCTCAGTACATAGGTGACAATGCCAAAGTTCACCGCTGCATCATCGGTGAAGGCACCGAAATTTACGGTGATGTTTCCAATTCTGTTATCGGTTCGGGCGTTACGATCGAAGAAGGCGCTGTTGTGCGCAATTCCATCATCATGTCCGATTCCGTAATCGGCAAGGGAACAGTAGTTGACAAGTCCATCATTGCTGAGAATGTTAAAGTCGGCGACAACTGTGTACTCGGTACAACAGAATTCCCTTATAAAGAAAGCAAGCTGAGCACAAAGGTATATGCATCAGATCTTGTAACAATCGGCGAGAATTCCGTAATTCCGGACGGCGTTAAGATTGGCATTAATACTGCAATCTCGGGTGTAACCACAAAAGAAAATTATACAGACGGTTCTTACCTGGACAGCGGTGATTACATTGTAGTAAAGGAGGGCGCCTCCAAATGAAAGCAGTAGGTATTATTTTAGCAGGCGGCAATAACAAAAAGATGAGAGTGCTGACAAAGAAGCGTGCGATTCCGGCTATGCCCGTTGGCGGCAGCTACAGATGCATCGATTTCGCGCTGAGCAGCATGACAAGTTCACGTATTAAGACAGTTGCTGTCCTTACACAGTATAATTCACGTTCCTTAAGCCAGCATCTGAATTCCTCCAAGTGGTGGGATTTCGGCAGAAAACAGGGAGGTCTGTATGTATTCTCCCCTACAATTACAGCTGAGAACGGCGAATGGTACCGCGGCACAGCAGATTCCATTTACCAGAACCTGGATTTCCTGAAGAGACAGCATGAACCCTATGTTGTAATTGCTTCCGGAGATTCCATTTACAAGATTGATTTCGATAAAGTAATCGATTACCATATTGAGAAGAATGCGGACATTACCATTATCACAAAGGCCATGCCCGAAGGCACCGACATGACACAGTATGGTGTAGTAACTGCAGATGAGAACAACAGAATTCTGAATCTGGAAGAGAAACCCATGGTTGCAAACACCAACATTGCTTCCTGCGGTATCTATGTCATCAGAAGAAGACTGCTGATCGAACTGATTGAAAAATGTGCGGAAGAAGATCGTTACGATTTCGTAAACGATATTCTGATTCGTTACAAGGGTATCAAGAAACTGTATTCTTACCCGCTGGAAACATACTGGAACAAGATTTCAGATGTGGAATCCTACTTCAATATGAACATGGATTTCCTGAAGAAAGAGAACAGAGATTTCTTCTTCAAACAGTATCCTGAAATTCATTCCAAGATTGATGACAATCCGCCGGCTAAGTATAATCCCGGTTCCGCTGTTAAGAACAGCCTGATTTCAAGCGGCTGCATTATCAACGGTGAAGTTGAGAACTCTGTATTATTCAAGAAAGTTTATGTTGGCAATAACTGTATCATCAAAAATTGCGTTATCCTTAATGATGTTTATATCGGTGACAATGCCCACATTGAAAATTGCATCATTGAAAGCAGAGGAACAATCAAACCCGGTGAAGTTCGTATCGCAGAAGGCAAACCTCAGGTTCTGATCGAAGAGAACGAAAGATATTCCATGTAATGGAGCACCGGAATCACAGCTTAACATAGCGGTAACAGGTATTTATGTTGTCGGGCCCGCATTTTTGTGTGGGCCTGACATTTACTGTCTGCAGATTGACACAACATCTTCTTTAGGTTAGGATAATGTGAAGGCTATAGAAGGAGGATATCTTTTCATGCAGATAACAGATGTGAGGGTTAGAAAGATCTCCAGTGAAAACAGCAGTAAGATGAAAGCAATCGCCTCGATTACCATTGATGGCGTATTTGTCGTGCATGATATCAAGATTCTGGAAGGGGAAAAAGGTATGTTTATTGCCATGCCCAGCAGAAAGTCTTCAGACGGCGAATTCAGAGATATTGCGCATCCGATCAATACGGAGACAAGAGAGATGCTTCAGACGTTGATTCTGGAGAAGTACAATGAAACGGAAGAGCAGGAATCATGATCTGTTCTGACGCTTTATGAAAACATACAGCCGGCGGTTTAGGGAAAGGACCGCCGGCTGTATGTTTATCCGGTGCACCCGGCGGCGCGTAGTGGAATCAAAGTACTTTGGAAAAGGACAGGCAATGATTTTGCCAATTGGAAAGCGGGGGAAACTATGTTAATAGCAGAAAAACTGAAGCTGACCGATGAAATGTCAGAGACAGAAGAAAGTATAGCGGAATTCTTATTACAGACAGGAAGAGAACTGAACAACTATTCTACCAGAAGCATAGCAAAAGCCACATACACATCGCCTGCCACAGTGATACGTCTTTGTAAAAAACTGGGATTCACAGGCTTTGACGATTTTAAGGAAAAATATCTGAAGGAACTTCAGTATATGGATGAACAGGCCGGACCGGTCGATATGAACTTTCCTTTTTCAAAAAATGATACCATGATGAAAGCGGCTAACCGGATTACGCAGCTATACCAGGATACCATCAGCGATACGATGGCGCTGTTATCATACCGGTCTCTTCAGGAAGCAACGGCGCTGCTGAGAAACAGCAGGAGAATTTATATTTTTTCTGCAGGTACCACCATTAATCAGGCGGAATCTTTCCGGGAAAAGATGCTGAAAATCGGAAAAGGAGTGAATATCTGCAATAATCTTAATTATCAGCTTTACGAAGCAGGATGCCTTTCAGCGGAGGATCTGGCTATCATCATTTCCTATTCCGGAGAGACAGAAAAGATGCTCCTGGTTGCACAGGAATGCAGAAAACTGTCTGTTCCGATCCTTGCCATAACTTCATTTGGCGAGAACAGTCTGACCCATTATGCTTCCTGCAAGCTGATCATATCGACGAAAGAAAATCTGTTCCGGAATATCGGTGATTTCAGCACACATGTTTCGGTTCACCTGCTTCTGGATATTCTGTATGCGTCCTATTTCTGGCTGGACTATGAAGGCAATTATAACCGGAAGCTGAAAAAGGCCAGACAGCTGGAAAAGGCCAGAACATCAACCGATTTCATGATTCAATAAAACACTGTTTCGTCACAATGATGACGTCCAAACCCTTTTTTTCAAACACTGTAACAAGAGGGTTCGGACGTCTTTTGTTTTGCATTTTTTGCATTTATACTGACTTTGCAATGAAACAAAACACAGAAAACAGACTGCAGTGATACAAATTTCAGCAGAGCAGACTGTAATACACCAGGCCGCAATAACACAGCTGTACTGCGAACCGGACGCTGCAGTCGTAATGAATGAAAATGCACAAAAGGAAAGGAGCATGCTATGAAAATGCAAAAGGACTTTTTGTGGGGAGGCGCAACAGCTGCCAACCAGTTGGAAGGTGCTTATCTGGAAGGCGGTAAAGGTCTGAGCATCGCCGATGTGGAAATGGGTGCGCGTCACGGAGTACCCAGAGAGATTCACGATGCGGTGAAGGAAGGCTGCTATTATCCCAGCCACGAGGCCATCGATTTTTACCATCGCTACAAAGAGGATATCGCTCTGTTTGCCGAGATGGGTTTTAAATGCTTCCGCATGTCCATCAACTGGCCCAGAATCTTCCCCAGAGGAGATGAAGAAACTCCCAATGAAGAAGGGCTTCGGTTCTACGACGAAGTATTTGACGAACTGCTGAGCAAAGGGATTCAGCCGGTTGTAACTCTGTCCCACTATGAAACACCGCTTTATCTGGTGCAGGAATACGGTTCCTGGAGAAATCGGAAGCTGATCGATTTCTTTGAAAGATACTGCAGAGTCGTATTCGAACGTTATAAAGATAAAGTAAAATACTGGATGACTTTCAATGAAATCAATGAAACCATGAATCAGAAGGTTCCCTATCATCAGGCAGGAGTTTTATACAAGGAAGGTGAGGATCCCAATCAGGTGAAAGTTCTGGTAAGCCACAATATGTTCCTTGCCAGCGCGAAAGCAGTGATTGCGGGACATGAAATCAACCCGGATTTCAAAATCGGCTGCATGATTCAGTATCCTGCCACCTATCCCAAAACCTGTCATCCCAACGATGTACTGGCCAGAAGATTTCATATGATGCCCAACTACTACTATACGGATGTTATGTGTCAGGGTTATTATACGAATTTATGTACAGCGCAGCTGAAACGTCTGGGTGCCGAGCTTCATATGGAAGAAGGCGATGAAGAAATTCTGAAAGCAGGCAAAGTGGATTATATCGCTTTCAGCTACTATTTTTCATCGGTTGCATCCAGCGAAGACGGTGTCAATATTAAAGTGGAACGTGCAAATCCCTATCTGGAAAGAAATGACTGGGACTGGCCCATTGACCCGACCGGTCTGAGAATCGCTTTGAACGAGCTGTATGACCGTTACCGGATTCCGCTGTTTGTTGTGGAAAACGGTCTTGGAGCAATCGATCATGTGGAAGAAGACGGCAGCATACAGGATGATTACCGGATTCAGTTCCTCGGCTCCCATATCGAAGCAATGAAACAGGCAATCGAACTGGATGACGTGGATGTAATCGGTTATACCTGCTGGGGCCCCATCGATATCATTTCCGTGGGAACCGGTGAAATGAGAAAACGCTATGGATTTATATACATCGATAAGGACGACGAGGGCAAAGGAAGCCTGAAACGTCTGAAGAAAAAATCCTTTGACTGGTATAAAAAAGTGATTGCTACAAACGGAGAAGATACAGCAGCCATCTGACAGGCTGATCAGGAGGTTATATTATGAATGCGAAGAAAACAGCAGAACAGATTCTGCGTGAAGTGGGAGGAAAGGACAATGTCCAGTACCTCACACACTGCGTTACGCGGTTAAGATTCAATCTGAAGTCCATGGACCAGGTTGACGAACAGAAAGTTAAGAATATTTCAGGCGTTGTCGGCGTTGTAAATAAAGGCGGACAGTTCCAGGTTATCATCGGTCAGGAAGTGGTAACTGTATATAACGAACTGCAGAAGCTGGGCGATTTCAGCTCCGGAGCCGGTGCTGATAAGAAAGAAGAGCCGGAAGAGAAAAAGGGTATCGTAAACCAGGTGCTGGATACAATTGCCGGTATATTCTCACCGATCATGGCAATTATCGCCGGCGCCGGTATGATCAAGGCTCTTTTGTCCATACTGGCACTGGTCAATGCAATTGACAAATCAGGAAATTTATATTATTTCCTCAGTTTTATCGCGGATGCATCCTACTATTTCCTGCCTATTTATCTGGCCTGCTCGGCAGCGAAAAAATTCCACTGCAATCAGTTTATGGCCATGCTCATGGGCGGTATCCTTCTGCATCCCAATCTGTCTGCGCTGAAGGAAACAGCGGATGTGGTATCCGTACTGGGAATCCCGGTAAAAATGGTAACCTATTCTTCATCGGTTATCCCCATCATTCTGATTGTATTTGCTTTATCCTATGTGGAAAAATTTGTTGAAAAGATCACACCTTCCGTGATTAAATTTATCGCCAAGCCTCTGCTGACGATTCTGATCATGTCCCCCATTGCGCTGGTTGTACTTGGACCGCTGGGAAGCATCATCGGTGACGGACTGGTAAGCCTGCTTCTGTCCATCGAAAAGATCGCACCCTGGATCCTGCCGACCGTAATCGGTGCATTCATGCCTTTCCTGGTTATGACAGGCATGCATTACAGTCTGCTTCCCGCTTACGTCAACTCTCTTTCCAGCCTGGGTTACGAGACGATTATCGGACCCGGCAACCTGCCCTCCAATATCGGACAGGGTACTGCAGCTCTGTGTGTAGCAGTTAAGACAAAGAACAAAGAATTCAGACAGCTGGCTGTTTCCAGTGGTATTACAGCCCTTCTGGGTGTTACTGAGCCCGCTTTATTCGGTGTCAACCTTCGTCTGAAAAAGCCCCTGATCGCTACAACTATCGGCGGCGGCCTGGGCGGTTTATATGCAGGTATCACCGGTGTACAGAGATACGGCGGCGGCGGTGCCGGTCTGGCAGCCATCGGCCTGTATGTAGGTGAAGATTCCCGCAATGTAATCAATGCGCTGATTGCAGCTCTCATCGCCTTTGTTGTAACATTTGCAATTCAGTGGTATCTTGGATTTGAAGATATCCCGGAAGAAGCAGCTGAAGTGGACGCACTTCCCGCAGGTGCAGCAGCAGGAAACCAGACCGTATCCAAAGCAGCAGTTTCCGGAGGCAGTGAAGCACAGGTTTCTGAAACACGTGCGCAGCGTGCAGATTCTGCAGAAGCAGACAATCACATTTACAGCCCTCTGGAAGGAAACCTGATCCCTCTTTCCGAGGTAAATGATGAAGTATTCTCCAGCGGTATGATGGGAGACGGCGCAGCAGTGAAACCTTCTGTGGGAAAACTGTATGCCCCCGCTGACGGAACAGTTACCGTCGTATTTGAAACGAAGCACGCTATCGGCATGACAGCGGACAACGGTGCGGAAATTCTCATGCATGTGGGCATTGATACGGTTGAGCTGAAAGGAAAATATTTCACGGCTCATACGGAACCCGGTGCTGTTGTGAAAAAAGGTGATCTCCTTCTGGAATTTGATGTGGAAGCCATCGCCAAAGCAGGGTACGATACAGTAACACCTGTCCTGATTTCCAACAGCAGTGATTATGCAAAGACAGAAGTGAAGCAGGCAGGACCTGTTCTGCCGGGAGAAGCAGTGATTACGCTGGGATAAAATAAAAATATTGCAAGAAGAGTCTATGCTCCCTTCGGTACGTCTGCCGGAGGGAGCAATTGTTATTTATATTCAAGGAATTCAAGAATTTTGTAAGAAAGCATGCAAAGAAATATCTCATCGTTGTTTTCCAGATTAAGACTGGTTAAATCCTGTATTCTGGAAATACGATATGATATGGTGCTTTTATGAAGATACATTGCATTTGCCGTTTTCAATTGGTTGCAGCGATTGCGAAGATACATATCAAGAGTATGAAACAATTCGGCATGATTCTTCTGATCATAATTTTTCAGAAAATGAACAGCGGGATGAATAAAAGCCGGAAGCAGATCTTCACGGGGAAACTGGTTAAGCAGTATATTCAGAGGATATTTTGTGCAGTCCAGCAGTCGGGTTTCATTTCTGATATTTTCTGAGCTCTGGATCATAATTTCGGCACAATCGAAATACAGTCTGCACGACTTTAAAGAACTGAAATCCGGTGAGAGAGCTGCGATACTGTCTGTTATTTCCAAAAAAGCAAATAAACGCAATGTCTGGCTGGCTGAAAAACTTTTTGTCAGCAGGACTGTGTAAAAATTATGAAAATATGCTGCTGCAGAATCAGGAAAAAATGTTCTGAGCTGTTGAAGATGTGCGACAGCCATTGCGTGAGAAGGAAAAATGGTAGGTTGGATCAACAAGAATGCGTAAGAACCTGAAAAATTCCGGGGAATATTGGATAACTGAGCAAGATAATCAAATGCAGCTTCGTCAGTATCCCATGCGGTATTAAGTAAAGTACGCATAACAAATCCGTGACGATGATAAGCTGTTTGCGAAAAAAGAGTAATGCGATGCAAGCTTTCTCCAAGAACATAAGACAGGTATTTTACATAGTCTAAATCAAAAGCAGAAGAAGATTTATTTAGAAGGTGGACACAGAGAAAATAGCAGCAGGTACGTTCCATAAAAATAGAGCAGAAAATGTACGCTCTGTTTCTTTTTTCAGAAAACAGGTAGAATGCATTCGAACTTTTGAGAAGTTTTTGATCTATTTCTTCAGAGTAAAAGTTGAGAAGAGAAGATGTTTTGAAAATATAGTGGCCATTAATAAATTCGAAAGAATCTTTCGTAAGTTCTGCATTTTCAGAAGAGGCAACCAGCTCAAAAGATGCATCACAAAAAGTAATAGGATTTTTTAAATGCTGATAGGCAGTGTTTAAAATTTCATCAATAGAAGTCGTGGATTTTGCAATCTGGTACAAAGAATCTTTTGCCTGACAGAGAGTAAAATAATCATCCAGTATCTCTTCACAGACAGAAAGACAGTGTGAAAGTGGGAGATCTTCTTGAATATACAGATTTTCACTGTTTTTTTCAGGAGGAACGGAAGTATTGACAAATAGAAAGGAATTTGGATAGATGTGATCCAACTCAGGGTCGTATGCTGCAATATATAATGTAGATGAATGCAGTCCTGAATCGGATAATGTTTCTTCGGAATAAATTGCCGCATGACAGATAACTTTATCGGAAGTGAAACATCCGATAAAGTTTTTTTGCGTTTTTTGAGTAAATAATTCGGATAATTTTGATATTTTCAACATAACT
This sequence comes from Lachnospiraceae bacterium, assembly GCA_051879195.1. Classification (GTDB taxonomy): domain Bacteria; phylum Bacillota; class Clostridia; order Lachnospirales; family Lachnospiraceae; genus TWA4. Next base: position 21,068 of record JBJELO010000161.1, read on the forward strand.
TTTCTCCTTTGGGTAAACCACAAAATGGCGGAAAAAATGGGAAATTTACTTTGGGTTTTCGTCCATATAAATGAAGATGGATTACTGCATTTCCAATATAATTAGTACAAATTCAACAATTCAACGATAGTATACCATGTAAAAATGCAAAAAACAACTTATTGAGGTTGCTGAAGCAGCTGACTTTGAAAGGATGGTGAAGAAAGTGATAACGATACAAATTGATGAAAAAAAAATATCGGTCGATGAGAATATGTGTCTGCTGGAATCAGCATTGCAGAATGGAATTTATATTCCGCATTTATGTCATCATAAAGATCTGCCCGATATCGGATCATGTCGCCTGTGCCTGGTGAGAAATGTGCAAACGGGGGAAATTGGTCCATCATGTATGATTATGCCGGAAGAAGGCATGGAATTTATTACAAGTGATGATGAAATAAACCGGCGCCGGAATCTTGCTATGGCATTACTTTTGGCTGCACATCCGGAAGATTGTTCTACCTGTGTAAAATATGGAAACTGTGAGTTTCAGACATTGATTCAGTATATGGGAGCCAGTGCTGCCGGAATGAGAAATCGTGCAAAAGGTCTGGGAAGAAAAGAAGATTCTCTTCTTCTGATACACGAAATGGATCGGTGTGTATTATGCGGACGATGTGTCAGAATGTGCGGAGAGATCCGAAAAGTGAAGATTCTGGATTATCGGAAAAAGGGAAATGAAATTTATATCGGTACCGAAAATGATAAAAGCCTTCAGGATGCAGACTGCCGTTTCTGTACCGCCTGTGCGGAGGTCTGTCCCACAGGGGCGATTCGTGACAGAATAATGTTTTTAAAAAATGAAAAAGAAAAAAAACTGGTACCTTGCAGGAACGCCTGTCCTGCAGGAACAGATATTCCACGTTATCTGCGAAAAGTAAGAGAACAGAATTATGAAGAGGCGGCGTCAGTCATACGGGAAAAACTGACTTTTCCTGAGATTCTCGGTCAGATTTGTACTCATGTTTGTGAAAAGGAATGCAGAAGAGGCTTGATAAACGAGCCTGTTGCAATCAGAGATTTAAAACGACGTGCAGTACATCTGGCAGATCAGTCATTGTGGAAAGAAAAGCGTGTAATAAAAAGTGCTACAGGAAAAAAAATCTGCGTTGTTGGAAGTGGTCCATCCGGACTGACAGCAGCCTACTATCTGAAAAAGCAGGGACATGATGTCTGTGTAAAAGAGGCATTACCTGAACCTGGCGGAATGCTTCGTTATGGAATTCCAGAATATAGACTTTCACGGGAACTGGTGGCAAAAGAAATCCGGGATCTGACGGAAATCGGAATTGATCTGGAAACCAACTGCAGAGTAGATTCACCAGGCAATCTTGTTGAATCTTACGATGCCGTTCTTCTGGCTATGGGAAATCACACCGGGGTTCGCCTGCCGATGGAAGGTTCCAATCTCTCAGGAGTAATATTGAACATCGATTTCCTCCGCGAGTGTGCCATGAATACTCCCCCCGCACTGGGAGATAATGTGGTGGTACTTGGGGGCGGAAATGTTGCTTTTGACTGTGCCAGAACAGCCAGGCGTCTGGGGGTGAAAAATGTATCCGTTGCCTGTCTGGAGAAAAAAGCTGATATGACAGCGGATGCGGAAGAAATTCTGATGGCAGAGGAAGAAGGAATCCATATTTATCCGGGAGTAACTTTTGAAAAAATATGTGGAAGTGAGAAAGTTGAAGCTGTTGAGTTGTCCGAAATTGAATCATTTACATTTGATGAAAACAGAAAAGCCGTTATTGTAAAAAGAGAAAATTCAGAATCCAGAATAAAAGCGGATCAGGTGATTTTTGCGGTTGGTCAGAGGTGCAGCCTGCCTGAAGATGCAGGAATAGAACGTGGGCGTGCAGGTTCTGTAAACGTGCTGGAAGATGGCATTACAACACCTCAGGAGAAAATTTTTGCATGCGGAGATGTAACTTATGGAACCAGATCAGTAGTGCAGGGAGTTGCCAGCGGCAGAAAAGCGGCGGAAATTATTGACCGGTATCTGGGAGGAGATGGTGATATCTCAGAACAGCTTGCGAAAACAGATGCATACGAACCTGAAATTGGAAAAATCGAACGATTTGCTGACCTGGAAAGGCAGAAAGTAAATATCGTGGAAGTATCAAAACGGTTGGAAAATTTCAATCAGGAGGATCAGGGGCTGGATGAAGAAGCGTCCTCCCGGGAATCTATGCGGTGTCTGCAGTGTGATAAACGACTTTGCATAAGTGAAGTCAGAACATGGACTGCGTATTCAGAATGTTGAAAAGAGGTGTAAAAATGAGTCAGTTGGTGTGTGCGCTGTATAACGGAGATCTGGATCAGACGGATGCCGGTCTCTGGAGACTGGAACCCGACAGGATATTGTCCGGTCTCCGGAAGCTGAGACAGGATGAAACAGAGGTGATTCTCTATTTTCCGGAGAAAGAAGAACAGCTGGCAGCCTCCGTTTACGAAAAAGCAGAAAAAGAAATCGCTGATATTACCTGTGCTTGTGGATTTGTCAGTCCGTTTATGCACAGAGAAGACCGAATCGTTTCATTGTCGGATGCGTATCTGGCCGGGGATGATGATTGCGCAGATGTTTTCCTCACATTACCGGGACAGGAACTGAAAAAGTATGATGCGGAGTTAAAGCTTGTTGATTTGATCCCGGAAATGAAAAATCTGAAAGCAGTCCGTGTGGGGACACAGTTTTTTGGCCCGGATGACCGGAATAGAACGCTGAGAGAATTGGATGTAAAACTGGGGACAGTGGAATATATCACTGAAAAACGCTGCGTGGCCTGTTATATGAAAGAACGATTGCAGCAATACCGGGAAAAAAGCTGTGGACACTGTGCTTTCTGCCGTGAAGGATTATTTCAGATAGAAGAAATTATTTGCGATATGACAGGGAAAAAGAGCAGGGAAGATGATGGAAAACTGATGGCGGAGATTGCTTCCATTATGAAAGAATCAGTGAACTGTTCTTTGGGAAAAAGTGCTGCGGAAATGGTGCTTGCATTAAGTGGTCTCTTTTCTTCTGAAATTGTTATGCATTTAAAGAAAAAAAGCTGTCCTTCAGGAGAATGTAGCGCATTTATCAGCGAGCATGTTTATGTGGATCCTGCAATTTGCCGGGGAAATGGAGATTGCATGGATGTTTGCCCGGAAGACTGTATTGAGGGGAAAAAAGGTTATATTTCTGTTATTGATGCCGATATGTGTACGGCTTGTGGAAAATGTATGGATGTCTGCGAGGAAAATGCTATTCGGAAAACAGCTGGAAAAGTTCCGAAACTTCCATCCAGACTGGTAAAAGTCGGAAAATTCAGAGGGCGCTGAATAACCAGAAATCAGATTTGAGACAGCGGATCAATCTGAAACATATTAAAAATATATTGCACAGGAGGAGAAGAATATGAATGTACGGGAAACGGATGTTGTAGTAGTTGCTGCCGGACCGGCAGGATTAGCAGCAGCGATTACCGCAGCGGAAAATGACCTGAAGGTTGTAATTCTGGAAAAAATGAATGGAACCGGTGGAACGGCCAATATGGGGATGGGCCCGCTGGGGATTGAAACCAGTATTCAGAAAAAAAGCTTTAATGAGATTACCATGGAAGAAGCTATGGATATGCATATGACATATACTCATTTTCGTGCTGATGAAAAATTGGTGAAGGCTTATTTTGAGAAAAGTGCGGATACAATTGATTGGCTTATGGATATGGGTGTGGAATTTGCAGGTGCTTTCCGGTATTTCAGAGAATCTGCTGCTACATGGCATATTGTAAAGCCTGAAAATGGAAAAATTGGGCCAAGAGCAGCAGGAACAATGGTGAAACGTATGACGGAGCGTGCCAGAGAACTGGGAGTTGAAATTCTTCTGGAGACACCAGCTGAAGAAATCATCATGGAAAATGGCAGGGCAGTGGGCGTAACAGCGAAAACATCTTCCGGTGAAATGATTGAAGTCAGAGGTAAAGCTGTAATCGTTGCCACTGGAGGTTTCGGGAATAATGCCGAGATGGTGAAACAGGAACTGGGTCTGAGGATGTGTGAGGATTTTTATCCATTTCAGATTCCGGGGATTACGGGTGATGGGCTGCGCATGATGTGGAAAGTCGGAGCAATGAAATACGGTGCCAATATTGAAACGATTTTTCAGATTCCTGATAATCTCAACTGGTATGTTATCAATGCTGCTATGAGACAGCCTGCTCTTCTGGTTAATCAGAATGGCGTTCGGTTTATGAATGAAGGATATATGGGAAATACCACATTCACAGGAAATGCGCTTGCTCTGCAGCCTGGCCGGTATGCGTACTGTATTATGGATCGGAAACTGATCAGATATTATAAAAAGAATGGACCTGATATTGTCAGTCTGGTTCATTCAGCTGAATGCTTTGATCATTTTGATGAGCAGGCAAAACAGGCAGTGGAACAGAATTATCCGGGATACTTTGAGGCGGATACAATCGAGGAACTGGCAGAAAAAATGGGAATTGATCCTGATGTACTTGCTGATACTCTGGATGAATACAACGATATGTGTATATCCGGAAGAGACACCTTGTTTTATAAAAATCCCAGATACCTGCATGAACTTACGGGAAAAGGTGGATTTATAGCTGCAAAATTCTATCTATCGGCATACGGAACGGTAGGAGGAGTCAGGATAGATGAACACTGTCAGGTGCTGGATGAAGATCTGAATCCTGTTGCGGGACTTTACAGTGCCGGCTCCGATGCAAATACCATATACGGAGACAGCTACAATTTTAATTTGCCGGGAAATACGATGGGATTTGCAGTAAACAGCGGAAGAATTGCAGGAGAAAGTGTAAGCGATTATATTGCGGAAATGGAGGAGTAATATGGGAAATTACGAAGAAGGTGTAAATTATAAACGTGAAAAAAGAATGATGGGCGGAAAAGAAATCAATGTAATTTTTCATGAAATGCTGCCTGCTGATGACTATGATAAACCAATGACCAATTCTGCGGGGACCAGACATAATCCGGGAAGAACTTACTGTGCGCCTTTTAATCCGAGAGTATTCAAATGCAGTGAAGGAATTGTCTGCAGGCAGGATGTTCCTGTGAAAATGAGGGATGGTATTACAATCTACTGTGATATCTATTTACCGGAACATATGGATGGAAAGAAGATTCCGGCTCTGGTGTCATGGAGCTTTTATGGAAAACGTCCCGGTGATGGCATGGATTGCTGGAAAATACTGGGTGTACCTCCGCATACCGTTTCAAAAATGTCCAAATTTGAGTCTCCCGATCCGGGATACTGGTGCAGGTATGATTATGCAGTAGTTAATGTGGATCCGAGAGGAGTGGGACATTCAGAAGGAGATCATATCCTGTTTGGAACTCAGGATGGTGAGGACGGTTATGATTTGATTGAATGGCTGGCAGTACAGGACTGGTGCAACGGTAATGTGGCATTGTGCGGTAATTCATGTGTTGCCATGACTCAGTGGAGAATTGCAGCTCAGCAGCCGCCGCATCTTGCAGCATTCTGCCCGTGGGAAGGAACATCCGATATTTATCGTGAGTCTGCCTGTGAAGGAGGTATTCCCGCACAAAGTTTTATCAAACATATTGCAGGAAAAACAGTAGGAACCGGATATTATGACGATATGCCTCTGATGCTGGATGAACATCCCTTCCTTGATGAATATTGGCAGGATAAAATTCCGGACTTCAGAAAAATTACTCAGCCTATTTATGCAGCGGCCTGCTGGAATCATTTTCATTTAAGAGGAACTATGTATGCATTCAGAAAAGCCCGTTCTACGAAAAAATGGATGCGTACCCATCGAGAATTTGAATGGCCGGATGCATATGCTCCTGAACATCTGGAAGATCAGAAACGTTTTCTGGATCGGTATTGTAAAAATATTTACAATGGCTGGGAATTAACTCCCAGATATCGTATTGAAGTCATGGATGCATATGAATTCTGTACACAGACCGACCGGCCTGAAAAGAAATTTCCTCTGGAAAGAACAGAATATAAAAAGCTGTATCTGAACGCAGAAAACGGCAGTATGGATTTTGAACCTGCAGCAATGGAATCCAGAATTTCCTATGATGGTAATACGGATATTGTAACATTTGATTACATTTGTCGGGAAGACATGGAACTGACCGGATATCCAAAACTTCATCTCTGGGTTAGTGTAGAAGGATATGATGATGCGGATATTTTTGTAAATATTCAGAAACTGGATACGAAAGGAGAATTCCTTCCGGTCAGTGTACTGGGAGAACCTCATCCCGGCTGTTGGGGCAAAATCCGGGTTTCCAGAAGAAAGCTGGATGAAAAACTTTCCACTGATTTTATGCCGATCCAGTCACATATGTGTGATGAAAAGCTGAAACCGGGCGAAATCGTTCCCTGTGAGATCGAGATGAATTGCACCAGCCGTTTCTGGCATAAAGGGCAGGGAATCCGTGTTCAGATCTGCGGCAGATATTTAAGAGAAAAAGGATGGCATGAACCGCTGCACTGGGATACGGATAATCAGGGAAAACAGGTTATTCATACAGGAGGCAGATACGATTCTTTCCTGCAGATTCCCGTGGTTCCTCCGAGATTTCAGGATGGAGATATTTTGATTCGATAGGAGTAGGAAAGTGGAAAAATACAAGAATTTGTTTTCGCCATTAAAAATAAGAGGGAAAATATATAAAAACAGAATTGAAACGGCGCCTACATATTTCGCTTTTCGTATTTTTGATCCGATGCTTCCGGAGGTAAGCGAAAATGTTTATCGCATGTGTGAAAAAAGAGCTCAGGGAGGTGCAGCAGCTGTTTCTATCGGAGAATCACCGATTAATTTTGACGATGGAGTTAGTTTGTTTGCTGTTCCGTTTGACTATGGAAAGCTGGAAGGGAAATATTTTGACGGCTATTGTCAGTATGCGAAAAGAATCAAAGAAGCTGGTGCGCTGGCTATTGCAGAAGTTTGCCACGAGGGAATGTTTGCCATGACAGATGGAGCAGATTGTGTGGGTCCCTGCGAGATGATCAGGCAGGATGGTGTGCATGTGAGAGCCATGGACGAAGCAGCTATGCAAAAATGCATCGGTGAATTTGTGCAGACAGCCCGTTTTATGAAAGCAGCTGGATTCGACGTATTTATGATACATGGAGGGCATGGCTTTTTGCTGCAGCAGTTTTTATCTCCTTATTTTAATCACCGTACAGATGAATATGGAGGAGATGATGAAAACAGAGCCAGATTTCCATTAAGAGTCATACAGGCAGTGCGGGAAGTTCTGGGAGAAGATATGGTTCTGGAATTACGCATGAGCGCTCAGGATGGTGTTCCGGGAGGTATGAAAATTGAAGATACTCTGGAATTCTACAAAATGATAGATGGTATTGTGGATGTAATTCAGATATCCAATGGTTTGAAATTAAAAGGCGGTTCGACCAGAACATTTACCAGCATGTTTGATAGGCATGGGTATAATGCACCTTTTGCTAAAAAAGTAAAAGATGTAGTTAAAGAGTCCAAAGTTGCCGTAATAGGAGGAATCAATCATCCAGCACTGGCAGAACAGATTATATCTGACGGAATGGCGGATATAGTAGTTCTGGGCCGTCAGGCGTTTGCTGATCCGGAATTCCCCAATAAAGCCAAAGAAGGCAGAACAGGAGAAATCAGAAAATGCGTGCGCTGTCATCAATGTTATCCGGGTGTGGTGGAAGAACCTGGAGACGGTAATCTTCCCATTAATCAGAAAGATATAGGACGATGTGCCCTGAATCCTAAAGAAAACTTTTTTTTCTATCCGGACAGGCTGCCTTTACCGTCTGCAAACCGCAGGGTTCTGATTATTGGAGGTGGTGTGGCCGGAATGCAGGCAGCACTGACCTGCAAAGAAAGAGGACATGTTCCGGTTATTGTGGAGAAAAAAGATCATTTGGGGGGAACACTCTGTTTTACAGATATGGATCCGGATAAAACTGATCTGCACGAATTTAAGGAAACAGTTATACGCCAGGTAATTGCAGCTGGCATTGAAGTACACCTGAATACTGAGGCGGATCCACAGCTTGTTAGTAAAATGAAACCGGACCATATTATTGTGGCTGTTGGCGCTCATCCTTCCAAACCTTCTATTCCAGGAATTGAATATGGAATAGATGCGCTGGAGGCATATCATAATCTGGAGACAATCGGTCATAAAGTGCTTTTGATTGGAGGTGGTCTGGTTGGCTGTGAGGTGGGTCTTTGTCTGAGTGGAATGGGGCATGAGGTCACTGTGGCTGAAATGCAGGAACGGATGGCACCTGAAGCGATTCGTTCATACCGAACAACACTGTTTGAGGAAATCAGAAAGCGAAACATGAAACTGGTCAATCAGATGAAATGTGTGGAAATACAGACGGACGGAGCTGTATTTATGGATAAGAATGGAAATTTGTCCAAAATAACAGCTGACACATGTATTTATTCTCTGGGAATGATTAGGAATACTCTGGAATTTGAGGAAACTGAAATTCCGGTGACATACGTAGGGGACTGTAATCAGGTCGGTAATGTACGCACATGCATTACTGATGCATATCAGGCAGCATTGAATATTTTATAAAGGAAAAGGAGAAAAAATGGACATTTTAGAAATGATTATTGAAAATGTAAGTGAGATTACCGGGAGACCTGTGGAAGAACTGAATGAGAACACTTCTTTTGAAGAGCTGGGAATGAAATCAATAGAAATTTCTCAGATTGGAACAGCTTTGGAAGACGAGTTTGATATGGAAATACCGTTTATGCAGTTTCAGCGGCAGAAGTCTTTTGCAGCAGCAGCAGAGTATGTGGAGAGTCTGCTGGAAGATTAAAGAATAAAAACACGAATCAACAGAATCATGGAAAATGTTCAGAATCAGTTTTAAGTGATTCGGGACATTTTCCGGACAGATTTACAGGAGAAGGAGAAAATTTTATGAACAGGAGTTTCAATTCACGGAGATTAATAACCTGGATTATTATTCTGGCAATTGGATTTGCCTGCCTGCTGCTTCCGGAAAATGCCGGTTTTACCATGCAGCTCAAGGCGTTTCTTACTATAACGGTTATTGCTATTTTTATTTTTGCATTTGATCTGCTGAACCAGACAGCGACTGCTCTGGCTTTGATTTTCAGCTACGCTGTTTTTGGCTTTGCCGAGTCGGCAACTGTTTTTGCAGTATTCCAGCAGCCGGTTCTATGGGCAGTACTGGGCGGTCTAATTCTGGCACAGATTCTGGGACGGGTAGGGCTGTTAAGAAGAATTGCATTAAAGTGTGTGATTTTATTGAAAGGATCTTATAAGGGTTTGATTTATGGTCTGGTATTTGCCGGCGTTGCGATTTCTTTCCTGATGAATAATGCTACAATCCCCATGGTTATTTTTGCTTTTGGTATCTGTAAGGCACTGAATCTTAAAAAGTCCAGAGAGTCTGCGGCGATTATGCTGGCTGCAGCAGTTCCGACCAATATGATCTATATGTCTATGTACAGTGCAACCTATATTATGGCAAATACTATTGGAAATGCGGCGGGAATAGAATCGGAGGGATTTACATATGTGTCATATCTGACCGGCAACTGGCCTATGCTGATTTCTATTGTAATTTTTGCGTTGGTACTTCCCCGGATTATGAAGCCGGAAGAAGAACACGACTGGAGCGTGGAGGTATTTAAAACACAGCTGGATGTTATGGGAAAAATGTCCAGGGATGAGATTTTCGGATTGATTGACTGTATTATTATTTTAGCTTATATGCTTATTGGAAGTTTTACAGGTCTGAATATTATCTGGGGACTGGCAGCAGGTCCTCTGCTTCTTTACCTGCCCGGTGTAGAAACAGGTAAAGCAGAAGACGTAGATAATTGTAAATGGTCGGTGTTTGTATTTGCAGCAGCTTCCATTACGATTGGAAATGTTGCATCTTCACTGGGCTTTGGAAATGTAATTGCACAGCTGGCTGTTCCTCTGGTTTCAGGAATGAATACACCGGTATTTTTAGGTTTTACCGCTGTTTTTGCAGGACTTGCCAATTTCCTTATGACTCCTATTTCACTGGTTACTACATTTTCTGTTCCTTTTGCTCAGATTGGTCAGAACATGGGAATCAATCCCCAGGCGATTTATATGGCACTGCTGATGGGATCAGAAATTTTGTTTTTACCGTATGAAGGAGCCATGTATTATATCATTCATGCTATGGGAATGACAAAAATGAAAGACTGGATTAAAGTAATGGTTGCGAAAGTACTGATTGAAATGGCATGTTTTATGCTGCTGCTGATTCCGTACTGGTATCTGGTGGGGGTTTTATAATCGGCGATGATAAAAGGGATTGGAACTGATATCCTGAAAATAGAACGCATACGAAAGCTTCTGGGAGATCCTGTGGATCTCTCAGGAAGCTTTATCCGGAAAAATTTTTCGGAAGATGAGCGGAAACTCTGCATGATGAGAAAACAGCCGGCGTATTTTCTGGCAACAACATTTGCAGGAAAAGAAGCTGTCATGAAAGCGCTGGGTATAAAAGATGAAATCGTGCTGCTGAAAGATATTGAGATTCTCAGAGAAACTTCAGGGATGCCGGTTGTCAGATTAGGCACAACGGCATTGAAAGTAAAAGAGGAGAAGGGTATACGGGAAATTCTGGTTTCTCTTTCTTTTGAAGATGAATATGCGATTGCATTTGCAATATGCCGGTAACAGGAAATGTTCAGCAGCGGATGATGAAAGAAACAAAGGAAATGGCAGGTGAAAAGATGAATATTATTGAAAAGCTTATGATGCAGGCGAAGAAACAGAAGGTTAAAATTGCCTTCCCGGAAATTCAGGAAGAAAAAATTATGCTGGCAGCGGCCGAATGTGTGAAACAGGGATTGTGTATTCCGGTGCTTTTCGGAGCAGGAGATGAAATCAATGTTTATGCGGAAAAATATGGAGTCAGTCTGGACGGAATGCAGCTGATTGATACGAGTGATGAAGAACTGAAAGAGAAAGTATTTGAAAGATATGCTTTGTATAATCCGAAGCTTTCTTTAAAAGCAATGAAAAGAAAAAGTAAAGATCCCATGTATCTGGCTTTGATGATGGAAGCAGCAGGGGAAGTAGATGTAACTTTTGCAGGGATGTCGCATACTACAGGAGAAGTCATTTTTGCAGGACAGATGATTATTGGTTTGCAGGATGGAATCACCACAGTTTCTTCTGTGGCAGTCAGTGAAATACCGGGATATGAAGGTTGTGAGGGAAATCTGCTGGCATTTGGAGACAGCGCGGTATGTGCCAATCCTTCTGTGGAAGATCTGGCAAGTATTGCGGTTTCCGGCTGTGAAACGGTTCAGGCTTTACTTGGTTGGGAACCCAGATGCGCTATGTTGTCTTTCTCCACAACAGGAAGTGCCGAAAATATACTGGTAGACAAAGTACGAGAGGCATGTGAACTGGCGCAGAAAATGGCTCCGGAGTATAAGATTGACGGAGAATTTCAGCTGGATGCTGCTGTAGTTCCGGAAATTGCCGCTAAAAAAGTAAAAAGAGAAAGTGACGTTGCAGGCAGAGCCAATCTTCTGATTTGGCCTGATCTGAACACAGGTAATATTGCAGTGAAAATTTTTCAGCAGTTTGCTCACGCAGATGCTTACGGACCGGTACTCCAGGGATTCAAAAAAATTGTTTGTGACTGTTCAAGAAGCGCACCGGTTTCAGAACTTATGGGAAATATTGCTATTGCTGCGGTGCGGGCGCAGAAATTGAATTCCTGAAATGAGGTAATTGGTTATGTATCGTATTTTTACAATTAATCCGGGATCAACATCAACGAAAATAGCATTATTCGAAAATTCAGAAAAGATTTTTTCCCTGAATGTATCGCATGATGCGAAAGAACTGGAAAAATTTACAACTTTACCTGAACAGTTGCCGTATCGAAAACATACAATTCTGAATGCACTGGAAGAAAATTGCATTTCACTGGAAAAAACAGATGCTTTTGTCGGACGGGGAGGCGGTTTGTTGGCTGTGGAAGGAGGCACTTATGAAATCGACAGTACATTATGCCGGCACGGAATTTCGGCTGCAAATGGAATTGTTCATCCTGCCAACCTCGGAAGCCTTCTCGCAGATGAATTCAGAAAAGAATATGGCGGCGCTGCATTTGTAGTAAATCCACCCGATGTGGATGAGTATGCAGCAGAAGCAAGAATAACCGGCTGCAAAGACATTGTTCGTCACAGCCATGTGCATGCACTGAACCAGAAAGAAACGGCGATTCGTCATGCAGCGTTTCTGGGAAAAAAATATGAGGACTGTAATTTCATAGTGTGTCACATCGGCGGAGGAATTTCAGTTGCTGCGCATAAAAAAGGAAAAATGATAGATGGCATGGATAATATTGAAGGAGAAGGATGTATGGCACCAACCCGAATGGGAGCGGTACCGGCCATGCAGCTGATCAATTTGTGCTATTCAGGAAAATATACTGAAAAGGAAATGCTTGCAAAATGTACAAAAACAGGTGGTTTTGTAGATTATTTCGGAACTTCCGATGCAAAAGATATTTTTATGCGTGCTGAAAATGGTGACCGTACAGCCGGATTGGTATGGAAGGCAATGATTTATCAAATAAATAAAATGATAGGTTCCATGGCAGTCGTGCTGCAGGGTGAAATTGACGGTATTCTTCTTGGGGGCGGAATGGTATATAATGAAAATCTGGTAGAGCAGATTACAGGCGCCTGCAGTTTTTTGGCACCTGTTACTGCTTATCCGGGAGAATTTGAAATGGAAGCCATGGCTGAAGGTGCTGTGCGTGTGCTTTCAGGACAGGAAAAGGCAAAACAGTATACTGGGGAACCGGTTTGGAAGGGATTTGATTAATATGAGTAAAGTGCTTGCAGTATCGTTCGGAAGAAAGATGGCCAATACGGAAGTTATGCTGAAAGAGGTGCTTTTGAAGTGTCACGAAGCTGGACATGAAATCCGTTTTATCCGGGCAAATGATCTGGATATACGGGATTGTACGGGATGTATTTCCTGTGTGATTGGAATTTTGTCTGGAAAATCCAATGGAAAATGCATCCATAAGGATGATTTTACTATTCTGGAAGATGCATTTTATGAAGCAGATGCAGTAATTCTGGGAAGTCCTGTATTTGAAACATCTCCGACGGGAACTTTTAAAACTTTCTGTGATCGAATGGGACCTTCTCATGATCTGGCTTTTCTGACAGAAGCCAGAAAAACCAGAATTGCGCAGGGTAAAGGTTTGGAAAATCTACCGGATGAAAGAGTTTTTAAGCCCAGGATAGGATGTCTGCTTGCTGTTGGCGGTGCAAGTACCGAAAACTGGACGGTAATGGGGATTCCTGTCATGTATGAATGCATGATGTCTACCGGAACAGACGTGATTGATGCGTATACTTATTTTGGCGCGCAGAATGCGGATCATGTGTTGGGCGTTCCGGAGCAGATGTACCGGATGGATGAAATGGCACAGCATATCATTGATGCTCTTGCCTGTGATTCACCAGAAAAACGGACGATGTGGAGAGGAGACGGAGAAGGTGCCTGTCCGGTTTGTCATCAGAATCTTATGAAAGTTTATCCAGGGACAGATAAAGTGGAATGTGCAATCTGCGGCATCACAGGAAATATAGTCAGACAGGAAGGTGGATTCCGATATCAGTTTTCGGATGAGGAACAACAGCGATCCAGAATGCGTTATGCGGGAAAACTGGAACACAGGAATGAAATTGCCAATGCTGTTTTTACGAAAAAGATTACGGAAAATTTAAAGGATAAAAAACAAAAATATCTTCATGTGGGAGAAGTATGATGTTCGTTGCGCAGAATCCTTTATGAAGAGAGTAACAGGAAAATCGTCATTTGAAGAATACAGATAGGAGGATTTATATGATTTCTGCAAAAGAAAATTATCTGAGAAGTTTTATGCATGAGAAAACTGCTTTCGTTCCAAGCGCTCAAAGAGATTGTGCGATCCTGGGATTTGGAGGAGAAGTAGGTCCATGGATTGAAAAGGGGCCTGCCGGCGGAGGATACGATGGTTTTGGAGTACGTTGGGTTACACCGGAATCGGGTAACGATGCTCCTATTCCTGCGCCGAATGAGTTTGTACTTGAAGATATCTGTGATTGGAAAAACGTCAAATTCCCGGATCTGGCTGCTTATGACTGGGAAGGACATGCAAAAGCGGATCTTGCTGGTGTTGACCGCAACGAAAAACTGGTTGAATTTGGATGTGGAAATGGTATATTTGAGCGTCTGGCGGCATTGATGGGATTTGAAAATGCATTGATATCTCTGATTGAAGAACCGGAAGCATGTGATGATTTTTTTAAGAAATTGACAGATTATAAAATTGATTTTGCTTCTCAGGTTAAAAAATATTATAATGCAGATATTTTTAATAATTATGAAGATATCGCTACAGAAAGAGGGCTTTTCATGTCACCGGATTGCTATCGTGAACTGCTTAAACCACATCATAAAAGACTTTATGATGCAGTGAAAGATATGGGCATGCTGGTCACTCAGCATACCTGCGGTTATGCGGAGCCCCTGGTGGAAGATTTTATTGAAATCGGGGTAGATCAGTGGAGTTCTGTCCAAGTGTCTAATGATATTGCCGGTATGATCCAAAAATATGGTGATAGAATTACTTTCAGCGGAGGTTTTGATTCCAACGGACCGGTAGCCACAGAAAACGCAACAGACGAGATGATCCGTGAGGAAATCAGGAGATGCATTGATGAGTATGGGTGTTATCATCAGGGATATGTATTCTTTGGATTCTTTCTGTGCTCAGACCCTGTCCTTAGAGGAAAAAAATTCCAGACTCTTTTCGGGGAATTACTGCCTTACCGCATGAAAAATGCAATTGAATTATAAAATCAGAACTGTAATCTGTGAAGCAGAGGCAGGTTATGACAAAAATTACGATAGTATCTGGTTTTTTAGGAGCGGGAAAAACAACCCTCATAAACAAACTTTTGAAAGAAACATGTCAGGGAAAAACAGTAGCTGTTATCGAAAATGAATTTGGAAAAATTGCAGTTGATGAAAATTTGCTGCAGAATGGGAGCGAAGCTCTGGTTCTTATGGGATCAGGATGTATTTGCTGTAATCTGGCGGCAAATCTTAAATATGTTATAGAAGATACATTACAAAAATTACATCCCGACCGAATTTTTATTGAACCAGGCGGAGCGGCCGGATTGACAGAACTAATGAAGCTTGTAAGAAAGATGAATCGGCCGGATGTTTATCTAACGGGCTGTTTAACAGTAGTTCACGCAAAAAAACATAAAGTTTACATGAAGAATTTCGGCGAATTTTATGTGAATCAGATTCGGAATGCGGATGCGATTCTTTTGAGCCACTGTCTGGATGTTGCTGAGGAACGAAAAATTAAATGTATAGAATCTTTACAAAAAGAAAACCCTTCGGTTGTATTATTTTCAAATTCACTTAATCAGATTTCCGGTGTAACTGTACTTGAAGAACTGGATAAAAGAAGCAAAATGGAATGAGTAGATTGAGTTATTGAGATTAACGGAGAAGGGGCTGTCGAGCCCCTTCTCCGTTAGTTGTATAACCGGATTGCGATGTTGTACGCTATTTCACGCTGAAAGATACCACGCCGGATTCGGCAAGTCTTTCAAAGCTGTCAGGGTCAAGGATCAGCAGATTCAGTTCCACATCCTGAACCTGAGTGATGTTGTTCTCTTCCAGGTCGGAGGAGAGAACATCGATGGTATCGATGGCCATTTTCCCGGAATTGACCTGAGTAGAGAAATATCCCTCCACCATCATGTTGTTGATGGACATATTTTCACACTGGATGATTACGTCCCGTTTGGAGGTATTTTCCATGAAAACCTGCACTGCGGTTCCGAGGAAGGTATCCTCATCCACATACTGAGCCAGAATGCGGATGCCGTCTTTATTATAGAGTTCTTTGCCCTCATCCAGAGCGGGCTGTTTGACTGTGCCGGAAGCGCTGGTTTTCAATTCCACATCTTTTACCGTGAAAAGTGTGTCGTAGCTGTCGCTGCTGCTGACATGGAAATTCATGATTATATCGGCAACGGTTTCGATTCCTGCGGTCCGGCGGAAAGAATCCGACAGCCAGATGGTATCGTTGGCCGATTTCCCGGCCGCCGCATCGCAGTAAAACAGGTCGTCTGTGACCATGTAATCATTTGCCGACATGGAATCAAGGGTAACGGCGATGTTTTCTTTGCTGCTGTTTTCGACTTTCACTTTTATACCCTGTCCCCAGAGAGAATCTTCCACGTACTCCAGAGCGGTTACCTTAACCTGTTTCTCATCGATGAGAACGGTTTCCTGAATCGTGGGAAGTCCGGAGGTTTCGGTACTGCTGTTATTATCGCTGTTATCTTTATTTTCGGAATTTTCTGCGCTTCCTTTGCCGCTTTCGACGATCTGGTCTGCGGCAGCGCTGTTTTGTCCTTCGCCGGCTGTATTCGCAGCGTCGGTCACCGCCTTTTTTGAATTACTGGTGTCATCTCCCTTTCCGAAAGCTGCCGCAAGCACCAGAAGAACTACGACTGCGATCAGGATTTTGGAAAGAATACCCCGTTTCTGCTTTTTGCCGCAGTGCGGGCAGACTCTCGCCTTTGCATCAATTTCCGATTTGCAGTGTCTGCATTGTTTTGTCTTGTTTTCTGCCATAATTTCCTCACTTTCTTCGCTGCGTTTGTAACTGTTCAGATTTCGCCTGAGAAATAAAGATGGTTAAGCAGAAGTTTGAACAGTTACGTTCACTGTTACTTTCGTTACAGCAGCGATGTAATCAGAATTATTATACAGAAAAAAAGCTGCCAGAAGGTGCGCTGGCAGCGTAGTATTTACTGTGGTGTAAATGTCTGTAAAACAGGTGAAGGAAATTTATGATTCGTGCTGTTTATGAAGCAAACAGTATCTTATGAGAAAAACAGTACTTCCAGAAAAACAGACACGAACACCCAGAAGAAAACAATCAGGACTACGTACCCCGCAGAAAGTAAAAGTCTGACGGGTTTTTGACGGATCTGTTTCATAAAGGGTGCTTTTTCACGTATGTTCAGATAGTTGCAGAGAAAACATACTGCGTGCAGCATCAGAGCGGTTACGCAGGCACGGTTCATCCAGAGCTGCATCCCTGTTACGGCAGCGCCGTTTTCATCAGTCACGACGGTACCGGAACCAATTGCGAAAATCAGCAGATATCCGAAGATGGCCGGGATTATATGGGTAAAACTGAGACTGCGAAATCCGGGAGGCAGGTATTTCTGCCAGGGGCGGGGATATTCCGGTGCGGTTTTAACAAAAACAGATTTTATAAAAGACAATTTTGCAGAAGATGATTTTTCAGAAAATGGCTTTGCAGAAACAGTTTCCTCATTATCCGGGGAAATGTTTGCGGGTTCTGGAGGAATATTTGTCATATCTGTGATGGTTTTATACGTAGCATTATCTACGTTTTTACGTAATAGAACGAGACATCTTTCCAGCTCTTCCATCATTTCCTGTACATTTTGATAACGGCCTGATGGTTCAAATGCCGTGGCTTTTTCTATAATATGAGACAGCAGGTTCTGCCCGCGCTGCCAGGTCATAGACGGAGCCTGTTCTGATACGGAAAAGGGAATCTGTCCCGATGTGGGAAACGGAATCTGTTCCCGTGCGGAAATCGGTGCTCCGGTATACAGCTGTTCTCTGGCGGTCCTTCCCGTCAGCAGATAATTCATGGAAGCACCGATTCCGTAAATATCAGTCTGGATCACGCACTGGCGGTATCCGTACTGTTCCGGTGCGGCGAAACCGTCTGTTCCGATAACCACGGTATCTGTCTGTTTTTGAGAATTGTATGTCTTTGCGGCGTTGAAATCGATGAGGCAGAGGTGCCCGTCCCGCTGCCGGATCATGTTGGAAGGTTTTACATCACGGTGGATAACCGGAGGATTTAACGCATGAATGGTGGATAACGCCCGGCAGAGCTCAATTCCAAGTTCTACAGCTTTCTCCTCCGAAAGCGGTCCCTGTTCCCGGAAAATGTCCTCATATGTTTCTCCGGGTATGTATTCTTCAATCACTGTAAGACATGGTACAGACATTTCATTTTCCATTTCCACACATTCATATACCCTCGGAAAATAAATGTAGTTGGATTGCTGCAGCCAGCGATAGATCTCCGCATTGTAAATCTCCAGTATCTTCCGAACATAAAAACGGTGGTTCTGCGTATGCTGAACCAGGCTGACATTTTTTGAAGAATCAATATCTGCAACTTTTTTATAATAGGACAGTGTGCATAAATCTTCCAGTGACATGACAGGGCTCCTTTGAAAGTCAGGATTGACCTGACTGTGAAAAATTATTACAATGAATATGAATAGTATACTTGTTTTCACGTGATAAAGCAAATCAAAAGGGATTGATATTATGCAGCGAAAAAAGGAAGAGAAAACGGCGGAACTGCTGCGGGAGCTTGGGAAGACCGGGGGGAATCCCAATGCGTTCCGGCGGTTTGTCCGGAAACATGAGAATGATTTAACATACAGTTCACTGAGAGATTATTTTAATGCCTGGCTGGCAGCTCATCGGGAGCTTTCCCAGACACAGATTGCCCGTACCTGCGGTTTATCGGAAAGTTATGCCCATGAACTGCTTCGGGGCGATAAGAAAAATCCGGGAAAATATCCGGTGGTACAGCTGTGCATCGCCGCCCATATGGATCTGGAGGCAACAAACAGAGCGCTGGAGATTGCGCAGACGGGGATCCTCTATCCCAAGATTCCGGTGGATCAGGCGATTATTTACTGTATTAACAGCGATTACCGTTCTGTTATGGAAGTGGTCGGTTTTATGGAAGATAACGGTCTGGAAAGTCCGTTTCTGGTGAAAGACTGAAGCGTAAACGGGATAAATGATACTGCAGGAGGAACCGGTTCTGCGAACATACTGTGCTGCAGCGATAGGCTCTGCTGCAGCAGGGAAGGGAGTTACAATCATAATGAAGAAAAATACAAAAAAGAAAATGCTGC